>DVJT01000192.1 GCA_018716565.1 Candidatus Avigastranaerophilus faecigallinarum | reverse complement strand
ATTAATTTTTTATTATCAATAACAGGTCTGTTCATTGCTTCAAGCATGTTTTTGCTTACGTGTTGAAGCGGAATATCAATGTATTTAACAACTTTATCCAGTTTATTAATCGTTTCTAAAAGTTCATCTGTTATAAATGATGGATATGTATACATAATACGTATCCAACTTAATTCTTCTATTTTATTTAGTTCAATTAACAGTTCTTTTAATGATGGTTTTCCATATATATCTTTGCCGTAGCTGGTTGTATCTTGGGCAATTAAAACTATTTCATTTACGCCTTTTTGGGCAAGTTCTTTTGCTTCTTTAACAATATTTTCTATTTTTCTTGATTTATATGGACCTCTTAATTGCGGAATTATACAGTATCCGCAATTAAAGTTGCAGCCTTCAGCTATTTTGATATATGAACTTGCACCCATTGTAATTTGTTGACGTTTTACATCTTCAGGGTAGTTATATTCAGGATTTTCATTTACTTCATATCTGGTTTTTTTGTCTTTTGTAATTTTTTTTATTACATCAACAATTTTATCAATATCTGATGTTCCTAAAAAAGCTAATGCTTCAGGAATTAGTTCTTGTAATTCTTTTTTATATTTTTGAGGCAGACAGCCTGTTATAACTATTTTTTTTCCTGCGTTTATCATATCAAATATTGATTTGACAGATTCTTTTTCCGCATCGTTTATGAATGAACATGTATTAATAATTACAATATCTGCTTTTGTTTCATCAAGAGTTATTTTATATCCGTTTTGGATTAATTTCCCAAGCATTAGTTCAGAGTCAACTAAATTTTTTGCACACCCGTGATTAATTAAAGCAATCTGTCTCATTCTATTTTCTTTCTTTTAAATATTTTTATATCATTTTCTTTTTTTACTATATCGTAATTATTAATAATCATCTCATAAAAATTTTGTGCGTAATCAATTCCGAAATAACTGCTTCCATATTCTATATTGTTAATTGGTAAAATCACGAAATATTCAGGGGGATTTTCTTTGAAATGTTTGATTATTCTTTTTTCTCCAAATACGTCATTATAAAACAGAGGACTTAAGTTATAATAAAAATCGTCGCCTTTTCTTTCCGTTATAAAGTTTATAAAACAACCCTCCGGTAACACAACTGTTTTATCTGTATCTTTTGTATTATTTGTAATGAAATCTGATACTTTTTTTATCGGTTCACCATCTTTTTTAAAGGTATAAATATTTCCTTTATGCGTTTTAAGAAGATAATTTTTATATTCAAGAGAAGAAAAATCTTCTGCTGCAAAAAGAAGAATACAAGCACTCAAAAATATTGGAATAAACTTTTCATAATATTTTGATATTAATATGGTTAAAGCAAGTGAACATATTGGGAAAATGAAAATTCCCATATGATTTACATTAAGGTAAAAGAAAGATTTTGCACTTGCTGTTATTGCGCATAATAACAATATAAAAAGAGGCTTATTTTCATATAACTTTTTAATATTAATAAGAAATATAATTAAATTTATTAATGGAATAATACCGAATATTGCAAAGATTTTGTTTTGCAATATTAAATGCTTGATATATGAAAAGTCAAAGAATACTCCTACTTTCAAGAAAAATATTTTTAAAGTAGGTGCATTTATAAGATTTTGGAATAATATAATGGTGTCTTTTATTTGATTTATATTAATTCCTTGTAAGAGGATATATCCAAAACTTATAAAAGGTGTCAAAATAAAACATCCGAAAGATTTAATTATATTTTTTATTCCGATTGGTTTAACAAATATAAGTACATAAGCTAAGACTAAAGGGTATAAACTGAATTCGTATTTGTTTGTAATACTTAGTCCTGCAAACAGGCATGATAAATATGCCATTTGGGCATTCCCGTTTTTTATATATTTTATGAGAAAAAGCACTGATATTAAAAATGAAGATAATGCATAAATTATTGCAAATGAATATGTCAGATTTGAATTATATAAAAATGTTGTAAAAACAAGAGAAAACATTATTAATATAGAGAATAAAAAACAAATATGTTTTTTTAAAAACTCTCTTGCAAGTAAATATAAAGTAATTATTATAATTAAAGAGTTGATTATGCCTGCAAAATATAAAGTGTTTATTTTTTGTCCAAATAAAAATAGTAGAATAGCATTAAATTGATATGATAAAGGTCCGTAAATATTAAAAATATCTTTATACAATACTTTTCCTTGCAGTATTTGTTGAGGAATGTAGAATTCTCTGCCTGTATCAATCAGTAATAATCCTTGATGTAAAAAGAAAAATGGCAGAATTAAACAAAATATAAGAATTAATAATAGAATAATTCCTTTATCACTTTTAATAAAATTTTGCATAATAAATCCTTTTAATCAAAAGATAAAGTTAACTGTGGTACATCGTGCATTTTTTGTTTTGATTTTTTCTTTGACAAATCTTTAGAATAATCTATTTGCATTTTATTCATCAAATTTTGTGCTTTAGAAACAACACAATCAGGAAGACCTGCCATTTTAGCAACTTGTATGCCGTAACTTTTACTTGCACTTCCTTCTACGACTTTTCTTAAAAATTTTATTTCGCCATTTTCTTCTGAAAGAGTTATTCTGTAGTTTTTTATTTGTTCAATAGAGTTAGGCATTACATTAAGTTCATGGTAGTGGGTTGCAAAAATTGTTCTTGCTTTTATTTTAGTTGCAATATATTCTGCAACTGACCAAGCTATGGCAACGCCATCATAAGTTGAAGTTCCTCTTCCTATTTCATCAAGTAATATGAGGCTTTTTTCGGTTGCGCTGTTTAAAATATATGCAGTTTCATTCATTTCAACCATAAAAGTAGATTGACCTAATGACAAATCATCAACAGCACCGACTCTTGTAAAGATTTTATCTACAATACCGATTCTTGCGTATGAAGCAGGTACAAAAGAACCTATTTGAGCCAATAGAACAATTAAAGCATTTTGTCTCATATATGTAGATTTCCCAGCCATATTAGGACCGGTTAATATCATAAATTGAGTATCTTCATAATTATGGATATCAGCAATTAATTTCAAATCGTTAGGAACATATTGACCCATTGGTAAGATTTTTTCTACAACAGGATGTCTTCCGTCTTTTATATATAATTCATTAGTATCGACAATTTCAGGTTTTATATAGTTTGATTCTATTGCATTTATTGCAAATGATAACAAAACGTCAACTCTCGCAAGAAAATGAGCTGTTTCTTTAATAATATCAACAAAAGATTTTGAATATTCCACAAGGTCAGAGAATATCTTTTGTTCAAGTTCTATAGACTTAAACTGAGCAGAAAAAACATCTGTTTCGTGTTTTTTTAGTTCTTCTGTCATATATCTTTCAACATTAGTAAGAGTCTGCTTCCTGATATAATTCATAGGAACTTGTGAAAGATTTGATTTTGTAACTTCAATAAAAAATCCAAAATTTCGGTTATAGCTTACTCTAAGATTTTTTATACCAGTTATTTCTTTTTGCTCATTTTCAAAATTTCTGAGCCATTCTTCACCGCCGGTTAACAGGCTTCTGTAATAATCCAAGTCACTATTTACGTTATCTTTTATTATTCCGCCGTCTTTTATTGTTATTGATGCATTATTATCAATTGTTCTGTTAATTATCGATGCAAATTCAACTAAATCAGCAATTCTATCCGTAAAACTATTTAGATATGGATTTTCAAATCCTTTGAATAATGCTTCAAAGTTAGGAAATAGAGCAAATGTATCTTTAAGTGCTAAGAAATCTCTTGGATTGACACTTCCGTTACTTAATTTAACTGCTAAACGCTCAATATCACATATTCTGTCCATAAGGTTTGAAATGTTCAACCTGCTTGAAGCATTATTTATAAGTTCTTCAACCGCACTCAATCTTGTATTTAATTCATCTATGTTTTTAATCGGTTGAGTTATCCAAGATTTTAAAAGTCTTGAGCCCATTGGTGTTTTGACTTTATCAATAGCCCAATATAGGCTACCATATTTTGATTTATCTCTTGACGTTTCTATTAATTCAAGATTTCTTCTTGTCGAAGCATCTATTGAAACAAATTCTGATATTGAATAAGGTTTAATTACATCAAATTTTGGAAGAACTCCTTTTTGCGTTTCAAGAATATAATCAATCATTGCACCAGCTGCAAAAAATGCAGGTTTAAACTCTTCAAATCCAAATGCTTCAAGTGAAACTACATTAAATACTTCTTTTATTCTTTTTATTGCATTATCTTCATCATATGATGATAACGGCATTTTTGTGCAAGGATATATAGCTGTAATAGAATCTGGCAAATCAATTTTTTCTTCAGGTACAATCTGAAACGGCATAATTTTTTGTTTTTTTATTGGCGTTAATATTTCAGCCGGTTTTATTCTTGCCAGTTCTGATAAAATTTCTTCTAGAGAACCTTTTGTAACTTTAAATTCACCTGTTGATATATCAGTATAAGCAAGTCCGAATATATTATTAACATTTATTATTGATGCTAAGAAGTTATTGCCTGTAGGTTCAAGTAAATTAACCTCTGTTATGGTTCCTGCAGTGATGGTTTTAACTATATCTCTTTTTACCAAGCCTTTAGCATCTTTTGGGTTTTCTAATTGTTCACATATTGCAACTTTTATATTCTCATTTAAAAGTTTAGGTATGTACATATTTAAAGATTTTACGGGAATTCCTGCCATAGGAACTTTCCCAATGGCACCCCCATCTTTATGAGTTAGAGTTAACCCAAGAACTTTTGAAAAAATAATTGCATCTTCAAAAAATCCTTCGTAAAAATCGCCCATTCTGTACAATAAAACAACTTCCTGATATTTTCTTTTTATATCAAGGAATTGTTTGAACATTGGTGTGGCAAGTTCATAATCTACATCAATACTGTTTGAATTCTTGATTTCTTCATTTGTCATAGCTATAATGTATTACAAATTCCGCTTATTTTCAACGAATATACATATCTTAGTAAAGGAGTTTTAATGAAAGGTTGTTTAAGTTTTATTATCAAGACTGTTATTGCTGTTTTGGTATTTTTTGGTCTTTTGCATTTAGGTGTAATTGATTTTATAAAGGATAAAATCCAAGAATATAAAACCGAAACATCTTCTCAAGAAAAAATAATAGATAAAACGAAAGATGTTGTTGATTTATCTGAGATTGAAGATGAATATACTATTGATAAAAATCTAAAGATATTAAAAAACAGAATGATTATTGCCGAGCATAATGCAAGCGGACAAAAAATGATTATGATTGAACCAAAAGATGGTGATATCCTTACAAAAGATGATATTAAAAGTGATGATATACAAACTAAAATTGACTCAATAGTGAACAAATATAAATATAAAGTTGTAAAGTTTGATAAAATAGAAGTTGTAAAACATGGTTCTTTAGAAGGTTTAGGACAGACAATTCCATATGTTAAGGTGGTAGCTCAAATATCAAATCTCCCTATAAAAGATATGGAAGGTATATTGGGTGTTGCAGAATTGGAAGAAGGAAAGAATCTTATTATTTTATCGGTAAATGAAAAAGACAAATATTCTCAGATTGTTGCAGATGCATTTTATAAGAAAGTTAAATAATGCTTAAGCAATATGAAAAACTGATGCGAAGATGTATTAAACTTGCAAAGAAAAGTGAAGGGCATGTTTCACCTAATCCATTGGTAGGTTCTGTAATTTTTGATGACGATTATAGAATAATATCAGAAGGCAGGCATGAACAATACGGTCAAAACCATGCCGAAAGAAATGCTATTCTTTCGGCGAATGAAGATTTAAAAGGGAAATCCATAATTGTTAATTTGGAACCTTGCTCTCATTATGGGAAAACCCCTCCTTGTGCTGATTTGATTATAGAAAAAGGAATAAAAAAAGTCGTTATAGGAACGCTTGATCCAAACCCTATAGTTGCGGGGAATGGAGTAAAAAAACTTCAAAATGCAGGTATAGAAGTTATAACTGGTATTCTTGAAAATGAATGTAAAGAATTAAACGAGATATTTTTCAAAAACCATACGGAAAAAGCTCCATTTATAACAATAAAAACGGCAACAACTCTTGATGGAAAAATAGCAACAAAAACAGGTTCATCTAAATGGATAACAGATGAATATTCCCGCTATGAAGTGCAAAAGCTAAGAAACAAATATGATGCAATTTTAACAAGTTCAGCAACAGTTATAAAAGATAATCCTTCAATGACATGCAGAATGAAAAAAGGAAGGAACCCCGTAAGAATAGTAATTGATACAAATCTTTCAACTCCTAAAAATAGTAAAATCTACGATAATGACGGGACAAAAGTATTTATTGTTGTAGGAGAAAATGTTGCTGATAAGAAAATAAATGAACATACAAAATACGCAGAATTTATAAAATGCCCTTTGAAAAATGAACATGTAGATATAAAAAAAGCTGTTGAGTTACTTTATAATAAAGGAATTATGAGTATTTTGGTTGAAGCCGGTTCAAAACTCAATAATATATTTGTGCAAGAGAAGCTGGCTGATAAACTTATACAATTCATAGCACCCAAAATATTAGCTGATAAAGATGGCATATGTTTTATGCAGGGCTGTGAAAGAAATGAAATTTCGGAATGTAACAATTTGGTTTTTTTATCGACGAAATGCTTAAAAAGCGATATAATAGTTGTATCTAAATTTATAAATAACTAAAGTTTTGAGAGGAAACTTTATGATTGAAAGTGTTTCTATTGCCAATGTCTCTGCTCCTATAAAACAAACTAATCAATTTATCTCAAGCAGTTCAATAAAAAAGCAGAAAGAATATAAAGCCAAACCTTATGTGGATAGTTTTGTAAAACATGCAAAACAGTCGACTCCTGTTTTGTTGCTTTTGACTGGTGCTTGGACGGCGATTGATAAAACCTCGAAAAATATACCTATAAAGAAATCTTTATTAAATAATCTTACAGGCTTTTTTGCACCTGTTTTGATTGCTTCCTCTGCATTATTAGCATGTATTGAAAATAAGAAAAATTCTGAAAAATAATAAATAAAGCTTTTTAATAAACTTTTTTAATGTATAATACTTATATGAATCAAGATTTGGCGGAAAAGTTATATAGTTTACAGAAAAATGTACTTGAATTGCATAATCTTTTTGATTTGAATATGGTTGCAAATCAATCAAGGACTATAGAAGATTTACTATCTAAAGTTGCGTTTCTAGTAAAATCTTCATTAGGGCTAAAAAGTATTCGTTTTTTTCTTCAAGAAAATGGAATATTCCAAACTAAAAATATAGTATCAGATTCTGATTTGGATTTTGAATTTGATGCTGATAATGCTCCTTTTTTACAAGTTGGTTCAGATGAACTAATAAAGGTAACTAATCAAGATGGCATTATATATAAGGCATTTTGGAATACTAATAAATTGAATGAATTGCAAACGGAATATTTGAAAGTATTTTATAATGATAGTCAGCCTTTTTGTGTATGTTCAATAAGTAAAAAAGAAGATGGTTCTGATTTTTTTGATGATGATTTGCGATACATTAATCAGGTATTTAGTTGTGTAGAACCTATAATGAGAAAATTTATACAAACAAAAGAACAAGAAGCAAAGATAGTAGAACTTAATAAAACTCTTCATAATCTTTCTATTCTTTATAATATTTCTCAAGCTGTTAATTTTATTGATGACTTAAAAAGGTTAATAAGTGTAATTCTTGATAAAGCAATAGAAACTGTAAATGCTGAAAAGGGTTCTTTAATGTTGTATGATCCTTCAGATAATACGCTTCAAGTAAAGGTAGTTTATGGTCTAAAAGATAAGAAACATGAAGAAGACATAAATAATGGTTTGGTTGAATGCCAAAAGATGAAGCCTGAAAGCGGAATCGCAGGAAAAGTATTTACGGAAAAAAGATCTATAATTACAAATTTGGGCGGTCAAGATCCACGCTTTAACAGATTTGATGATAGTAATAATGTTTCTTCATTAATCTGTGTTCCTTTGATTGCAAAAGGTGAATGTATTGGTATTATAAATATAACCAATAAGAAAAACGGGAAATTATTTAATAAAAAAGACTTAGAGTTTGTGGAAGCATTGGCAAATCAGGCAGCAATTGCTGTAGATAATGCTCAATTATATGAGCTTGCAACAAAAGATGGTTTAACTAAATTGTATATACATAGACATTTCTATTTCTTGTTGGAATCTGAAATGAAAAGAGTACAAAGATATCATCATGTATTATCTCTTTTGATGCTAGATATAGATAATTTTAAACAAGTAAATGATACCTATGGTCACTTAGTTGGTGATATGGTTCTAAAAGAAATAGCTGCTACTATTCAAAAAACAATAAGACATGTAGATATTCCGGCAAGATATGGTGGAGAAGAATTTACAATAATTTTACCGGAAACAGCAGCTTTAAATGCTGTAACAATTGCAGAGCGTTTGAGAACAAAAATAAGTGAAATAGAAGTTCATGTAGATAATGAAACAATAATTAGACCTACAGTAAGTATAGGAATCTCAGAATATCCAAATGCATCAGAAGATATAAAAGAGCTTATTGATTGGGCAGATAAAGCATTATATGTATCCAAAGAGAACGGCAAAAACTGCATACACTTGTATTTTGACGGAGCGTTTACACGTTATAATCCGTAATATTTGTTTGTAAATAATCCTAAACTTTTTGACTTTGCTGATAATCTTAAAAACATGATTGCAATATAATTATATTGTAGTTATATCTTAAAAAGGTAAAGATATTGAAAATAGCAATATATCCCGGTAGTTTCGATCCTATTACGAAAGGTCACTTAGATGTACTCAAGAGAGCTGCAGCTATTTTTGACAAAGTTATTATTGTTGTTTCAATAAATGTAAATAAAAAAAGTTTTTTACCTTTAGAAGACAGGCTATTATTAATAAAAAAATCTTGCAAGGATTTAGAAAATGTTGAAATAGATAGTTTTGACGGTTTGACTATCGAATATGCAAAAAAGAAAAATGCAAATGTATTAATCAGAGGACTAAGGGCAGTTTCTGATTTTGAATATGAAATGCAGTTGTCACAAGCAAACAGCGCATTGTGTTCTGATATACATACAGTTTTCTTGATAACAAAACCGAAATATAATTTTATATCATCAGGTACTGTAAGAGAAATTGCCCTAATGAAGGGTGATGTATCTAAGTTTGTACCGGAGCCGGTAGCAAAATATTTGGAATTGAAATATACGAAAGGTTAAAACCATGACAGAGTTAAGAGTTAGTCATTTAATAGATGAAGCAGATGAATTATTAGATAACAAATTTCATGTTGGAAGCTACTGCTTATTTATGAATACTGATGATATTCAAGATATTTTAAGTAAAATAAGAGCCATACTTCCTGAAGAAATCAAAACAGCAGAGATGATTTTAAAGAGACGTGATGATATATATATGGAAGCTCAAAGTAGAGCAGATAGGATAATTTCTGAAGCTCAAAATACAGCAGCTAATATATTAAGTGAATCTGAATTAATAAGAGCAGTAAGAGAAAAAGCAGCTAAAATTCAAGAACAAGTTAAAGAAAGTTGTGAAGAAATGAAAAATAAAGCTGCAGAAGAAGCAGAAGCAGTAAGAAGAAGTGCATATCAAGATGCTATGCAGACAAAAGAAGGTGCTCAAGCATATGCGGAACAAGTTTTAAATAATTTAGAGCGTGACATTGAGCAGATTCATAGAATTGTTAGAAATGGCCAAGATTATCTTTCTCAACAAAAGGATAAAGCAAAGGCTTTGCCTTCTGATTATAATAATTCAAAGTCTTACGTGGAAAAATAATTTTTCAATGCAATTTGCTTTTTTATAATTAGTTGGAGGAAATTTGGCTAATAAAGTTGTAGAACAACATAATTCAGATATGCTTAAAATGATGCCGCAAAGTGTTGATGCTGAAGAAGCTGTACTTGGTGCTATTTTAGTAAATCCAATGTCTTTGGGGCGTATAGTTGAGTATTTAAAACCGGAGAGTTTTTATAAGCCTGCTCATAAAATTATTTACGAAGCAGTATTGGATCTTTTCAGGAAAAATGAACCGATTGATATTGTAACAGTATCTGAATATTTAAGAGATAAAGAAGAATTGGAAAATGCAGGCGGCCGATCATATATAAATGATTTGGCTATGAATGTTATAACTACAGCGAATATTGAGTATTATGCTAAAATTATACGTGAAAAAGAAATTAAGCGTGCTTTAATCAATGCCGGGTCTGAGATAGTTGCTAATGCATATGAAAATGAAGATACGGATATTGTACTTGATAATGCTCAAAAAATGATATTTAATATTGCTGCGCAGAAAGATACTTCAGATTTGGTAGCTATACAAGATTTAGTTGTATCAAGTTACGAAACTATTGAAAAAAGATTTAATAATAAGGATGAATTAGTTGGTGTAACAACAGGTTTTTATGATTTGGATAATATAACATCAGGGCTTCATAAATCTGATTTAATAATTCTTGCAGCTCGTCCATCAATGGGAAAGACAGCTTTTGCTTTAAATCTGGCTCAAAATGTTGCATTAAAAGGTAAAAAAGGAGTAGCCATATTTTCTTTAGAAATGCCTAAGCAACAGTTGGTAAGTCGTATGTTATGTGCAGAAGCAGAGGTTGATTCTCAAAGAGTACGTACAGGTAATTTGCAACCTAAAGATTGGGAAAAATTAGTTGACGGGATGACGAAACTTTCTGATGCAAAAATATATATAGATGATGCTTCAGGTGTTACCGCTACAGATATAAAAGCAAAATGCAGAAGATTGATGATGGAAGAAAAAGACCTTGGATTAGTTGTAATTGACTATTTACAACTAATGGAAGGCGGTGGAAATCCTAATGACAGAAATCAACAAATATCTGCAATCTCACGTTCATTGAAAGGTTTAGCAAGAGAATTGGATGTTCCTATTATTGCGCTTTCACAGTTATCACGTGGTGTTGAACAAAGACCGGATAAAAGACCTATGTTATCTGACTTAAGAGACTCCGGTGCAATAGAACAAGATGCTGATATTGTAATGTTTATATATAGAGATGAATACTACAACCGTGATAATGTTGAAAATAAAGGTAAAGCTGAAATTATTATTGCTAAACACAGAAATGGTTCAACAGGTACGGTTGAATTATTATTCCAATCTAACATAACAAAGTTCAAAAATCCGACTAAAACTACAGAATTTTAAACTAGCTTTTTAATTCATTGTAAAGTTCGCCAATCATATATAAACTGCCTGTTACGACTTTTAGTTCTGGTTTTAGCAAAAATTCTTTTAATTGGTCTTTGTTGAACTGTTTAATATTTCTAAGCTGAGGGGTGTTATTTTTATATTCTTCAAAAGATATTGCATTTTTATTTTTGAATTCATAATAATAAATTTCATCATCTTTATTAAATAGTATTTTAGCAATTTCTTTGTAATCTTTTGTATTTAGAGTTGAGTATAAGAAAATTCTTTTTTGATTATTGAAATAATAATCAAGACTTTTTCTTAATTCTTTTGCAGCATCAGGGTTATGTGCCCCATCAATCAATAGATTTTTGTCTTTAATAAATTCAAGTCTTGCTGGCCATTTTGCAGTTTTAAGACCTTCAATTACTGCTTCAGTTTTGATTTTTAGGAACTCAACAGCTTGCAAAACTATTGAAAGATTTGCCTTTTGATATAATCCTAATAGAGGGAATTCACATTTCTTATCTTCAATAGAAACGTAGTTATTTCCATTTTCATAGTTCATGTTTACATAATTTGTAGCAACTATTAGTTTTACTTTTTTTTCTTCTGCTGTATTTTTGATTATTTTGAATCCTTTATTGGAAATCTCTGTTAATATTGTTGATTTTGGTTTTATAATTCCGGCTTTTTCGAATGCAATTTTTTCTATTGTATTTCCGAGTCTGTCCGTATGGTCAAGTGAAATTGATGTAATTATTGAAAGAATTGGTTTTTTACATACATTTGTTGCATCAAATCTTCCGCCAAGACCTGTTTCAATTACAGCTATTTTAACTTTATTATCAGCAAAGTATTTAAAAGC
>DVJT01000191.1 GCA_018716565.1 Candidatus Avigastranaerophilus faecigallinarum | reverse complement strand
TTTTGTTGTTGAGGATTTATCTTTCATATGTTCAAAACCACATAAGCCTACAAGCATCTTTTCGTTATTATCAAGCATAAAAATTTCTTTTACAAAATTTACTATTTCGTTCATATTATTCCTTTGCCTCTCACCTATTTATATTTATATATAACTACTCTACAATTATTAAAGTTCATTTTTAACCTCCAATTATGCTATATTTATTTTTATGAAGAATTATTTAGAAATTAATTATGATAAGAACTTAAAAATGTTATTACAGGCTTTTTCATATTGTGAAGCCAATTTTAAACATGAAGAAATAATAAATGAACTTTTAGGAAATGATGATTTAAAAAAGCAATTATGTCTTATTGAATTAAACACATTAATTTCTCAATCAGAAGCAGATATTTTGGTTTCAAATTTAATTAATCAATCAGGACCAATAAGAGAAACGACTTCTTTTAAAATCCTTGAATTTATTAAAGATGAAAAATACAGGCATTTATTTCAAAAACGAGACATTTTAGATATTTTTGTAAAAGGAATAACAGACATAAATCCATCTGTATCTCGTAATGTTGTTGAGCTAATTACTTATATTGATGATTATGAATATTTGTATAACTCGATTCTAAGTGAGATTAAAATGACACTTTCTAAGTTAGATGATATGAAACAAGAACGCTCATATGTTACAAATAAGAAAAATTTTAATTTATATTGGAATCTTGAAGCAATAGTTAGTATATCTTCAAAACTTAAACCTGATAATTTATTATTAGAAATTCTTGCGCAAACTGCATTATCTAATGATTATACAATTAGAGAAAAAACAGCAAAAACAGCTAAGGTATTATCGAAAAGAAATATTGAATTTGTAAAAGTACTGAATATCCTCAAGGATGATAATAATATCTATGTGCTTAAATATATTTGAAGTCACTAATATTATGTTATAATTTTTTTGTATTTTATGAGGGTATTAATATGTTTTTTAGTCAATTTATAAAGTTCTTACGCTATTTTGGTAAAGGATATCAAGTTAAGTTAATATATATGTTGTTCTTATCATTTATGATAAATCTCTTAGAATTTTTGAGTATTGTTCTTGTTTTCCCATTTATTATGATAATGGTTAATCCGGGTAGAGTTGTAAATAATCCGATTGCTAAGTTCGTAGAAGAAAATTTTAACATTCATGGTGTAAATAACATGATTATATTTATAGGCTCTTTAATTGCAGGAACAATTATAATAAAAAACCTATATAGTATATTAATTCAATATTGGCAAAGTAAAATGATTAGCAAGTGGGGTTTGGAAGTAAAAGAAAAAATGCTTGAATATTTTCTTTATGCACCTTATGAAGCTGATTTACAACGTGGAGACAATAACATTATTAATAAGATTACTTCGAATGTAGATGATGTAATGCAATATTTTGTTTCAAAAGTTATTTCTTTTATATCTAACAGTTTCGTAATTTTATTTGTGTTTATTGTCTTAATGTTTATGCTTCCATTATATACATTATTGGCTGTCTTGTTTTTTGCAATTGCCGGTTCTATACAATCAGGATTCTTTAAACAATGGGGGGTTAAACTTACAATAAAAAAACTTAATCTGACAAATGGACCATATAGTTCTATAATTAACACTTTGAGTTGTATTAAAGATATTAAGATTAACGGATGTCAAAAATATTTCTATGATATGTATGATGATATATCAGAGAAGATTATTCCTTTTAATGAAAAAATAAATCTTATACCTGTAATTCCTCAATATATTATAGAAATTATCTTTATATTTACAATGACAATATTATGTTTGGGAATTTTGGTACAGTATGGTGAAAATCCTTCAAATATTTTAGTTTCATTTGGTGTAGTTGCTATTGCAATATACAGAGTTGTTCCTCAAGTATATAAAAATCAGGTTTATCTGAATTACATAAATCTTACAAAAATAAAAGCAGATGAACTATTTAAGCTATATGAACAATATTCTTTGTATGAATATTCAAAAAATAAAGATACAAAAGAAAAGATCTCATTCAAAGAAAATATTCAAATTCAACAAATGAGCTACTCTTATGATAAAAAAGAAAATGTATTAAATAATGTTAGTTTAAATATAAGAAAAGGTGAGTTTATAGGAATAGTTGGTTTATCAGGAGCAGGAAAAAGTACATTGATTGACTGTATACTTGGATTACTTGACTATAAAGGTACTATTTATGTTGATGATGAACGTTTGAATACAGATAATATCCAAAAATTTCGAAATATTATTGGTTATGTTCCTCAAAAAATTTGTACTGTTGAAGGTGATATATATACAAATGTTGCTTGGGGAATTGAAAGAAAAGATATTGATAAAGAGAAAGTTGATGAAGTATTAAAAACTGCACAATTATATGATCAATTAAAACAAACCGAAAATGGGTTGGAAATAGAACTAAAACAAGATGGTACAGGTTTGTCTGGCGGTCAAATGCAAAGAATAGGTATAGCTCGTGCTCTTTATAGAGACCCTGAAATTATAATTTTAGATGAAGCAACTGCCAATCTTGATGTAAAAATAGAAAATAAATTGACTGATATTTTAGCAAGTCTGAAAGGTGAAAAAACAATTATTGCTATAGCTCATAGGTTGAGTACTCTTGTTAATAGTGATAGAATAGCATATATAAAAGATGGTACTATTGTTGATGTCGGTACTTTCAAAGAACTATCTTCTAAATATCCTGATTTTAATGAGATCGTTAAACTTTCCAGAATAAAACTTGATGATGATAATTAATAATAAAATAATCCCCCTAAATTTATTAGGGGGATTATTTTATTTCTTCATATAATGTATTAGCTTCTTGTACTGATACATTATTTATTGGTATTTTAATTATTCGTACTTTAATTTCTGTATCGGCTTGTACAATTGTGATTATATCGCCTTCTTTAAGTTGTTTTGCCGGTTTCGCAATTATCCCGTTAACATATATCCGGCCTTGTTCTGAAACTTTATTGGCTATAGTTCTTCTTTTTATTAGTCTTGATACTTTTAAAAATTTATCTAGTCTCATAGTATTAATTATAACAGAATTTGTAAAATATATCTTATAAAAAGAACGCCTTTTTTAAAAGGCGTTCTTTTTCATTGATTATCGTTCTATTTGTTTTGTTGCTTTTCAAGCTTTTCAAGGCGTTTTTCAAAAGCTTTATTTTGTTCTAGAAGTATTTTATTCTGTTTTTCAAGTTCTGTAATACGTTTATCTAATCCAGATACTTTTGCAGTTAAATCTTGTAATTTAGAACAAAGTTCTTTTATAGAATTAACCATTGCATAGAAAATTTCTTCTGTTTTTATTCTTAAGAAACCATCATTGCCTTTGATTACAGAATTGGGGAATACTTTTTGTAACTGTTGAGCTATAACACCTACATGTGGAGTATTTTCTTTATCTTCTTTGTATGTATAATTTTTAACTTCCAAGGCATTTATTTCATTTAAACCTGCAGTGCTGTCACTCAAGATATTCTTTTTTCTTGCATCTGACATTGTTGCTTTTAAATTATCAATTTCTTCTTTTGCTGCATTGATTTCAGATTTTATACTTCCTGAATTTGAGAATGCTCTTAAGTCAGTAATATAAACGTCATTGTCATCAATATAGACTTTTCCAAATTTTATAAAATTATCATTTCCTGTTGATTCCATCGTGATTTTACCAGGTGTAGTTAATTGCAGACCACCTTGCAAATCAAACCAGAAACTGCCAGGTATTGAACTTGAACTTACAAAGTTGATAAAAGCATTATCTTTTGTAATATTTATAAATGAATCTGTATTATTACCAAAATGGAATTTTAATCCATTGTCGCCTGTAAGTTGAAGATAAGGTACACTTGCGTCATTGCCAATTTCAAGTCTATCGTTTAGCAACATTGTATAATTTGTTTCTGTTGGATTATCTGTAGATGCAGGAGTTGTTGAATTAATTCTTACTGCACTATAACTAACACTTCCATCTTCTTTTGTTACAGGTGGAAAATCGAATCTTAACATATTATTGAAACTAATATCAGCCCATTTATCCGTAGTATTTGGATGGTATCTGTCATAAGCATTAATTCTTGCTTCTTTGTTTTGTGCATTTGTACCAATTGCTCCGAACACAAGCGATACAGAAGAATAATCATTATTACCTCCAGTATCTCTTAGATTAAATGCAGCACTACCAAATACACCTTGTCCATTACTTGGACTATAGCCGTTATATGCAGCATCCCCACCATAATAAGAATGGAATTCAAATGTAGGTCTTGCTCCATTATATGGTCTGAATTCAACTTTTCTTGCATTGGCAATGAATTCCTTGTGTGCAGTTGGATTTTGGTAACTACCGCCACTGCCCAATACAAGTGTGCTATGACCACTTATAAGCGGTGTTTCGTCATTACTTGTTGCTGTTCCTATGAATACACCATAATTTTGTTCAGTATCAACACTTGAAGCACCTACGGTTGTATTTGTTGTTCTTACATTGTTTCCGATACAAATATTATTGTTGCCTGATTCAACATATCTGCAAGCTTTATCACCTATAACTGTATTGTTGCTTCCGGAAAGAAGATTACCTAAAGCCAAACGACCTACTGCTGTATTACTGTCACCGGTTTCACTTCTTTTTAATGCTTGAGAACCAACTGATGTGTTGAATCTTCCGGTTGCTCTTTTTTGTTGAGATAAAGCACCAATAGCTGTGTTTTCATAATATGCATCAGCATCTGCGCTGGTTTCTCTACCTATTTCAAATAAAGCACCATAACCAATAGCTGTATTATATGAACCGCTTTCATTATAAGAGAGGGTTTTCTTTCCTACAGCTGTATTTCTAAAACCTTCATCAGTTCTTAATAACGCGAAATGTCCTAATGCGGTATTTTCACCAATATTGTCTGAATTTAAACTTTGTAGAGTACCCATTCCAAGAGCTATATTACCTGAGTCTAATGTTAAACGACCACCATATTTTATATCTGCAGTTGTTGCGGTTTCATCATTCTTCATTGTAAAAAATGATATGTGTGAATTCATAAAATTTGAATTATCATTTTGAATAGTCTTTTTCAAAATAATAAATTTGTCGCCAAAGTTACTATATTTTAAATCACCGGTATTAATTACGCCGATATCAGCTCTTTTGGTTCCCGAATTGCCAGGATCAGTTATATCATCTACAGAATCATCTGTTATTGTAGAATCTGTCATTATATCAGCAATACCTTCTTCTGCTTTAGGTGTGTTTGATAACCCTAAGATTGCACTTTGATTGCTTCCTGTACCAAAGTATGCATTGTTACCTTCTTTTGTCCATCGCCAAATATTCTCTCTGTCTGCACCTGCTTTTCTTGTAATAGTTGGTATTGCTGCGGATAACACAATACTAATAATTAGCAAAGAAATTAATAATTCAGCAAGAGAAAAACCTTTTAATTTCTTATTCATTTTTTTCTTTCTTCCCATTTTTTATAATCAAACCTTATATCTTTTATTTTAATTCCCATCTTTTGCATTTTTTTATTCATGATTCCTATTAGTTTTTCTTTATTAAATAATAGTTCATTTGATATGAATGAGTCAGCACAGATGATTGTCAATATATCATCGGCAGAAAATCCGTAAACTTTAGAATATTCTGAAACCTTATTTCCAACTGTTTCTTTCCATATAATATTTATATCTTCCATTCTTTTTTGCTCATTTTGATTATAATTAAAATCAATTGTTTTTATTATATCTTCTATAAGCTCAAAGTTAGAATTATTTATTCTTTTCATAAACCTAATTATATAATTTACCTTTTAACTTTCAAAAAAATTTACGTTTTTAAACTTCTAAAATGTTTTTGACTTCAGAAATTATTTTCTTGTGAATTTCTTTTATACTTAATGTTCCATCAATTGATATGAACCCGTATTCTTTTATCATTTTTTGGTATTCGTCAAGACATTTTCCTTGATAAATTTGAAAACTCTTATAAAAATCGCTGCTTAGACCAATATCTCTACCGGATTCCCAGTAATCTAAACCTGTAGTGCCAATAATTCTTTTTAATAGGATTTCAACAGGTACATCTAAATAGAACACCATATCCGGTTCCGGTGCATAATCATAAAGATTTTTTAACCATTCTATATTATGACCTCTTACAACATCACGCGCGTAAGCAGTATATATATATCTGTCTAAAATAACTACAAATCCTGCTTTTAGTGCTGGGATTATTACTTGCTCAAGTCTATCTGCGAAGTCTGCTGCATAAAGAAGACTAAATGTTGTTGCATTTAAAAGGTTTCTTTCTTTTGCATCATTTATTGCATCTGCAATGAATTTAGAAGTTTTCCATTCGCTTACCATAACTCCGTATGATTGGTCTTCAATCCAGCGTTTTAAACGTTCAATTTGTGTAGATTTACCTGAACCATCGGTTCCCTCTATTACTATTAATAAACCTTCATATCCATGTTTTGATTTGTATTGTGTCATTTATAAAATAATTCCTTTTTGGGTTAATATTTTTTGAACTTCTTCTCTAAAAAATACTTGTTTTTTATGAATACTCTCGTTTGCATCGATTTCAACCAGACCGTATTCATCTACCATTTTTTTATATTCATCGTTAACTCGTTTTTGGAAAATTTTATAGCTTTCATATGGATCATTACTTATTTTTAAATCCATACCAGCTTCATAGAATTTTGGAGAACGATTTGAGCATATTCTTTCCAAAGAGACATCTTCCGATACTCTGAAATATAAGGTTAAGTCTGGCTTTACAGCAAAACCATATACTTTCCTAACCCAGTCTCTGTCTACGCCTCTAGCTACATCACGAGCAAATGCCGTATAGACATATCTATCTGCTAAAACAATAAAGCCTGCTTTCAATGCCGGAATTATTATTTGTTCTAATCTATCGGCAAAATCAACAGCATGTAATAAAGAGAATGTTCTTGGACTTAAAAGATTTTTCTTTTTTGCAAGTTTTGTTGTTTGCGAAATCAAATCAGATGAATTCCATTCTGTAAAAATAACATCTTGTTTCCTCGATTTTAGCCAGTCCCTAAGTATTGCGAGCTGTGTTGATTTTCCGGAACCGTCTATGCCTTCTACACATACAAGCACCCCTGGAAGGTTATGCGGTTGGTTGAGTCTTGATTTGTATTTCATAATATTAATTTTCTTCTTTCTCTTTAAAAAATGATAACATAAATTTATGTTTTATTCTGAAAACAGATTTTCTTTTTCGTTTATTTTAAACTCTTTTATTATTTGCTTTTTAGTCTTTTTTGTTGACGTTTAATTTCGTTTTTAAATTTTTAAATGTAAAGAAATGTTAAAGTGTATATTGTACACGTTATGATAATAATAGCATGTGGAATTTATACAAGTAGAGGATATAAAAAGTTAAAAAAGATAAATAAGTGTTTTCTCTCTCTGATTCCTCTCTCTGATATAAAGTGAACTTAACCGATGAAGATCGGTTTTTTTCTTTTTTAAAGTTTTTATATAACTCAAGCTTATATAATTTTGATGATACTAAAGAATATTTTTCCCTTCACTTGAATACATTTTTGTTCTTATATTTTTTATATCGGATAAAATTTTAATGTCTTTAGTCTTTGTTAATAAATTAATTGAAGAAATAAGTTTTTCGATTGCATTATTTATGTTTGATGCGTTATATAGTTTCATATCTTGAGCCATTTCAAGGTTAGATATAGCAAGTCTTGTCATATCTCTAAATCCACTTGAAGCTAACTTTAGAGCCAATGTATTATTTCTTGCGCTATAAAATAATGCTTGAGAAACAATTAACGGCATATGGCTTATTAAAGCGACAGCGTCATCATGTTCTTTTGCAGTTGTAATGACTATATTAGCTCCTGTTTGAGTAATTATATTTCCAGCAAGATTTATATCATAAGTATTTACATTCTCACTTGGGGTTAATACCCATTTCGCTCCAATAAAAAGTTCTTTAAAAGAAGCATCGAAACCGTTAAATTCTGTTCCTGCCATTGGATGTGAACCAATGAATTTATATGGTCTTTTTTTATTCATAACAAATTCTTTAACACTGGCACAATCAAGAACAATACAATTTCTGCTTACTATATTCTCTAATTTATCAAGTATATCAAGTGTTTTATTAATAGGCGAAGCCACAAATATAATTTCACAATCTTTTAATGATTCTATATTGTCAGATGAATTTTTTGTGTATTTTTTTGCTTTTTCAACAGTTTCTTTATTTCTGGTTACAGTATATATTGTATTATCAGTCTCTGATAATGCTTTTAATAATGAACCGCCAATTAAACCTAAGCTTATTATTCCTATTTTCATATTATCCTCAATATCAGATTAACATTATATATTAAATTGTTAAAAATTGTTAACAAATATTCATAAATTTGCGTAGTATTCAATTATATGTAATAATACAGTTAAATTAATAGTCTAACCATTCCTTTCTTGACTTATGCGGCTTTAGGTCGCATTTTATTTTTTATAAATAAAAACCATTCTTTAAGAATGGTTTTATTAGTATTTATAAAACTTATATATTTTATGCGGTGACATTAAAAGGATTTGTTGCTTTTAAGTTTAATTCATTCTCTGCTATTTTTATATTTTCTGAAGTTTCTATATCATTTGTAACTTGTTTTTGATTTTCATTGTTTTTTTGTTCATTTGCAATTTCACGTTCAGATTTACCTGTTATAGCTTTTGTTATTTTACCTGCAGTAAAAGAACCTAAAATGCCGCCTACGAAACCACAAACAGCTCCTACGGCCGTTCCGATACCCGGACAAATTGCAGTACCTATTGCACTACCTAGTGCCATACCTGCTTGTTCACCTGCAATAAATCCTGCAGTGTCACCTATGACTTTTATTGTAGACTTTCCTAGTTGTTTTAACCCTTTTTCTATTCCAAGTTCTTTAAATGTTGGTACAACTTCTGTAAAACCTTCGATAATTCCGCTAAAAACTAACATCATTCCGGCTCCGGAAGATTTCATAAATTTAGAAATATTTCCAAATTTGCCATTTGTAAGTCTATTTAGTTTTGTGCCCAATTTGCCAAGTTTTACAGGCGTTGTTGTTTTAGTTGTAACTGCAATTCTTGAATCAACAGCTTTTTCTGTTTTGGTTATACAATCAGTAATTGCTTTTTCTGATTTCTTTTGGGCTTTATTAGCAAGATATTCTCTGATTTTACTATTTGGTTTTTCGGTTGCTTTATCTGCTAATTTTTTTGCTTTTTCTGCAAGTTTAGATGCTTTCGCTTTTGATTTTACAGCAGCTTTTTCGTCTACATATACAAATTTACATTGATTTGCATGTTTTATATAATCAGCAATTCTTGTTGAAAGTTTTCCATCGCCTTTTAATAATTTGTTTAAAGCTTCTTTATCAGCTTGTCCTAATATTTTTAAGTTTGCATTACTAAATTTGCCATTAATTTTTTTGTTTCTAAACAGAAAATTTAATAGTGGTATGCCTTCAAAAAATAATGCGCTTGATGCTGCACTTTTAGTTGTACTTGAGAATGTATCAGGTACTTCTTGAAGTGTCTCATTACCTGCATATTTTGCTAATTTATCTATATTTGTTTCTTGCGGTATTTGTTGATTTATAACAGGTGCTAATGAACTTATTGAATTTACCATAAATAACTTCACATCCTTTTCTACACATATTAATAAAGTAATTTTCAGATTGAAAATTTACAAAATAAAAGAATATTGTGACATTTGTAAAGAAAGCTAGTTTGTTTTATTTAAGAATCCTTACTTTTTTCTTTTTTGTCGGAATACATAGTATAGAGTATTGTTAAATTTGCATTATACGTTTAAAATATTGATTAATGTGGAAACTTATGGATATTGGTGTTTGCAGATATAAGTGAGGAAATATGAAGAAATTTTGTATATTGTTGATGTTGTTTTCTTTTCTTTCAATTATGCCAAGTTATGCATTGAAAGTTATTGTAAATGAAGCTACAGATAGAAAAGTCCCTTCAAGATCAAGTGTTCCTGAACCTATAGAAGATTATTCGGAGCAACAACAAATGGATTATGTTTCGGATGAAGATAATCAACAACAAAATGCAGACAAAAAATCAGAATATAGTGATAAAAAATATGAGTTGGTATATAAGCCGCTTCTTGGTGGTGCAATACGCCCTGAGCTTGTTGGTACTACTTGGAATTATCCTGTAAATAATTTTGTTCCTGAGGAAAAGATTCAGGAAAAGCAAGTAAGCCAGAATATAGATAGTGAGAAAAATCAAGAAAAAGAAGTGATTTTAAAAAGATATTTGAGAGAGGCTGCTGATTACTATTATATAGATACAATTGTTAGTCCAAATAATGTTGTTCCAGCAGGATTTGAAATATATCCTGGACAATAGATTGAAATAATTTAATAAATTGTTTGATTTTATTTAAGCTTTTATAAATTTTAAATTAATATTTTGAAATGCCAAAAAAAAAGGAACTTTTTAGGGTTCCTCTGAAATCTTTTTGATTTCCTCGTGTGTTAGTAAAGGTAGTAAGTAAGGTAAGTATGAATATAAAATTTAAAATTGGTATCTTAATTAAAACTTAATTGAATCCTCGTATTTATATAAAGTATTTTTTGTTTTTGAAATTGCTTTATTAGTTTAAAATTTAATATATCTTTACAAAAAATTTATAATCTTGTTTACTGATACAATGTAAATATAGAGAAATAGATTAGTTAGGGATATTATGGCTCAGATAATAGTTGTTTCTGATAATGCTGATACAAAAAAAGAAATAGAAGTGCTTGGAATTAAAACTTCACATATATTAAATTTCATTTCAGATGAAGATATATTGGAAGATATGGTTAAAAATGATAAAGCAGATATTATCATTTTTGATTGTGCTTCTATAAATATTGATATTGTTTCATTAGTAAGGAAAATGAAGATTTCTTTGCAAACAAAGGATATTCGTTCAGTTATGCTGCTTCCGGAAAACAATATTAATTATGATGTTTTGAAATATGTGAATTCATATATAAAAAGACCATTTGATAAAAACTTATTCTCAGCGACATTAGATTCCGCAATGCAGCTAAGAGAAACATTCAGAGTCCTGTCCAAAAACAATAATGACTTGGCAAAGAGCTTGTATCAATTAAATGTTCTTTATAACACAAGTACACAATTAGCCGGTTCTTTAGATAAGACAAAATTAATCGAAATAATGACAGACGGATTGGACCAGAGTTTATCATTGTCCTTATGTTATGCTTTAATTTTAAATGAAGTAAACGACATAAAATTAATTATAAAATCTCTTTTCCCGATTTCTCAAAGGTTAGAGAATGCCATAAAACTAAGGGCTTTGCTAAATTATAAGAATTTATTTTCTATTAATCCTTCAATAGATGATATTGAAGTTATTAAATATAATAAAGATCAATTCGGAGAATACGATTTAAATGTATTCGGTTATGATAATTTATTTGCACCAATAAATATAAAGAATAAGTTTTACGGAATTATAGAGGTATTCAGAGAAAACGATTTTGCACAAGATGATACAAAATGTTTTACAACATTAATAAAACAGGTTTCTCTACCGTTGGAAAGTGCTATTTTATACGAAGAAATTAAAGATACCAATATAAAATTAGAGAAATTAGAGAGATTGAAATCGGAATTTATCTCTATAGTTTCTCATGAATTAAGAACGCCGTTGACTTCAATAAACAGTGCTTTAGATATCATTTTAAAAGGTACAACCGGAGAAATAAATGATGCAATGGAGAAGTTCTTAAATTTGGCAAAACGAAATGTTACAAGACTTTCTGCAATAATATATGATTTATTGGATTTATCAAAAATCGAAGCTGGTAAGATGGAATTTCGTTTTGAGAAAACAAACATAAATTTGCCTGTAGAATTAGTAAAAAATACGCTTGAGAGCTGGGCTAAAGAGCAAAATATCACTATCAATCTTAACTTGGACTCATCTTTACCGGTAGTTTATATAGATACACAAAGAATGGAACAGGTTATTACAAATTTGATTTCAAATGCAATAAAGTTTACCAAGGAAAACGGTACTATTGAAGTGGAAACATCACGAATTTCGGGTGATGAAATAAGAAATAATAACTTTTTTAATACAATTCCTGAACATTTAAGTAAGGAATACGTAAAGATATCAGTCAAAGATAACGGAATAGGTATTGCGAAAGAAAATTGGGGAAAAGTATTTGAGCAAT
The DNA here is from genome assembly GCA_018716565.1 of Candidatus Avigastranaerophilus faecigallinarum. Lineage (GTDB taxonomy): Bacteria > Cyanobacteriota > Vampirovibrionia > Gastranaerophilales > Gastranaerophilaceae > Avigastranaerophilus > Avigastranaerophilus faecigallinarum. The sequence continues at coordinate 11,748 of DVJT01000191.1, read as the reverse complement.
TTAAACAAATAGAAAATTCATTAAGCCGCAAAGTAGGCGGATCAGGTTTGGGATTGCCTATAGCAAAGCGTTTAATGGATGTTCATAAGGGTTTTATATGGTTGGATAGTGAAGTAAATAAAGGTTCAACATTTTATCTTGCAATACCAATAATGTCAGAGATGGAGATATTTGAACTCTCATTAGAACAAGATATGCAAAGGGCTAAGCAGGAACACATTAATATTTCGATGATATCTTTATCTGAAAAAGTAGTTGAAGGGAAATCTTTAATAGATAAAATATTAGCAGAAGATGTAATAAGAAAGACAGCTGTTTGCAAGGAATGTTCGGTTATTGAAAATGGCAGACGAAATTATTACTTTTATTCTGTAGATATGGATTCATTCGTTCATGATTTTGAGGTCAGAAAACTCCAGACATATATAAAATCAATTCAAAATGAATTTTTGGAATGTGATATATTATATTCATCTGTATTATACCCTCAAGACGGGGAATTGCTTTCAGATATAATAAAAAAACTTAATTCATTTTCAAAAGGGGATATAAATGAAGAAGATATTAATAGTTGATGATGAAGCAGATATAATAGAAATTCTACAATTTGTCTTGGAGTCAGAAGGCTATAAGTGTTATACGGCATTTGACGGTGAAGAGGGATTAAAACTTGCAAGAGAAATTCATCCTGATTTAATAATATTGGATGTAATGATGCCCAAAATTAACGGATACAAAATAAGCAGATTATTAAAGTACGATAACAAGTATAAGGATATACCGATTTTAATGATAACTGCACGATCTCAAGAAGAAGATAAAATAATAGGTGAAGAAACGGGCGCTGATGAATATATAACGAAACCGTTTAATGTTGATTATGTAGTAGAGAAAGTGAAAAGTTATTTAGGGCAATAATAAATGGAATTAGTTACAAACAAAACTCTTGAAAAATTGAAGTATGATTTGGTCCGAGATGGGCTTGTTAACTATGAAGATTTGGAAAAAGCCCAAGAAATAGCAGCTTCGCAAAATGTAAATATAGGTCAAATATTAATAAAATCGAATTTGATATCAGAAGATACTCTTTTAAAATTTCTTGAAAGTAAGCTTCACATTCCTTATGTGGACTTAAAAGATTATAGTTTGGATAAGAGATGTTTATCTTATGTAAGTTTTAACGATGCCCAAAAATATAAGATTATACCTTTATTCAAAATTGAGAATGTTCTGACTGTAGCAATGGCAGATCCTTTGGATTTATTTGCAATAGATAAGATAGTAGAAAAAACAGGTTGTGATATAGAGCCTGTTGTCTCTGCAGAAACATTGGTTTTGAAAAAAATAGAAGAATATTATAAAACTGATAGTACAGTTGGTCAGATTAATATTGAAAGTTCCGAAAACAAATTTGACTGGCAAGAAGAACTTCATAATGATGTTCTTTCTGATGAACATATACAAATATTAATACGCGCAATACTAAAGCAAGCAATATTGAATAATGTTCATGAAATGTTTTTTGAACATATACCAAATGGTCTTACCGTTAATTTTAGGCAAGGTTCTGAAATAGTAGAAACAGGACAAATCCCTTCTGTACTGGTTGTTCCCTTTATATCAAAGTTAAAAGCATTATCATCTTTAGATGCCAATGTTTGTGAACTTCCCCAATTAGGCAAATTGATTTTTAAGGTTGAAGATATTATTCTTACGGCAAGTATTTCAGCTTTTCCTACAATAAACGGAGAAAGAATATCATTAAAAATATATAAGCCGCCCAAACCTCTATGTGAGATTGGTTTATCTGATATTCAGATAAATACGGTAAAAAGAATAATGGAAACGCCGGGAATTGTGCTTGTATGCGGTTCTTCACTTGCAGGTAAAACACATATAATTTATTCTGTTTTGTCGGAATATTCTCATTCTGATAAAAACATTATGACAATAGAATCTATAGCAAAGTATAATTTGGAAAATATAAACCAATGTGAATTAAACGAAAATATCGGATTTAATATTGATAAAGCAATGAGGTTTATTGAGTTCCAATCTCCGGATTTAATTTATTTTGAAGGTATAACAAGCAAAGCAGCGCTTGATTATTTTAGTTCATTGGTGTTTAAAGATAAAGTTTTAATTACGGAATTTCTTGCAGATAATATGGCAGATTTGAACAAGAAACTGTCATATAGTGATTTTGAAATGTTTAAACCTTTAATTTCCTGTATTATATTTGTCCATAATCAAGACAGAATAGAAGTATTAGACAGGGATGATTTAAATAAATTTATAAAGTAAGTTATCGACCATAAGATGTAACATTATTTTAACATGTTTGAAAATTAATAGTAAAAAAATATTTTCAGGTTTTAAAGCGAGTGGGAATGTAAAGGGTAAAACTTATGAAAATATCAAAAGTAACAAGCTTTAAGTCTGAAAAAGGAATTGGTTTAAATCAAAAGAAAGTAAATTTAGAAAGTAATAAAAACAGAATAAATATAACAAACCCTTCTCTTTTATTTCAGCCTTATATAGGCAGAGATATAGTATCTTTTGGGGGAAGAAGATATAGTGAAACATTAAAAGATAATTACTATCAACTACCAACAGGGTGTTATCCTGATGCATTCCAAATAGATGCGGGAAAATCATTGAATGACGGCAAGACTGTTCTTGTGGAAGCTCCAACAGGAACAGGTAAAACAGCAATTGCATATTATGCGTCTACAAGAAATATGGCAGATGGAAAGAAAACTTTCTATACAGCTCCATTAAAAGCATTGAGCAATCAGAAATTAAATGAGTTTAAGAATATATATGGTGAAGAAAATATAGGTATATTAACAGGAGACAGAAGAGAAAACGTAGAAGCTCCGATTTTGATAATGACAACTGAAGTTTACAGAAATATGGCGTTATCAAATTTATATGGAGAAGATAATCCTTTAATGAGAAACTTAGGAACGGTAATATTTGACGAGTTCCATTATTTAGGAGATAAAGACAGAGGCCCTGTATGGGAAGAGTCTTTAATGTTTACTCCGAAAGATGTTCAAACACTTGAACTAAGTGCTACAATAGGAAATCCGAAAGCTTTAAAAAATTGGATAGGAAGCTTAAACGGAACAGATAATGTTGCATTAGTATCTATTCCTTCAGAAGCAAGACATGTTCCGTTATCTTTCGATATGCTTACCACACAAGCATATAAAAAAGCCGAAAAAAGAATAGAAAAGGCTATCAGAAGAGGAGAAACTCCTGATTTTGAAAATACATTAAAAGTAAAGAAACCAAAACTAAGTGATTTTAAATTAGCTGTTGAACAATTACAAAAAGAAGAAAAGCTACCTGCAATATTCTTTATATTCAGTAAAAAATATTCAAGAGAAGTGCTTGAATATATGGGAAAAGAAGGTGCTGATTTAACAACTCAAGCTGAAAAAGAAGAAATAAAAAGAATAGTAGACAAATATTCTGCAGAAAAATATATAGGAGCAGACTTAGATACTAAAGCATTGGAAAAAGGTTATGCAATACATAATTCAGGAATAATTCCGGGGCAAAAAGAACTAATAGAAGAATTATTCCAAAAGAAGTTGTTAAAAGCAGTAATAGCAACAGAAACATTGGCAGCAGGTATAAATATGCCTGCAAAGACAGTTGTAATATCCAGCCCATATAAACCTTGTGATGAGGGTGAAGATGTTGGAAAACTTCTTTCTGAAAATAAGGTAAAAATAGAAGAAAGAGATGAAACGGAAGAAATATCCGCACAAACAGGAGAACAAGCAGCCGATAAGAAAGAAGAAAGAGAAAAAACTCCTGTAAGAATGCTTTCTGCAAATGAATTTAAACAAATGTCAGGAAGAGCCGGAAGAAGAGGCATAGATACAATCGGATATGTATATACAATGCCGACGGATAGAGCATCAGAACAAGATTTCTTGTATTTAGAGGCAATGGATTGTAATCCGATTGAAAGTAATTATAATCCGGATTATGCCTTTTTATCAGGTTATTATGAACATAATGTAAATGATGAAGGGCTGCCTGATATATTTAGCAAAACATTCTATGCATATAGTGATGATAAAAATCAAAGACAATCAAAAATAGACGAATTAATGGAAATAAGCTCAAGAAAGAGAGATATATTACTTTCAAGAGGTTTCTTAATTGAAGAAGATGGCGTTATTGAGCCTACATTATTGGCAAAAATGGCATCAAAAGTTAAAGGATATGATACATTAACACTCGTTGAGGCTATTTCTTCAAAAGCATTTGAAGGAGTATCACCGGAAGGTTTAGCTATGATTGCATCAAGTATGGCATTGCCTGCAAAGTCAAATGAAACAGCAATCGGATACGATACAGATTTATCATATATTTTTGAAAAAACTGCAGAAGGTGTAGGAAATATTCAGCAAAAGTTATCAAATTCAGTAGCATCAATGCTTGCAAAATTCGGAAAAACAATGGAAAGTTTTTCGAGTTATGAAGATATGTTGAAATTTGTAGAGGGGATAGAAAAACCTGATGTTTCAGCAGAAGAGATAAAATCTGCAATGAATAAACTTGAGCTAAAAAGAGCAAAGATGTATAAAATAACGAAAACAACAGGTAATTATTCAATAGATGAAATTGTCGGAGCTTTAAAAAGAGGCGATGTTGTACCTACAAAGGTGTTAGAGTCAAATTTATCAGCAGTTCAAACATATAAGAAAAGAATCAATACAAGAACAATCGATGATTATATTGAAAAGTTAAATTCAGAACTTGCAGGCATGGATACAACATCAAAAGGTAATAAAGCGAAAGCCCGCATTGAAAGAAAACGTAAAGAAGTTGAAGCATCTATCCAAACCGCAGAAAATATGAAATATCTTGAAGAGAATATTCCAAATGCATTGGCAGCGAACCATCAATTTATAAAAAAGAATCCTCCAAGCCAAGTGAAAGAAGATTATAATGATGCCGAGATGGCATACCTTAAGTTAACAATGAAGGATATGTTAATAAGCAGAATAAAAGCATTGCAGGCATTAGAAGAAAGTGAAACCGAAGAAGGTAATTCAGATATAACAAGCTATGATTCAAGAAAAGTTAATAGTGTATTTAAGAAGTTATTGAAGAAATCTGCTGAAATATATAATGAGGAAATAGATAAAGGAATAAATCCGGGATATAGCCGTTATAATAAGGATGCAGCACAAATGGCATATATGTGGACAAGTTTAAATAATTCAAATCCATATGACAGTATGTCAAACTGGTCTCAATTAATAAGAACGGTAGGTGAAAAAGCAGATGAAGGAACAATATACAGAAATATAATGCAGACAGCAGACTTATTAAGTCAGATTGGAGAAATAGCAGAAGTTGGAGTAAAAGATTCAAAAAGTGAAGAAGATAGGGAATATTATTCGTCATTAAAAGACACAGCAACAGAAGCAAGAATGTTATTGATGAACGAGCCTGTAAAAATGTAAAAACAAAAAAGAAGAGGGAGTAATAAAACGTATACAGATGGTTAACACATAGTCTGTATACGTTTTTAACGTTTGTCAAGAAATTTACAAAAAAATAAAGAAATATTAAGAAAAAAAGAGAAAAAGAGAAAATACTGGTTGACTATGGAATATGTTTGACATAGAGTTAATATGCTAAGTGGTAAAATGTATTACCATAAGCGAAAGTCAATACACAAAAGGAAGTAGAAATGAACGAAAGCAAGCAACAAAGAATGAGAGTTTGTTTGAAAGCATACGATCATAAGTTAATCGACTTATCTGCAAGTAAAATTGTAGAAGTTGTAAAGAGAAGCGAAGCTAGAGTAGCTGGCCCGATTCCATTGCCAACAAAACGTCGATTATATTGTGTACTTCGCTCACCTCACGTAGACAAGAAGTCAAGAGAACATTTTGAGATGAGAATACACAAAAGAATCATAGATATCTATGATCCGACTGCTCAAATAACAGAAGAACTTACAAGAATTGATTTGCCTGCCGGAGTAGATATCGTGGTTAAACTGTAGAAAGATTTAACAGCACATACAATTTAATAGAGGGAGACTCCATAAATTGAATGTGATCTACGAGGCAAGTAGAAAAACGTAGCGCTCACAAAAGAAAGGTGAAATATGACACTGGGAGTAATAGGTGAAAAACTTGGGATGACACAAGTATTTGACGAACAAGGACTTGCAATTCCCGTAACAGTAATAAAAGTTGATCCGTTAACAGTAACACAAGTAAAAACTGTTGATTCAGATGGTTACAATGCGATTCAAGTAGGTGTAGTACCTGCAAAGGAAAAACATTTAACAAAAGCTGAAATAGGACATTTTAAGAAAAACGGATTAGAAAATTTCAGACATTTACAAGAATTCAGATTAGATAATCCTGAAGCATATACAGTAGGTCAAAAAATAGATTTATCTGTATTAACAGAAGGCACAAAAGTAGATGTAACAGGAACATCAATCGGAAAAGGATTTCAAGGTACAGTAAAGAGATGGAATTTTGGACGTGGACCAATGGCACACGGTTCAAAGAACCATAGAGAACCCGGTTCAATCGGAGCTGGTACAACACCAGGACGTGTAATAAAAGGCAAAAGAATGGCCGGAAACATGGGTAACGAAAGAGTAACAATAACAAAACTTACAGTAGTAAGAGTAGACAGCGAAAACAATTTGTTATTGGTAAAAGGTTCAGTACCTGGTCCTGAAGGAAAATTAGTAACAGTTGTACCATCAAGAGTTAAATGGAACTAACTCGGAGTTCAATTAAAAGGAAAAAGAAATTATGACAAAAGAAGTTTCAATATTAAGTACAAGCGGAAAGCAAGTCGGACAAATTGCTCTTGATGAAAAAGTATTCGGAGTAGAACCGAATTTGCATGTAATGCATATGGCATTAAGAAGACAACTAAGCAACGCAAGAAGCGGAAATGCTTGTGCAAAAACAAGAGCAGAAGTATCAGGCGGCGGAAGAAAGCCATGGAAACAAAAAGGGACAGGTAGAGCCAGAGCAGGTTCATTAAGATCTCCATTGTTTGCAGGTGGTGGTGTAGTATTCGGACCAAAACCAAGAGACTACGAATTTTCAATGCCACAAAAAGCAAGAAGACTAGCATTAAGATCCGCATTATCAGCAAGATTAGATAATACTGTTTTAGTAAAAGATTTTTCAGAAATTACAGAAGCTAAAACAAAAATGGTAGCAGAGTCATTAAAGGCATTAAAAGTAGAAGGAAAGATTTTAATAATAGCTAATACAAAGGCAGCAGAAAACGGTCAATTAGAATTAGCAGCAAGAAATCTTCCAAACGTAAAAATCATATTACCTTCAAACTTGAATGTAAAAGATTTACTAGAAGCAGACAGCTTAGTAATGACAGAAGCAGCAATATTAGAAATAACTGAGAGGTTATCAAAATAATGAGTACAATGAAGCAAAACAAAGAAAGATTATACGATATCATTAAGAGACCTATAATCACAGAAAAATCAATGACTGTAGCAGCATTATCTCAATATACATTTGAAGTAGCAAAAGATGCAACAAAAGTAGAGATTGCACAAGCTATAGAGTTGGCATTTCCTAACAGAAAAGTAACAAAAGTAAGAACGGTATATATGCCGTCACACGCAAAAAGAGTAGGATATTCAGTTGGAAGAACTCAATCAAGCAAAAAAGCGATAGTAACAATCGAAGGCGATCCAATTGAAGAATTAGCAGGAGTGTAAGCAAATGGGTATCAGAAAAATTAATCCGACATCTCCGGGACAAAGAGGAATGACAAAAAGTGATTTTGCGGAAGTAACAACATCAACTCCTGAAAAGTCATTATTAAAGCCTATGAGAAAGAAAGCCGGAAGAAACAATACAGGAAGAATTACATGCCGTCACAAAGGCGGAGGACATAAGCAGGCATACAGAGTAATCGATTTCAAAAGAGATAAATTCGGTATACCGGGAACAGTAAAAACTGTAGAATATGATCCAAACAGAAATGTAAGAATTTCATTAGTAGTATATGCAGATGGTGAAAAGAGATATATATTAACTCCACACGATTTAAAAGTAGGAGACACAATATTATCAGGACCGGAAGCAGAAATACAAGTAGGTAATGCACTTCCATTAGAATTAATCCCATTAGGTACAATAATTCACAACGTAGAATTAATACCTGGACGTGGAGCAAAAATGGTAAGAACAGCAGGAGCCGGCGCACAATTAATGGCAAAAGACGGCAACTACGTAACAATAAAAATGCCAAGTTCAGAAATGAGAATGGTAAGAAAAGAATGTTTAGCAACAATCGGCGTTTTAGGTAATGCAGAGTTCAAGAACCTAAAGATAGGTAAAGCAGGACGTACACGTCACTTAGGCATCAGACCAACAGTACGTGGTGTAACAATGAACCCTTGTGATCACCCACACGGTGGTGGTGAAGGTAAAACCGGACCAGGAGGAAATCCAAAAACACCTTGGGGTAAACCTGCATTAGGTCGTAAGACAAGAAAAGTAAAAAAAGCATCTAGCAAGTTAATTGTTAGAGGAAGAAAACGCTAATAAAGGAGATAATTAATGACACGTTCACTAAAAAAGGGTGTATATGTACACGACTCTTTAAAAGCAAAGATAGATAAATTAAATGCTAATAAAGAAAAGAGAGTAATTAAGACTTGGTCAAGAGCGTCTATGATTACTCCTGAAAATCCAGATATGGTTGGCCACACGATAGCAGTATATAACGGTAAAACTCACGTACCGGTATATATATCAGAACCAATGGTAGGACATAGATTAGGTGAATTTGCACCTACAAGAATGTTCAGAGGCCACGCAGGGCAAGATAAAACAGCGAAAAGGAAATAGATTATGGAAGCTAAGGCAAGACAAACAGATATAACAATGCCGGCAAGAAAATTACGCAGAGTAATCAATCTTGTAAGAGGCAAATCAGCAGCAGACGCTTTAAGTATGTTGAAGTTTATGCCATATTTTGCCGCTCGTGTAGTAGAAAAGAACATCACAGCAGCAGTGGCAAATGCGACAGAGAAGTTTGGTGCTACAGCAGAAGCATTAAAAGTTTCTGAAATATACGCAGATGAATCAAGAACACTTAAAAGAGGTAAACCGAGAGCTCAAGGTAGAATATATTCAAGAGTAAAACGTACATCTCATTTAACTGTTAAAGTAACAAAAGAATCGAAGTAGAAGGTAATAGACATGGGACAAAAGACACATCCAACCGGATTTAGAGTAGGAATAATTCAACCTTGGTTCAGCACATGGTTTTCAAAGAAAGATTATCCTGAGTTTGTTGCAGAAGATGCTAAGATCAGAAAGTTTGTAAAGAAGAGACTTTATGCAGCTGGCATTTCAAGAATATTAATTGCAAGAAAAGCGCAAAATGTTACAGTAACAGTTGTAACAGCGAAACCGGGTATAGTAGTAGGCCGTGGTGGTCAAGGTATAGATGAATTAAGACAAGCGGTTGCAAAATTAATAAATAAGACAGTAACGATAGACGTAGTAGAAGTTGCAAGAGTAGATATAGATTCTCAATTAGTAGCAGAATCAATAGCATTGCAATTAGAAAAACGTGTAGCGTTCAGAAGAGCAATGAAGCAAGCAATGCAAAGAGCAATGCGTGGTGGAGCTCAAGGTATAAAAGTTATGGTATCAGGTCGTTTAGGCGGAGCTGAAATAGCACGTAGCGAGTGGGCAAAAGAAGGAAGAATTCCTCTTCAAACACTAAGAGCAAACGTAGACTATGGCTTTGCAGAAGCAGATACTATAATGGGTAAAATTGGTGTAAAGGTTTGGATTTTCAAAGGCAACTTAATGCCTGGTGAAATGGCAGATCAAAACATCAAAGCAAAAAAAGTAGGCGCTAACAATTTCGAAGAAAAACCAGTTGGCGGAAGAAGAAAAAAGAAATCAGCAGCAACTCAGGCTCAAACTGCAGCTGTTGAAGAAGAGAATAACTAAGTAAGAATAATTAGGAGCGAAAAACAATCATGTTAATGCCCAAGAAAACTAAATATCGTAAAATGATGAAAGGCAGAATGAAAGGACATGAAACACGTGGAACACAATTAGAATTAGGTTCATACGGTTTACAAGCCCAAGATCCTGCTTGGATTACGAGTAGACAAATAGAAGCTGCAAGAAGAGCAATGACTCGTGAAATCAAAAGAGGCGGTAATGTATGGATAAAGATATTTCCGGATAAACCTATTACAGCGAAACCTGCTGAAACTCGTATGGGTAAAGGAAAAGGTAACCCTGAATATTGGGTAGCTGTAGTAAAACCGGGCAGAATTCTTTTTGAATTGGATTACCCTCAAAGAGAAGTAGCTATTCGCGCACTTGAATTGGCTGCTCAAAAACTTCCAATCAAAGTAAAAATTGTTGAGAAAACAGGTGAATAACTATGAAGCTAGAAGAAATACGTGAAAAATCTGTAAATGAACTTAATGAATTAGTTGTAGATTATAAGAAACAATTATTTGATTTAAGATTCAAGAAATTTACAAATAAGTTTGAAAATGCTACTGATTTAGGAAAAGCAAATTCACAAATAAAAGAAATCAGAAGAACAATAGCAAGAGTAAAAACTGTAATTAAGCAAAAAGAATCAGTATAACAAAATGAGGTTAAATTAAAATGCCTAAGAAGGAAAAGCAAGGTGTTGTAGTAAGTAACAAAATGGAAAAGACAGCCGTAGTAAAAGTGGCTTCTTACAACCAACATCCTAAATATAAGAAAATTATAGAAACAACAAAAAATTACAAGGCACATGATGAGCTAAATCAATGTAGTGAAGGTGACATTGTAAGAATTGTTGAATCAAAACCGATTTCAGGTGGAAAACGTTGGGTAGTATCTGAAATTGTAGAAAAAGTAAAATAGTGATAATTCACTAGATGAAGTAATTAAGTAATTTCAAAGGATGAAATAAGATGATACAGCAAGAGACAAGATTACAAGTAGCAGACAATACAGGTGCTAAAGAATTGTTATGTATCCGAGTAATGGGTAGTTCAAACAAGAAATATGCACATGTAGGAGATGTTATAGTAGCAGCAGTAAAAGATGCTACACCAAATATGGCTGTAAAGAAATCTGAAGTAGTAAAAGCAGTTGTTGTAAGAACAAAAGCTGATATCAAAAGAGCAGACGGCAGTGTAATCAGATTTGACGAAAATGCAGCAGTAATAATAAATAAAGACGGTAACCCAAGAGGTACTCGTGTATTCGGACCGGTTGCCAGAGAGTTAAGAGATAAAAACTTTATGAAGATAATATCTCTAGCTCCGGAAGTAATTTAGGAGACGAACGATGAGAAACAAAAAGACAGTTGAAAAACATCCAATACATGTAAAAAGTGGTGACAAAGTTGTTGTTACTTCAGGAAAAGATAAAGGAAAAGTTAGTTCAATAAAGAAAGTTATAACAGCTGAAAATAAAGTTGTTGTTGAAGGTGCTAACATAGTAACAAAAGCTCAAAAAGCTCAAGGTGGAAACCAAGGCGGATTAATAAAAGTAGAAGCAGCGATGGATTCATCAAAAGTAATGCTATATTGTCCGGCTTGTGAAAAAGCAACTAGAATCAAATATGAAGTAGTAGACAACAAAAAAGTACGTGTTTGTAAAAAATGCGGAGAAAAGTTAGACTAAGAATTCAACGGGGTAGTTCATTTAATGCACGCCCCTAAGT
>DVJT01000010.1 GCA_018716565.1 Candidatus Avigastranaerophilus faecigallinarum | reverse complement strand
ACTTGTGGTATATAAACTCTGATGAAGGGAAGTGTCAAGATATAATTGTTTTCAGAAGAGTAAAAAACATCAAAAAATGTGATGTGATAAAAGTATTATAATGGCTGTTTTAGGGCTGTGTTTGCCCTTGTGTAAGAACTTGTGAAGGAGATGGGATAATTATACCTAAATAAAAATAAAGCCTGTTTAAGGCGATTTTAAGTGAAGTTAAAAAAGATAAAAGTAGTTAAAAACAAAATACGTTAATAAACTTATGCGAGCTAAAGTGTTCGCCTTTTTTATGCCTATATTTGCCCTTGTGTGAAGTTATTGTGGAAAGGTTGTGTTATTAATCGGTAAGCTATAATAAAGGCAAATTTGGGCAAATATCAAGAAACTTGAAAAAGCAGACTTTTATTAAAAAAAAGTCAGATAAAAATAAGCAAGATTTTAAGTGGAGTTTAAAGGTAAAAATATGGCTTTGATAGGGGAGATTTTAGAGCAAAACAAATGTGCAGTCCTGCTATGTTTGTCAATAGTATATTTATTAGTTTTTTATTCACAAAAAATGAACATCAAAATAAAAGCCTAAAGGCTTATTTTTTAATTTTATTATTATGCAGCAGTTATTACAGGTTCATATTTTTTATTATCTCTTAAAATTGCAAATATTACAGTTATCAATTTTTTTGATATATGACCTAATGTAGTCATATAAGATTTTCCTTCAGAACGTTTTTTCAAGTAATATTCTTTAAACATTGGGTCAAACTGAATTGATGTGGTACAAGCCATCCATAAAGCACGTCTTAAATAAGGACTACCTCGTTTAGACATATGGTTTCTTATACTTGAATAATCACCGGATTGCTTTATAGATGGGTCAATACCGGCAAAGGCTGCAAGTTTATTAGGCGAACTAAATCTTGATACATCACCTATTTCTGATAATATAATAGCTCCTAATATAGTACTAACACCGGGAATAGTAGTTATAGTTGAACCTATCTCTTGCATAATATCAGAGATTTTTTTCTCAATTTCAGCTATATCTTTTTGAATAAATTTTATTTGATTTAAGTATTTTTTAATCAATGTTGAATAAGTATCATAAGTATCATCGATACCAAATGTATTTTTAGCAGCAAGTAATATTTCTTTTGCTTTTTCAGAACCAAAATGATTACCGCTTGCTTTAGAAAGTATATTTGTTAAAGTACTTTCTTTTGCACGAATTAACTTAGTAGGTGTTGGATATTTAAGTAATATAGCCATTGATGAAACTAAAAAAATATCAGAAAATATTTTATCATATTCAGGAAAGACTTGGTCAATAAGTGCTGTAACTTTTCTTTTTAAATCAGATACACTATCAACCATATACAAACGATTTCTACACATTTCTCTTAAAAATAGAATTTTTTCTTTAGGAAAATTTGTTGAAGAGAATTTACCAAAGCGTACAACTTCAGCAATAATTAAGGCATCGATAGGGTCAGTTTTTGCTTGTCTTATAAAAAGTCCTCTAAGAGCATTTGATTGTATAGGATTAATTACGTGAACTAAATAACCATCTTTTATTAATTTTGAGTATAATGCTAACCAGTAATGACTTGTAGATTCCATAGCAAAAACAATATCTGTTTTATCTGAAGTAATCTTTTTAATTATACTAATCAGTTTATTATAACCTTCTAAAGAATTAGAAAAGCTAAAAGCTTTTTGAATAACAGTACCATTATTATCAATGACAACAGCATCATGTTTTCTTTTAGCAATATCAATACCAACAAAGAACATAAAACAACACCTACTTTCAAAAAGTTAATTAATCAGACAGCTCTTATAAACTTACAGCTCATAGCCGGCTTTGACATAAGCAGAAATAAATATATTTATCTATCCTGCATCCTGCTCATCAATGAACAACTGTAAGAAAAGAGGTCTCAGACTGCACTAAGAGAACTATGTCACAAGGTGAAAAAGAGAACCTCTGTCTGTATGAATTTATTATATCATCACCTATGGCGATGTTCATACCTAATATGTTTTATCACAATATATGTATATTTAGTATATGAGTATTATATAGCAGGTGAAAGTCAGCCATCAAGATGGCTGACGGTTTCCTCAAATCGCCCGCAGTGCGGGGATTTTTTGCAAGTAATAAGTGACCTCAAAAAAACAGCAGTGACCTCAGACTATATGGCTTTTATTGCAAAAAGTAAAATTTCTCTTAGAAAAATGGGAATATAAAATGACATCAGTAATGGCATTAAGGCTTTTTTAAAGTAAAAAGGAGAGTAATAAACAATGGAAATGAAAAATAATAAAATAACAATAAGATTATCTGATGAAACATTGAAAAAATGTAATGAAGGTATGGATATAACAAACTGTAAAGTTAGAAATGAATTTATAGAAAAAGCAATTGAATTTTATTCAGGATATGTATCAGCAGAAGTTCATAGTGAATTTTTATCTGATGTTATTACAGAATCTATGGAAGGAATAGCGAAAGCATTAGAAAATCGTTTTGGTAGATTACTTTTTAAAATAGCAGTTGAGATGGCAAAACTGGAACAAATGCTTGCATCAATAAATGAAATGGATGATGAAACAATTGAAAGATTA
>DVJT01000190.1 GCA_018716565.1 Candidatus Avigastranaerophilus faecigallinarum | reverse complement strand
TACATATATATGTTTATTTTTAATTACAATTTTATCTTCATCTTTAAAAGAAAAAGTTACAGTCCTTTTATTTTTTATAATTTCACCGTCAAAATTAATATGAACAAATCTTTCAATTTTTTGAGTATTATCAACGTTTAAATTTGTTGCTTTTAATCTGACTTTTGTACCATTATCTAGAATATAAGATACATAACATTCATTTAAAAATAGAACAGAGTCATAGAAATCAAAATAGAAATCAGATTGATTAGACGAATTATTGGTGCTATCAATTTTAAAAGCACGCAACAAGTTATCTACATCAATAAAGAACTTATCTGCCCCAAATCTATTTATTTTAATCTTTTTTTTGAAAATTTCATCAAAAGATACAGATAAATCAAAATCACTAACTGCAAATAATTTTTCATTATTTTTTGAAACAAAAATTTTATCAGTCTTAAATTCTATTATAGGATTTAAACCTGTTTTTAATTCAGGAGTTTTAATAATAATGTCAACATCAGCATACTTTTTTGCAGTTTTTTCAACAATGGAGATTACATGACTATTTGATACTAAAAAAGGCAAAACCTTTGTATATGCAAATATAGCTGCAAAAAACAAAATCAAAATTAATATAAATAATTTTAAAAAGAATCTTTTCATATCATCATGATATAATAAAATTATGAAAAAGTTATTATTATTAACAGTTTTAATATTTTTTACTTTGCAAAATTTATCATTTGCGAATGTAAAAATATATGATGAAGAAGGTAAATTTGGAATAAAAGACCAAGCTGATAATATTGTTGTTAAACCAAAATATAACAAAATTATAAGACTTGGCGAAAATGGATTTATAGTTCAGAAAAAAAATAAATTCGGGATAATAGATTCAAATGGGGAAATTCTTGTTCCAATAAAATACAGGCATGTTGAAAGAGTTTTGGGAAAATATGCGAAATTAGGCAATTATGGCGACTTTGGGCTATATGATGAAACTGGTTTTGCAATTATTCCTCCAATATATGACTCAGTTGACATACTTTTTGGCGGAATGGTACTAACATATGACAATTTCAAATATGGTGTATCAGACTTAGAAGGTAGAATAATATTAGAAAATATGTTTGATGATATATATATGCCAAAACCTAATATTATGAGAATTCAATATGAAGGTAACTGGTATGAAATAGAACAAGTCACATCAGATACACTTAAACTACCGGAAGATGTAAAAACAGTAAAAGATAATCCTGACTTTAAAGTCAGTAATATAGTTGTAAATACAGGTATCGCATCTGGATACTCTGTAGTGACATTTACAGACTATCTAATTAAAGTTTTCTCATCAATATCTCCGGCTCACGAAGATACAATAGATCAATTAATGCTATCTCAAGGAGCAGAAACCGTTTCAATTTTTATAAAATTTTCTTGGCTACCTAAATATCCATTCTACTATGCAAGAAATTATTATAGATATATAAGAAATCCTAATAATGGTCCTCTTTTTGATGTAAAGAAAAAACTCAAATCAAAAATCAAATAATACTTTTAAGTTCAACTTTTATATCATTCTTATTTAGATTTCCTAACATCTTAACTCTAAAAGCACTTTGTTCGTTTGGAGCTGCTACTATAGGAGGAACTTCTTTTAGCTTATTTTTATACTGTGCTAAAGTATTCTCAGGTTTAAACACAAACTTAAAAATCCAAGGTAATGGTATAAATAAAATCTTAACTCTACCCATTTCTCTGTTATTATACTTACCGAATAACCTTAAATTTGCTTTTTGAGATTCAAAGATATAATCACCTTCTACTAATAATGACAAATATTTTTGTGATGATGTAATCTTTGCATTATAAATAGAATCATTATCAAAACAAAAACTTCCTTGAACGTTTGAACTTAGTGCTTTCATATTTTTAATATCAATATTGATAATATCAGATAATTTAAATTTAAACGGATGTTTAATTTTTTTTGATTTTTTTATCATAAACTCAGTACTTCCAATCTGAGGAAGAAATCCTTCTTCTAGTGAGAAAGTTGCATATGCTTTAACTTTATCAAAAGAATCTTTAGTTTCAGCATGCAAAGTAGCATTTGCCTTACCTTCTATCTGATTAGGTAAATCAAATATAACATCTGCAACTGTATTAGAATCAATATTTTTAGCCGTAAAAATAACATCAGAAGTTTTTTCTTTTACATTATATATGCCATTTGCCTTAATGATTCCTTTTGCAAAATTTATTTGAGGTATAGCAAAAGAAAATATATTGTCTTTTAAACTACCTTCTATAATTATGTTATTAAGTTCCAATTTTTTTCTTTTTATTTTATTAAGTTTAATAATCCAATTATCAATATCTAAATCAAGTTTTTCAGGAGGTGTTGGTATTCTTAAAGATTTTTGATTTTTATTTATTTTTCTTGGTATATCTTCGTTTTTAAAAACATATTTATCTAAAAAAAGTTCCATATTATAAACATGAATTTTATTGATAAAGTTATTTTCGGCCTCTAAATTAGCTTCAAAAAGAGAATTTAAATAATAACCATTTGCAATAATTTTCATCTTTGCAGATTCTGCAATGACATTTGCCTTTTCAATATAAAAATCTTTATACAAAGAATCTTTAAGGATAAAAACACCTGTCAAAATATCATTTTCAAAATCATATTTCAAATTACCGTTAAAATAACCACCACTAATATAACGACCAAAAGAACCTGTTACAGAAACAGGCGCAAAGCCATTAGTTTTACAAGTAAGATACGATGGAACCAAATGACCGCTGCGTTTAATAAATAAACCATCTCCCAAAATAATATTAGAAATATTACTACCTTCTTGTATAGAATAGTCATAATGCAATATTTTCAAGGTATCATTTTCTTTTAATGTTTTTACAAACAACCTGCGATTTTTATCTATTAATCCTAAATATGCATTCTTATAATGTAAATCTGAATCTTTTTTTAATTTTAACAGATAATTAACATTAATTTTTTTATTTTTAACACTATAATCTACACTGGTTGCAGCATAACCATGAAGTGATAAATAAGGAATATACTTTGAAACTGATTTATTTGTCAAATTTGCATATACATTACCTACAACCTCTTGATTTTTCTTTGCAATATTACTCAGTTTAAAAGATGTATATACTTTTTCACCACCTAAAATCCCATTTTCTGCTGCCTTTAAACTATCTTTATCAAATATAAAATCAACTTTTTTAAAAAATATGGGAACATCAAAAAGAACTGTTTTAGCAGCAAGTTTTTTAGCAATACATTTACCAAAAACGCCTTTTTCTTTGACCTGTATATCTACATCCATAAAGCCAGAAAAATCATAAAAATTTTCTATAAACTTTTTTGAAGAATCTTTTAATTTTTGAAAATATAACAAAGAAGTCTTTATATCACAAATAGGAATATCTTTCCCTTTTATTGAAAAATCATTATTTTTATCAGAATCAATAATTTTACCGTCAATATATAATTTTGAAACACCTATTAATATTTGTATGTTGTTAGCATAAACAGAATTATCTTTTATGTATATATAACCTTGTTTCCCGATATTGATAAGATTCCGAAATAAATCAGATATTATTTCGCCCTCAAAAGTACAAAATATAGCATTCTGCTTTTTTACTAAGTTAATATCAGAAAGCGAAATAAAAATGCTATTTACACCATCATTATCAATCCAAATTTCAGCTTTTTTGATATTTGTTATTGGAACTTTATCTAAATTAAAATTAAAAGTTTTTGGAGCAGAATTTTTATTAAAAACTTTTTTTATAGCTTTTTCATCAATATAAAGATAATCTATACCTATTTTTTCAAAAGATAATTTTTTTATATCATATTTTAAATAGCCGTTTTTTAATTTTAAAACTTCAGTATTTTTTACATACACGTTCAATTCACTAAACTTTAAATCAAAATCTAAATTAGGATGCGAAACAAAATCAAACTTATCTGATTTAACATTTATACCAATTGTATGGGAAATTATTGTATTAATATTATTTACAAAAAATTTTGAACTTAAAACAAAAGGCAATACAAAAAGGAAAATAGAATACAAAAAAACTATAGTTAGAAAAGAAAATATACAGATTTTTAATATAAAATTATTATTTTTTATCATTATTTTTTATATCAAATATTAAGTACTCAAATATATAATATTACGAAAAAAGGGGATTTAAAAATCCCCTTTTTTACTATACTTCAATATATTCTTTTAAACGTTTACTTCTATTCGGATGTCTAAGCTTTCTTAATGCTTTTGCTTCAATTTGTCTGATACGTTCTCTTGTAACACCAAACAATTGACCAACTTCTTCCAAAGTTCTTTGTCTGCCATCATCCATACCGAATCTTAAACGAAGAACATCTCTTTCTCTTGGAGATAAACCGCTAAGTACTTCTGCTAAATCTTCTCTTAGTAGTTCTTGAGCAACTGTCTTAACAGGAGCATCAGCATCTTTATCTTCAATAAAATCACCCAATCTTGAATCTTCTTCTTTTCCTATTGGTGTTTCTAAAGATAAAGGTTCTTGAGCAACTTTTATAATTTCTCTTAATTTTGGAACTGAAATATTCATTTCAACAGCTAATTCTTCTTCCGTTGGTTTTCTTGAAAGTTCTTGAGCAAGCTTTCTTGTTACCTTTTTCAACTTATTTATAGTTTCAACCATGTGAACCGGTATACGAATAGTTCTTGCTTGGTCTGCAATTGCTCTTGTAATAGCTTGACGAATCCACCAAGTTGCATATGTAGAAAATTTATAACCTCTTTCATGATCAAATTTTTCAGCTGCTCTTATTAAGCCAAGATTACCTTCTTGAATAAGGTCTAAAAATAACATGCCACGACCAACATACTTTTTAGCAATACTAACAACTAATCTTAAGTTTGCTTGTACTAACTTTCTCTTTGCAATTACACCTGCATTTCCGCCTTGAATAATTTTCTTTGCAAGATCAATTTCTTGCTCAGCTGTTAATAATTTTATACGACCAATTTCTCTTAAGTACATTCTAACAGGATCATCAAAAGAAACACCTTTTGGAAGTAATGCATCAGTAAGAGAAACATCTTCATCCTCTTCTTCATCAGTAATATCACCAGAGAATAAATCCTCATTCTCCATCGTATCAATAATTTTATTTCTTTCTGAATTCATTAGAACATCCATACCATCACGACTAATAGAATCAGATTCTGTCATTAAAATAATACCGGATGATTCGTTAGTTTCACTTTCTAATGTTTCTTCTTCGTCCATAATTCCGACTATTGATAAATCTGAAATTTTCTTTTTGCTCATTGAATTTATTCTCCAATTTTTTGCTTATTTCTAATCTTTTCTCTTAACTGCATTTGAAACTGCATAGACTCTACATCATCATCATTTAAGTTTTTATACTTAGAAGCAAGCTCCTTTTTCTCGCAATCTACTTGATACTGTAGAATTTTTGACTTGTTCTCCTGCACAACAGCCTTAAAATCCTTATCTGAGAGTCCTTTAAAGCTATCAGCTATATATATTAAATCTGTTATTATATCCTTTAATCCGTTATCCTCAGCAAATTGTGTATACAGGGACTGTATAAGTTTATCCACATCATTATTTATCTGACATGATAATTTGTCAATTGCTTCTCGAATAATAATTAAGTTTTTATCTATAAATTTAACATTTTTTATATTTTCCGTTAGATAATTTATGTCTACATCATTACCACCAACTAGAAACAAGCTTAATAAATTTTTTTGTGCTTTTTCACAAATATTTGAAGTTTTTGTTACAATTGGTGAATAATCCTTATTAATATTACTTCGCACAAATTTACTCCGGTTAACTTCCCTAATCAAAGCCTTTTCATCTATATTAATTCTATCGGATATCAGCCTTATATATTCATTTTGAACTATATTATTTGGAATTTCTTCGATTAAAGGCATGATTTTTTTTACTAAATTTAGCTTATCTGTCGGAGAAAAGTCATTTTTATAGTCTTTTAATATTTGTTCCAATTCGAAGTCTATTAACAAAGGAGCTTTTTTTATGTATTTTTTATATTGCTCGATGCCATATTCTCTTATATATTCATCCGGATCTTTACTATCAAATGGAGCAATAACTCTAATTTCACAAGTATATTTATCATCAGATAATGAAGCATATGATTGATCGAATATCTTAAGATTTCCCAGCCCTGCAAATGCTTCTTTTATTACATCCGTACTTCTCTGAGTTGCTTTTAAACCTGCACTATCTGTATCAAAAGCAAGATATATTTTTCTGGATTTTGAATATTTTGCAATTAATCTTACATGCTCAACAGTTAAAGCTGTTCCACAAGAAGCAACGGCATTCTTTAATCCTGCAGCTTGAGCTGATATTACATCAAAATACCCCTCCATTATCACAACATAATCATCTTCCATCATTTTATTCTTAGCAATATTAATTCCATATAATGTTCTGCTCTTGTTATAAAGAATAGTATCAGGAGAATTTAAATACTTGGGATTTTGATTAGCATCAATAGCCCTTGCACCAAAAGCTATAACAGAATCAGACTCATCTTTAATAGGAATCATTATTCTATGACGAAATCTGTCAACAATATCGCCTTTTTCTGTCTTAACAACTAAACCCGCTTTTTCCATAACTATTGGCGTGTAATCAGCCTTAAATTGCCTTTGTAGATCTGTATATTCTTTTTTAGAGTAGCCTATTTTATATTCGTTTATTATTTCCATAGTAATACCTCTATTTAAGAGGTAATCAAGTGCCTGTTTTGCTTCGGGTAAAGTCAAAAGATTATTATGATAATACTCACATGTTTTTTCAAGTAAAGATTTAACCTGTTGCTTCTCTTCATTATATTGTTTTGAACCACCTGAAGTACTTGGTAATTCTATTCCAAACTGCATAGCTAAATCTTTTATAACATCTGAAAAAGACTGATTATTGATTTTCATAAGAAAACTAATGGCATCGCCACCTTCACCACAACCAAAACACTTAAATATTCCTTTTTGAACATTTACACAAAAAGATGGCGTTTTTTCATTATGAAAAGGACAACATCCCCAATAATTAGCACCTTTTTTCTTAAGTACAACTCTAGATTGGACAACATCCAGTATATCCAAACGACTTCTTATTTCATCAATTACTTCACTATATGTTTTATTTGCAGTCATTTATTAACTTAATCCGTTCATTCGAGCTAGTTTAAATAAAAATTCATCATTATTTTGCTGTTTAAATGGAGCAGGTAAGAAATACTGCTCAAATTTTATTAGAACATACCTATCAGTCATCCCTGAAACATAATCACAAGCTGTTTGCATTATATTTTCATCACCAGATGAAGGATACATTCGTTTTAGTTCTTCACAATAATACTCAAATAGTCTTTTTATAACATTTTGAGCTTTATCTTCTTCTTGTTTTGCTAAAGAATTATTATATACATGATTAAACATCCAAGTGCGCAAGTTAATAAACTGCTCAAAACATTCATCAGACATTAATATTTTATCTTTACCATAACTATTTTCAACAATATCGTTAATAATCTTTGTCAGTCTTATTCTGTTTGTTGTAGAAAAGTATTCTACACTTGCGCTGGGGATATCATCATTAGAAATAATTCTTGCTCTTATTGCATCTTGAATATCATGGTTAATATAAGCAATTTTGTCTGATAATCTTACAACCTGACCTTCTAGTGTTGATGGCGAACAATCATATGAATGGTTTAAAATACCGTCTAATGTTTCCTGAGTTAAATTTAAATCTTCTATAAATGTAACAACTCTTACACTTTGTTCGTTATGTTTATACCCATTAGGCATTAATTCATTAAGAACTCGTTCTCCACTATGACCGAAAGGAGTATGTCCTAAGTCATGCCCCAGTGATATGGCCTCTGTCAAATCTTCATTTAAATCAAGCGCTCTGGATATTGTTCTTGCGATTTGTGAAACTTCGAGAGTATGCGTCATTCTTGTTCTAAAATGATCATCATACGGAGAAAAGAAAACTTGAGTTTTATGTTTTAATCTTCTGAACGCTTTTGAATGTAATATTCTATCTCTATCTCTTTGAAAATCTGTTCTTAATTCACAAGGAATTTCAAATCTGCATCGACCTTTAGTTTCAGAGCTTTTTTGAGCAAATGAAGATAAATACATTTGCTCCTTTTTCTCTATTCTCTCCCTAACTGTTAATCCATCAATCTTCATAAATGATATTCCCTCAACGATATTCTATTACAAAAATACCCTAATAACAGCTTGTTCACTAGTTTTGTTTAGATTAATTAATATTAGATTGAAAAAAGGCTTGATTATTAGTTTTTTTTCTTATATCATCAAGCTATACGAAATTATTTGAAAGGAAATATAAAATGTCAGTTGAATGCGCAGTTTGCGGAAAAAAACCTTTGAAAGCAGCAAAACTTTCATTCTCTCATAAACACCACGTATATAGACAAAACCCAAACTTACAATCAGTTAAGGTTATTGAAAATGGTACAGTTAAAAGAGTTAAAGTTTGTACTTCTTGTTTAAGAGCTGGTAAAGTTCAAAGAGCTATATAGGGAAAGAAAAAATTAGGAAAAAGAACCCTAAATAGGGTTCTTTTTCTATGCAGCATTTACAGATTTCATTTTCAAAGTTGCTTTTAACGCACTTACTACTTCTGTACTTACTTCACCATTTTTGGCTTTTTGGTCTAAGATTTCTAATGCTTCTCTTTCAGTTAAAGCTTCTTTATAGCTTCTTGTTTCTCTTAGCGCCGAATATATATCAGCGACAGACAGTATTTGACCTAATATATCTGTATTGTTACCTGCATTATGGTGGTTTTTTACCAAATTAATAACTCTTTCACTCATTCCAGTCGACTTTAATAATTCTGCGCCCAATTCAGAATGTAAATCCATTATCTGTTTTTCTTCATTTGTTAATAGACCTTGTTTATCAATTATTTCTTTTGGAATTAATACTTTTCCAAAATCATGAAAAACACATGCTTGCTCTAAAACTTTTTTATCCGCTTGAGATAATCCCATAGTATTTGCTATTTCTAGCGCAAAAGCTGTAGTCGTTGTAATATGAGAATTTATTATATTTCTTACATTTTCAGGATATATTTTCGCATTTATTCCATTAGAATTTAACATATTTTTTATATTCGAATTTGTATCCATCAAAAATTTCAAATATGCAGGATTTAAATAAGCTCTTAGTAGCTGTTTGGGAGAATAAAAACTTGTAATTGGCAGTGTCGTATTATTTAATGTTTTAGTTTTCTGCGGAGCTTTAACATATAAATCCTTTTGAAAAACATTAGAATTATATTTTAATATTCGCTGTTCAAAATTAGGATTAATAGCATTTTCTACATGAGAAATATTAAATTGACCTACCTTATTAGCAATATTCAAAACAAAAAACCTTATAAAACCACCCTATGTTAATATAAAAACATTTAACAAAAATAAATTGCCCAGCAATATAAAAATCTTGACAATAAAAAAATAAATAAGAAAATATAATAATGTTATAAACTTATTCATTTGTGGAATAAGAATATGGTTAGCATATATTATGAGGTAGAGAAAAAAAGGAGAATATTAATGTATTCAAAAGAAGAACTCGCAGAATTAATAATTAAAAATCCTGGAGAGTATAATTCTTATAAAAAATCCGTTGAAGAACTGGATCTAACAGAATTAGATTTTTCTAATATTACTTTGGAAGAAATAGACTTTTCAAATACAGAATTGGCAGGTACTTCTTTTACAGATGCACATCTTTCAAATTGTAATTTCACATCTGCAGATTTGAATGCAGCAGATTTTACAAGAGCAAACATAGTAGAATGTGACTTTTCTGAAGCAATACTAAATGGTACAGATTATAGTTATGCAACAGTTAATTATTGCAATTTTACAGATGCGGATATGGCTGGTTGTATTGTTAAAGAAGCAGATTTAACTGATTCTGATTTTTCTGCAAGTAATAATTTAGCAGCAACTAGAGCAGATGAAACAACTATCTGGCCGGACAATGACTTGCTGCCTGATGACTTTGATACTAACTATAATAAAGAAGACTCAGAAGAAGAAGAAAGTGCAGAAATCGAATACTAATTATAAAATAATAAAGAAAGAGGGTAAGATTTATTTCTTACCCTCTTTCTTTTATATGTTTATTTATCTGTTGGAATTCTCATTGCGTAGAAAGAACGTACTACAAAAATAATTGCAACAATAAATAGGATAATACCTGCAATTGGAGCAACTTCCTTAAATGAAGGTGCAATTGCAATTTCCATAGCAAGTAAACCGAATAATGTTGTAAATTTTATAATAGGATTCATTGCAACAGATGAAGTATCTTTGAATGGATCACCAACAGTATCACCAACTACTGTAGCATCGTGTAATGGTGTTCCTTTTTCACATAAATCTACTTCAACAATCTTTTTTGCATTATCCCAGCAACCGCCGGCATTTGCCATAAATACAGCTTGGAACAGACCAAATACTGCTATACCTATTAAATAACTTACAAAGAATGATACAGGATTTACATTTTCTGCCATTGGAGCTGATAAACAAGCAAATGCAAGTGCAAAAGCAAATAATGCTATAAAAATATTTAACATGCCTTTTTGAGCATATTCAGTACAAATTCTTACAACTTCTTTTGAATTATCTACATTTGCTTTCTTATCATCACATTCACCAAGTTTAATATGCTTTGAAATATATTCAACGGCTCTGTATGCACCGGTAGTAACTGCTTGCATTGAAGCGCCAGAGAACCAATATATTACAGCTCCACCCATTAACAAACCTAAAATTGTATATGGATTTAATAAATTTAAAATTGCTTCAGGTTCAATTCCCAATGTTTCTTTTATCACAAGAATTAAAGAAAAAATCATTGTAGTAGCACCTACTACTGCAGTACCGATTAATACAGGTTTTGAAGTAGCCTTAAATGTATTTCCTGCACCGTCATTTTGTTCTAGGAATTTCTTTGCATTATCAAAATTCGGCTCAAATCCAAATTCGTTTTTTATTTCATCTGCAACATTTGGAATTTCTTCAATTAATGATAACTCATATACAGATTGAGCATTGTCTGTAACTGGCCCATAACTGTCAACAGCAATAGTAACAGGCCCCATTCCTAAGAAACCAAATGCAACAAGACCAAATGCAAAGACTGATGAATATATCATTATTTCTGATGGTATATGTAAACTTGCAAAATATGACATAGTCATTAATGCAACAATTACAAGACCAATCCAAAAACCAGAAAAATTACCGGATACTATACCGGATAATATTGTCAATGAAGCACCGCCTTCTTTTGAAGCAGTAACAACTTCTGATGTATGTTTTGCTTTCGGAGAAGTAAATACTTTTGTAAATTCAGGAATTAAAGCAGCACCTAATGTACCACAGCTTATAATTATTGAAAGAGTTAGCCATAAGTTATTTGGCATTTCTCCAAGTAAATAATTGCTTACTCCAAAAGTCATCGCAATTGATAATAAAGATGTTAACCAAACTAAATTTGTCAAAGGAGCTTCAAAGTCAAAATCTGGTTTTTTACCAAAAATCACTTTATTTAACAAATTATTTACACCATATGCAACTACTGAAGTAATAATCATTAAATATCTCATTACAAAAATCCAAGTTAATAATTGGATTTGATACTCTGGAAATACACCTAAAAGTATAAAACTAACAAGAGCGACACCTGTTACACCATAAGTTTCAAATCCGTCAGCAGTAGGACCTATTGAATCACCAGCGTTATCACCTGTACAGTCTGCTATTACTCCCGGATTTCTTGGATCATCTTCTTTTATACCAAATTGAATTTTCATTAAATCAGATCCAATATCTGCAATTTTTGTAAAAATACCACCTGCAACACGAAGTGCTGATGCGCCTAATGATTCACCAATTGCAAACCCAATAAAACAAGCACCAGCTAAATGACCAGGAACAAACAATAAAATTGTAAGCATTACAATAAGTTCAACACTAACTAATAATACTCCAATACTCATGCCTGCTTTCAAAGGAATATTCAATATATCTAAAGGTTTATTTTTAAGTGCTGTAAATGATGTTCTAGCATTAGCTAAAGTATTCATTCTAATACCAAACCAAGCAACACCATAAGAACCCAAAATACCAACAACCGAAGCTGCTAATATTATTAGAACATTCTTAACAGACATTTCTTGCAAGAAACCAAAATAGAATGCAATACAAATTGCAATTAATATTTCTAATACAATCAAAAATTTACCTTGTTGAACAAGATATGTCTTGCAAGTTTCAAAAATAGTATTACCTATTTCAATCATTGCTTTATGAGCCGTTACAGATTTAATCTGCCCATAAGCAATAAGTCCCCATATAAGACCGAGGACAGATACTATAATACCTGCAACTAAGAGATTAAAATTATCTCCTTCAATCTTAGGAACTACAAGATTCGCTTCTCCAGCGAATGCCGGAACTCCAATAAAAATAGCTAATGCAAAAGCAGCAAATAACTTTTTAACAGAGCTTTGGCATTTTTCAAAAAATGTCATTGTACTCTCCTTTTACTACTAAATACAAGATTTAATTATATATTATTATTAAAAAAATAACCACTATTTAAGATTTTTACACACATAATAAAGGCTTTAATTAAAAATATCATACCCAATTGCCTTTAATAAAGTTTTTTTAACTTCTTCCGCCCAATTAATTCCCTCTATAATTTGCCCTTCCTTTGAATTAACTGCAGCAATTATATTATCCTTAACTTCAGGTTTTTCTTTTATAAACACATCTAAAGATTTATCACTTCTGTCCATATTCCAGCTTCTTCTGACTACTAAATAATTAGAAAATTTATTTTCACCGCCTTTAACAACAGGAATAATATGCTCAATTGTTCTGGTATCGCGTGGTGCAAAACCTTCACCTGAATATGCACACTTTTCAAACATTTTTTTAAATGTTTTTTTCGATCCAAAATTCAACAAATATGTGTATATATTATCAATTTTCATAATTGAATTAAATACAAATATAATTATTTTTGCTCAAATTTTAATTATTATTTTTTTGCAGAACCATCAGGCACTAGTCTATATCCGCCACCATAAATTGTCTCAATATATTTTTTACCATTAGAAATCTTATCAAGTTTTGCCCGAATGTGACGCATATGAACTCTTATTGTTTCTACAGCATCATCAGCAGAATAACCCCAAACATCATTCAATATCTTTGCACTTGATACCATATTTCCATAGTTTTGCATTAACAGATTTACAATATCAAACTCTATTGGCGTAACTTTAACTTGTTGTCCATTAATTTCAATAGAATACGTTTCAGGAATCAACGTAATATCACCTTGTGTTAATACTTCTTTTACTGCAAAAGATTTTGGAATATTGTTGGTTCTCTTTAATAAAGCCTTTATTCGTACTAAAAGTTCTTCCATTTCAAACGGCTTACATAAATAGTCATCAACACCTATATTAAACCCTTGAACTTTATTTTGAAGCATGTTTAATGCAGTAAGCATTATAATTGGTATATCTTTTGTTTCTTCATTTTCTCTTATTCTTTTTGCAACTGTGTACCCGTCTACTTCAGGCATCATAACATCCAATATAATCAAATCAGGTAATTCTTGTTTTGCTAAAGCATAACCTTTATTACCGTCAAGAGCAGTAATTACTTTATAAAAAGCCAATTCTAAATTTACTTTTATAAGCTCATTAATTGCTTCATCGTCATCTATTACTAAAATTTTTGCCATAAATCACCTTTAACATCTTCTTTAGTCTATCATAAAAAGAATGATTACTAACTGTATTCTTTTTCCCATTTATTGCAATATATTGAGCAATATTTAAGTTAGTGCGATAAAATCTGATTTTATCTACAAGCTCATCAGCGTTTATATATGTTTCAATGTCTTTGCCATCTTCAAATTTAGTTATAAGATCTTTACTTTTTTGCGCTACCAAAAAACCACCTGATGCCATTATTTCAAGACATCTATAGCTTATAGTTTTATCAGAATATTTTTTCATATCAATATTTATTTTTGAAGAAGAATATATTTTGGAAAGTTCTTTTTGTGTTTCAACATACCCTCTATAGGAATGTCTATACAATTCAAGGAAGTATTCATCCAATAAATTTTGTTTTTGAATTTCTTCAACACTTTTATAAAAATCAAAAGACCTGCAAAATATATTAATTCGACCAAAATTGTATATTAACTTAGCTAAAAGATATTCTCTGTCTTTAAATGCAGGATTCCCTGCAAAGGTTATGTCATAGTTAAAACCTCGAAATTTCACCTTATATTCTTTTGAATCTATTCCAGGTATATACTTATTTTTTTTTGATTTTGAATCAGAATAAAATAAGTAATGATTTTTTTTATTTATACAATCGAAAGCAATATCTTTTAATAGTTCGGCACAATGTATAAAAATTGAATCTGCAGAGCTGTAATTTTGAAGAAAATTACATAGATCTTCAACTTGTGTAACATCCGTCCAAAAAATGAATATAATTTTTGGACTAATTTTTTTTATTTCTTCAACATTTAAATCATATATTTTTTTTTCATAGACAAAATAAGATAAATCTTTAAATGCAGAAGCAAATCCCTTTGAAATAAATTTACCTTTATTATTATCTGACAATATAACCAGAACTTTATCCATACGTACATATTATCAACATTTTGGCAAAATTAAAAGACTTTATTTATTTTGTATAGAATTATTCTCAGATAACTTCTGTAAGAAAATTTTTGCGCATTTAGATTTTGGTTGATTTTTCTTCCAAGCTACAAGAATACCAGCTTCAAGTGATGGTTTTAATGGTTTAAAACAAAGTTTAGAATACCCAGTTAAATTAATTAACCTGTCAATACAAAGAGCATAACCAAAACCTTCTTCAACCATAATAGAAGCATTAAACAACAGATTATATGAACCAATAATATTTAACTTTTCAAAATCAAATCCAAGCCAGCCGGAAATTAAATTTTTTACTAAATATTGTCTAGATGTAAAGATGGGTATATTTTTCATATCATTTGGTTCAATATATTCCTTATTTGCCAAGAATGAATCCTTTCTCATTAAAAGTCCCCATCTGTCTTTTTCATTTAACTGAATAAACCCATACTCTTTTTTATCAATAGGCTCAATAAAAAGCCCAAAATCTAAAAGTCCTTTATCCAGTTTCTCTCTTACATCCTCACCATTTCCGCTATAAAGATGATATTTAATATTCGGATATATTTCGGATAATTTTTTAACTGTTCTTGCAATTATACGCATTGCTTCAGTTTCGCCGCCGCCAATGTATATGTCCCCTGTCAAATTCTTTTCATCAAATAAAAATTCAGACTCTGTTTTATTTGCCAATTCAACAATTTCTTGTGCTCTTGCTTTTAGCACTTTCCCGTCATCTGTGAGTATAACTTTTTTATTTCTTTTACCTCTAACCAACAACTTTGTTTTTAATTCTTTTTCTAAATCCATTAATTGTCTGGATAAAGTAGGCTGGGTTATATTCAAAACCTCCGCAGCTTTTGAAATGCTTTCTTCTTGTGCAATAGCAAGAAAATATTTTAAAACTCTTATTTCCATAAATTAATTTTAGCTTTTTATTATATGCCCGTCAAGCATATATAACTATACAATATAAGTATTTGCTATTTAATAAAATAGAGTTAATAATAAAAATACAAAAAGAGGCGTTTATGTATAAAAAAATATTTTCAATTCTAATTTTGTTGTTTTTATTTCAACTTACATATCAAGAATCACTTTCAATAGAAAGGAAAACAATAACTATGAAAGAAAAATCAAGAGAAGAAATTTGCAAAAATAATTTCGAAAGTTTATTTCAAACAAATTGGAATCCAAATTACGGCTCAGACCCTGAAATGATGAGTATCTTACAGAAATATATTTTCGGAGACATTTTCTCAATAGGAAACTTAGATAATAAAACAAGAGAAATGGTAACGGTAACATCTCTTACAGTACAACAAACACTTCCGCAATTAAAATCACACATAAATGCACTTTTAAATACAGGAGCAACACCACTTGAAGTAAGAGAAATAATTTATCAATGTGCACCATTTATTGGGTTTCCAAAAACTCTTAATGCTATTGAGATTATGAACCAAGTATTTATTGAAAAGGGAATCAATTTACCTCTTGAATATGCAACCACAACTGATGAAACTAACAGATACAATTTAGGAAAGAATATACAAAATCCAATATATGGTGATGAAATAGAAAACGCACTTAGCTCTGTTCCTAACAAAATGGGGAAAGATGTCAGTAATTTACTTACAGAAGTTTGTTTTGGCGATTTTTACACAAGAAAAGGACTGGATATAAAAACAAGAGAATTGCTTGTTCTTGCAATATTAACAACAACTGGCAACACTGATACATTGAATAGCCATATTAAAGGAAATTTAAAAATAGGAAATTCAAAAGAAACAATTGCAGCAGTTATAATTCAATGTATGCCGTATACAGGTTTCCCTAATGCAATAAAAGCGCTTAAAGTATTACAAGATGACAAAACCGATGAATTAAATCAACCATTTAA
The DNA here is from genome assembly GCA_018716565.1 of Candidatus Avigastranaerophilus faecigallinarum. Taxonomy (GTDB): domain Bacteria; phylum Cyanobacteriota; class Vampirovibrionia; order Gastranaerophilales; family Gastranaerophilaceae; genus Avigastranaerophilus; species Avigastranaerophilus faecigallinarum. The sequence goes on along the minus strand of DVJT01000190.1, from coordinate 5,048 downwards.
AAAAGGAAAAATAAATCCTTATAATCAATTTTTCACAGGTACAACACATCTTAATATGCTTGTAGAGAAAGATGATATATGGAATTCATCAATTGGAAACGTAACTTTCAACAAAGGAAGTCGAACTAATTGGCATAAGCACTCAGGAGGACAAATACTTCTGGTAACAGCAGGGGAAGGCAGATATCAAGAAGAAGGGAAACCTATCCAAATACTAAAGCAAGGTGATGTTGTAAAAATACCAATAAATGTAGTTCATTGGCATGGCGCTGCACCAAACAGTGATTTTGCACATATTTCAATTGAAACAAACATTCCAAACAATCAAACAACTTGGTTTGAACCGGTAAAAGATAATGAATATAAATAGAGGTAAATATGGATTTAAATGAATTTCTAACTTATTTAAACAGCGGAAAAGAAGTAACCGCAAAGTCTGATATACATATCTATATGACATATTTAGCCGAAGAAGCAAGGAAGCTCTCATATGAATTAAACAATAAATATAATCCTCCGGAAAAAGTACAAGAATTATTTTTTAACTTAATTAATAAACCAATTGATAAAACTTTTCGTTTGTTTCCGCCTTTTTATACGGATTGCGGAAAAAATATAAAGATTGGAAAAAATGTTTTTATTAATTCATGCTGTCATTTTCAAGATCAAGGCGGAATTGAAATAGGTAACAATGTATTAATCGGGCACAATGTAGTAATTGCAACTTTAAACCACAACCAAAATCCCAAACTAAGAGCATCTATAATACCAAAGAAAGTAAAAATAGGTAATGATGTCTGGATTGGTGCAAATTCAACAATTCTTCCCGGAGTCACAATAGAAGATGGAGCAATAATTGCAGCTGGTGCGGTTGTAACAAAAAATGTAAAGAAAAATACTATTGTAGGAGGTAATCCTGCAAAGATTATAAAAGAAATTGAGGTATAGCTTATGTTATATGAAACACACTACAAAGAAGGTAAAAAAGTTTGGTTTAATAAATTTGATACAAAAATTGCAGGACTTTTATTTTTACCTAAAAATTTTAACGAAAATGAAAAATATCCTGCAATAGTAATCTGTCATCCTGGTGGCGGAGTAAAAGAACAATGTTCTTCTTTATATGCTTGGCAGCTTGCACAGAACGGATTTATAGCTCTGGCTTTTGATGCAAGTCACCAAGGAGAAAGCGAAGGCTTACCTAGATACTTAGAAGATCCAACATCAAGAGTTGAAGATATCAGAAGTGCCGTAGACTATCTTGTAACACTTTCATTTGTAAATGAAGATAAAATAGGTGCAATGGGAATTTGTGCAGGTGGAGGATATACAATTAATGCAATTCAAACAGAATATAGAATAAAAGCAGCAGCAGGAATAAGCACTTGGGATGTTGGTGATAGTGCAAAAAATGGTTTCCCGGGAGTAAATATTGATAATTTTATGCAAAAACTTTTAAAAGAAGTTGCAGAAGCAAGAACAAAAGAAGCAAAAGGAGATAAACCATTATACTGGCAATACGTACCAAACTCTGAAAAAGAAATTAATGAAAATACCTCAACAATACAAAAAGAAGCATATGAATATTATCGAACACCAAGATGTTTTTTTCCGACATCAGTCAATAAATATCTTGTATCAAGCAATGATAAATTAGCAGCTTGGGATGCGTTCTCACATATTGATACTGTATCACCAAGACCTATTTTATTTATAGTTGGAAGTAAAGCCGATACCTTATACTTTACAAATGATGGATACGAAAAAGCAAAAGAACCAAAAGAAATTTACACAGTTGAAGGGGCGACGCATGTAGATTTATATGACAAGCCTGAATTTGTTAACCAAGCAGTCAGAAAGTTAGTTGATTTCTTTAATAAAGGATTAAAAAATGATTAAAAAATTATTCGCAGTAGTTTTACTATTTTTATTATTTATAGGAGTAAATAATATGGCTAAAGCAAAAACAAATGAATGGAATAAAATATTCAAACAAAGTAACGAAGTAGAAATAAAGAAAGTAAACTTCAAAAACAGATTTGGAATTACTCTTGCGGGAGATATGTATATTCCGAAAACAATAAAGAAAGGAGAACAATATCCTGCAATAGCAATATCAGGTCCATTTGGAGCTGTAAAAGAACAAGCCTCAGGATATTATGCCCAAACATTAGCTGAAAAAGGCTTTATAACTTTAGCATTTGATCCATCATACACAGGTGAAAGTGGCGGAAAGCCGAGAAATATTGCATCACCTGATATAAACACGGAAGATTATAGTGCTGCAGTTGATTTTTTAAGCAATCAAAAAAATGTTGATGCTGAAAAAATAGGAGTACTTGGAATATGTGGGTTTGGAGGTTTTGCTCTAAACGCTGCACAAATTGATACAAGAATAAAAGCTACAGTAACTTCTACAATGTACGATATGACAAGAGTTAGTGCAAAAGGATACAATGATTCAATTGATGAAACAGGAAGATATAAATTAAAACAAGAATTAAATAAACAAAGAACAAAAGATTTTAAAAATAAAACATACGCTAAAGCTATAGGATTACCAGAAAAACTTACAGGTAATGAACCTCTTTTTGTAAAAGAATATTGGGAATACTATAAAACTCCAAGAGGATTTCACAAAAATTCAATAAATTCAAATGGTAATTGGAATACAACATCTGTTCTTTCTTTGATAAATTTACCTATTCTTGCCTATAGTAACGAAATCAAAACTCCTGTATTGATGATTCACGGAGAAAAAGCACACAGCAGATACTTTAGTGAAGATGCATTTAAAAATTTGAAAGGTGACAATAAACAATTACTTATTATTAAGGATGCAAATCACGTAGATTTATACGACAATGCAAAGAAAATTCCATTTGATACTATTGCTGAATTTTATAAAAATAATTTAGAATAAGAAAAAAGAGGTATTAATATGAGTAAAAAAATTTTAGTAATATCAACAAGTTTAAGAAATGGTTCAAATTCAGATATTTTAGCTGATGAATTTACAAAAGGAGCAATTGAAGCAGGCAATGAAGTTCAAAAAATCAACCTGAAAGATAAAACTATAGCATTCTGCAAAGGATGTTTAGCCTGCCAGCATACTAAAAAATGTGTAATCAATGATGATGCGGTTAAGATTTTTGAAACAATAAAAGATGTTGATGTAGTTTTATGGGCAACACCTGTATACTACTATAATATGTCAGGACAAATGAAAACATTAATAGACAGATTAAACCCATTATTTGTTTCAAACTATAAATTCAAAGATGTATATTTAATAGCAACAGCAGCAGAAGCCGATGAAACAGCAATTAACGGAACCATAACAGGTTTAAAAGGCTGGATTGAATGCTTAGACAAAACAAACTTGAAGGGTATAATAAAAGCAGTCGGTGTATGCAATGCAAAAGATGTAAATAATTTTAAAAACTATCTTTCAAAAGCATATGAAATGGGAAAATCTGTTTAAATACAATTATTTTCTAAAATAAAGAGGGAAATAAATTTTTTCCTCTTTATTTTTAACTTTGAACTTAGCCATATTAAATTTTATCTATACTAATTTGCAATTCTTTAAGGTTTTTAATATCCTTTTCTTCTAAATCATTTTCATTAATTGCTTTTTTTATGGCTTGCTCAGCCTGCATATATTGTCCAAAATCAAAATAACAATATGCAAGGTTATAATATATTCTCCCAAGACAAATTCGTTGATCTTTTAATAACATTTCAAAAAGTTCTATTGCTTGTTCGTATAACCCTAACTTGTAGTAATTGCAAGCTAATAAATTATTTAGCTGCATTTTATCTAATTTTTTTGAATGTTTTAAAAGGAATCTTATATATCTTTTCGAATTGCAATATTTTTCTATTTTGTAATATAACATTGAAAGAGAATATAAAATTTCTTCGAAATCTACAGACAACCTGCTTCTCTTTTTTAACAATTTTTTATATAACCTTATTGCCAACTTATATAAATATTTTTCATTAAGTGCATAAGCAATTTTTTTCGTTTCATTAGCAATTTTTAAAATTTTTTTATGACTGATTTTCTTATTTAAATTTCGCTTTATTTTAAAAAACTTTTTAGCAATATAATGATTATTTTTTTCTATATATAATAAAGATAGAATTGAAAATAGAAACGGTATATATTCTTCGGCAATATAATCCATAGCTATATTAATATTTTCAGAAGCCTCTATTAACTTCTTATTATCAATATTTATATAGGCAATCAAAATATAAACTAAAAACTTTATCTTTCGGGATAAATTTGAATTACTCATTATATTTTTTAACATTGCATTGGCTTTTTGGCTATCACCTGTTTTGTGAATAGAATAGCAAAGAAGACTATATATGCTATATGTTTGAAAATTATTAAAATCATTTTTGTCTGATAGTATTTTTTGTGCTATTTCTATAGCCTTGTTGTATTCATTCAAGTTATAATATGATATGCAAATTAAATCTAAAATATTATATTCTTTAATTTTATTGAATTCAGTATGATTGAGTAATTTTTCGTAAGTAATTAAAACATTTCTATAATCAGAAATATAACAGTAATATTCTATTAGTTTTATCAAATTACTACTTTTTTCTATAAAAAGATTTTTTAATTTTAAAACAATAATACACAAATAAATAAAGAGTTTAAAATCAAGCATTTTCTTTTGTTCTTCTGCAAAATCCATTTTATTCAAATCGTTCATAAATCATTCCAAAAAATAAATAATTCTATTTATATTCCCATTTCTTATTGTATTAAAACTCAATTAGAATAATCTAAGCAAATAAAATACAAGTTAAATTGTCAATTAAAATAAGATTTGATAATATAAAACAAGCTTGGAGGTTTAATGTCTTTAATTATATTATTTAGTTCTATTGTAATTTTTTCTTGTATTATTACAAATAAATTCTCAAATAAATTAGGAATGCCAGCCTTAGTATTCTTTATGTTCTTAGGGATTTTATTTGGTTCTGATGGAATATTAAAACTTTCTTTTGATGATTACAATTTA
>DVJT01000189.1 GCA_018716565.1 Candidatus Avigastranaerophilus faecigallinarum | reverse complement strand
AGGAGATTTGCTTTTTAGTTTATCGGTTCCTTCAGGATTTTCATTCGGCCATAAGCCATTTTCAAAAAGCTTTTTAGCTAAGAGCTCCAACCGTTTTTTGGTTCTGACCAAATTTTTGCGGGCTGTTCTTTTAAGTCTTCTCTCCTCGGCGCCTTCTGAAACTTCAAAAATACGGACACCTGCATCAATAATATCTTTTGCATTATTTTCATTATCAAGCTCAATGACTGCACTTCCTATTGAACCAACACCCAAATCAAGACCTAGACGATATTTCATGGCTATCTCCCTTATATGCAAACAACTTGATATAGGCTATAATATAACTATTGACATTTCAACAATAATATCGGCATAATATTAGGTGTTATGTGAATGACATAATTTTTTTCAGAGATTAATTAGACGGTCAACACATATATAATAAGGCTGGAAATGCCGTAAGATGAGGGAGCAATTTGTTGCTCCCATTATTTTAATTTTAAATTATATCATAAAAACCTTACCGCCTATCAAATTTAGGAGACTGTAAAGGTTATGTTCTACCCGTAAATTTCGCCGTTAGGTTCAATAATTTTGCTTTTGCAAAGTATTTGTAACATTTTTTAGCCTACTGTTGCGGCGTTACAAACCAGCAAGTGCTTTTACCATAAAAAAAAGACCCGTTAGGGGTCTGTTTTTATTATGGTGCTCCGAAGTTGACGAATTGTTGAACTCCGTTAGGGATGAAACCATTGATATAAACGGATGGAAATAATGAAAATTTAACGGAGGGCAGACAATGACATAACACAATGAAGATGCCTGATATAGAGGCTTTAAACGATTATAACACAAAAATAATTAAAGAAATAACGAAATTTTATGGAGAAAAATAATGGAAAACCAAAATACTAAAATCTTAAATGAAAGAGGAGAAAAAAAGATGTCTAATAAAACTCGGGATTGGTTAACTTGTTGGATTGAAACTGAAACAAATAAGGTTGATGGTTCAGCCAAAGAGAAAAAGAAAGAAAATATCTCTAAAACAGAAAATTTTATAAGAGATTGGATTGCAAGCGAAACAAATTCTCCTGTTTCAAATTAAATTATTTTGAATAATTTGTCTTAATAAGTGCAGTTCTTTGTATTATTTTTGCAGAGAATCGCACTTAATTTTATTATTTTTACTTTTAAATCCAAATTTTACCGATGAACGATAAACTTCTACCTGTTTACGCAAGTGGTATTAACCATTTCGAACTTCATTTGCACAGACTAAAGCTACGCAAGCCTTACGGCATGGTTGGAATGTCTACATCTATCTGCTAATGCAGGTAGTGTTACGTTCAAATCATAAAAATTTCGACTATTTTATTACCTGATGCTAAAATAGTTTGAATTTGTGAAATAAACTCTTTGCCAGCACGCCTTTAAAATGCAAACAACAATAAAAAATCCCGCATAAACAGAAAACAAAGTTCAGATATTTACCTGACAATTTTTTATTAACCCATTGATATATAACATATTATATTAGTAAAATTAATTTGACTTTTTCAAATGAACCTATAGACTAATAATAGAATTTTAACGAGGCAATAATAATGAGAAATAACCCATCTGATAGCGTTGATGGTTTTTTAGGATATGCTAATCAAATATATAGAGGATTAGGTTATCTAATTGATAAGCTATCAACAGTTTTAATTGAAAAAGATGATGATGTTGTGGTTTCAGATGACTATGGATATCTCTTTCTTGAGCAAGTAAAGGAGAAAGAGAAAGTTATATTTAGAGTTACCGCTCCTGATTTTTTGAAAACACTAAAGAATTGGGTAAATTTATATATTAATAAAAAAGATAAATTTAATGAAAGAACAAAGTGTATTCTGACATTGGTCTGTAGAAATGAAGTTGATGACGATTTAATTCTATTTAACAATGCAAAAAATATGGAGGATTGTGAAGAAGCTTATCATAAACTAATACAAAGAATTAAAAATATAAAAGATACTGGTTACAGAGATTTCTTTACTGCCCACAAAAATGAAACTATACAAATACTAAAAATATTCGAAATATACAAACCTCATAAAGAACTCCAAAATGAGCTAAATGATCTTATAATAAAAAATTTATCAGATAAAATAAGCTCTAACCGCTTTAATAATTTTATAGACCAAATTATAGGTTGGTTTTTCAGACTTGCCGTAAATGAGAAAAATAAAAAACTTAGCTTAATAGAAATTAAATACAGTGATTTCTTAAAAAAATGCTTAAAATTAAATGGAGAAGTCGAAATTATCAACTATCCAACGCAAGAACAAATTTGTAAAAACCATAATAATTATTCAGACAGATATATAAAACAATTAAAAATTATAAATATGGATAAAAATATTATCGATTCTGCAACAACTGATTACCTATCTTGGGAATACTTAAGAAACAATGATTTCAGAGATGGAAGATTTTCACAAGAAGATCTCAATAATACCTATTCAAACTTATATAATTCTTGGAATGAAAAGAAGTTACGTGTGAATATGCAACCTACATTGAATAGTGAAGATAAAGGTAAAGCACTTTATTTAGACTGTTTAGAAGAAAAAGTGTATATATCTGGAGTATCTATACAAGGTAATGAAAAATGTATATCAAGAGGGGCATACAACTTTCTAGCTAATCAAGATGATGATATAGAGTATTCTATAGGGTGGCACCCAGACTACAAGGTACGATTAAATGAGCAATAATAACATTTATGATAGATATTGCAATGATTTTCAGAACCCTGCCTTAGGAGCATATATCATTGCAAAATTTGTAGAATCATACATAAGAAATGCCACCAATAACAGCTTTCCTAGTATCTTTCATATTTTTTCAATGATGCCCATTATAATAAACAGTAATTTTCGAAAATGTATAAAAAGGAAAAATGTTTTAGACTCTCTGATAAAAGAAATAAATGAGAATGATAAGTTGTTCGGAACATATCAAACAAACATATTAAGATATAAAGAGTATACAATGACTTGTCTGCTTTTTTGCATTAGGCTTAATTTGATATCTATAAATGATGAAGGTGATATCCAAATCACTGTTCAAAAATTACCAAATCATAAAAATAAATTAATTATAAATGCTGAGCGTTTAGGAATGTTATTTTCTAATGGTGACCTGTTTCGTTTTCTCAATTTTTTGGGAGTTAGTCTATAATGAATATACAACTTAAAGAAATAATATTATGGCCTCAAAATAAAGAGCTTGATATAAAAACTATAAATTTTGTTGAAGGCAAAGTAAATGTTATTCACGGATTATCTCAAACGGGAAAATCTGCAATAGTCCATATAACCGATTATTGTTTATGTGCCAGTGAAAACAAAATTCCTATTGGCATTATAAGAGATAGTGTTGATTGGTTTGGTATCAAACTTTTATGTGATGACGAAGAAATGTTATTTATTAGAAAAAATCTGCCTAAAAGTGGATTCTGTATGCAGTTTGAAAAAGGTAAAAATCTTGAAACTCCGATAGAACCAATACAGAATGTAAATAACAAAGACGAGTTCAAAAAATTTATAAATAATATTATGGGTATACCTTTTTTTGAAGAAAATAAAGAAGGAACATATAGCAGCCGTATAAGCTTTAGAGATTTAGTCGCATTTAACTTTCAAACCCAATCTCTTGTTGCAAACCCTAATTGCCTTTTATATAAGTCTGATTTATCGGATTACAGGGACAGATTAAAGAAAATATTCAATGTCGCTTTAGGCTTAGAAACTTCACAAAATATGTTTAACAAGATTAAATCAGATGCCCTTAAAAAAGAACAAGCAAAATTAGAGTTAGAATTAGAGGGAAATAAAAAATATTTAACTGAACAGTTGTTACAACATAAAGATATAATTCTAAAAGCAATGAAATATGGTATCATAAAGCAGAAAGCTTTAGATGATAATGTCGTAAATATTAGAAGTTTACTTGAAGAAATTATAAAAAAGAAAATAACAGATATATCATTATCATTTGATGGTGGTGACAAGATTGCTAAAGAAATTTTGACTTTAGAAAAAGAATTACGTCCACTTTATAACAAACTTAAAGATTATGAACTTAAAAAGCAGTCTATTCTTAAAACCATTAATTTACTAGAAAATACTATCAACTTATCTAATGATAGAGTAGAAAGGCTTCAATTATCAAAATTTATCAAAAACTTTTGCCTTAATAATAGCCAAGATAGTGTTGTTATATCTAATATAGACAAACTATGTAAAAATCTAGAAGAAATTGAAAACAAGAACTATATAAGTATCACAAACCAATCAAGAAACTATAAAGAATTGGCTGAAGTAGATGAGAAAATAGCCGAAACAAATGATGATATAAACAAAATTCTAGATATGTATAAAAAATTAGATAAGAGTAAAAATGTAAATATCATTGAGGACTTCATTTCTGATATAGCAAAAGCTAAAAACTTACTTGATTTCTTTAAAGTTAAAGATGAAGCACTATTAGAAAAAATAAATAATATAAAAAAGGATTTAAGCAAATATCCGTATAAAGAAATAAAGCCTTATGAAGCATTGAATAAAATTATTACTTATACAAGAAATTTGCTGCCTGATTTTGTGGAATTTAAAAATGTATCTTCATTTGAAGTTAATGACTTAACAGTTAAAATTAAAAAAAGTGATAATGAAACACCTTATTACTTATCAGAAACAGGAAGCGCTTCAAACTGGCTAGCATACCATTTAGCAATATTGCTTGCTTTTCATAAATATTTTGCAAATAATAATTGCAATGTATTTAATTTCATAATGTTTGACCAGCCAAGCCAAGTATTTTTTCCAAATCCAAGTGAAATGCCGCAAGACCTTAAAGAACTCGAAGCTCGTAGCAATAAAGATGACATTAAAAGCGTCATTGAGATATTTAAATTATTTAATGAATATATAAATAGCACAAAAGAGAAAGTCCAAATCATTGTTCTTGACCACGCAGATCCCAAAGTATGGGGAAATTTTGAAAATATTATGGAAATAGCTGATTGGTCTAAAAATAATGAAGGTCTAATACCCCAAAATTGGATATCATAACAACCGCTTCTTAGTCTGCTTAATTATATCTTTCAAATCACACCAATAACATCGGCGAGCATCAAGAGTGTTCGCAATTGCATCAATGAGTTAATTTATACAAATAAAATTTATTGTATCATCTCTCTGTATCACTTACCATTTAATTTTTTGCTATTTTGAGAATGATGTCAGGTCCCAAATTTTGATTAGTTTGGCATTCATATTATTTGTTAAATCTTAATCACCACATTTTTTATTACTATATTTTGGTTTGCGGAGATTACTAAACAATACAGTAACTGATATATTGTGCTTAACCTACAAAATTTTACCGATAGGGAAATTTTTTCTTCAAAAGACATTCAAAAATTCCCAAATTTACCGATGAGGAAATTTATGAAATTCTTATTTTATTTTAGAAAATCCCCAATATTAGGCATTTTCTAAAATGAAAATGATAAAAATTCCAACTAATTTAGCATCAAATGATAAATTAGTCGCATTTCTCTTGACTTTTAATTGTTTCTGACTATTTTAATATTAGATGATAAATTAGTCGGAGTTTGTAAATGTATATTCAAAGAACTATTGAAAACGCCGTAAAACGGATGAATTCTTCTTTTTCTGTTGTATTAATTACAGGACCAAGGCAAGTTGGTAAAACAACGGTATTTAGATGTTGTGAAGAGAATCGTAATTATGTTTCTTTGGATACTTTGGAAAATCGTAAACTGGCCAAAGAGAATCCTGCTTTATTTTTACAACGTTTTGAAGCTCCTTTATTGATTGATGAAATTCAGTATGCTCCTGAACTTTTACCGTATATTAAAGCCCTTGTAGATGAGAAAAAGCAAAAAGGAATGTTTTGGATTACGGGGTCACAACAATTTCATTTAATGCAAGGTGTATCAGAAAGCCTTGCTGGAAGGGTGGGAATCCTTAATTTAGAAGGCTTTTCTTTACCTGAGTTGGCGGAAAAACCTTTCTATGATAAATTTGTTCCCACACCTGAATGGATTTCAACAAGAAGTAAGGAAGCCCAAAGTTTAGATTTAAAAGAACTTTATGAAATTATTTGGCGAGGCTCTTATCCTGCCTTAAATAATGATGAAAATATTGATTGGGAAGATTTTTACAGTTCTTATGTTCAGACATATATTGAACGTGATATTCGCGATTTGACCGATAGTGGTGATGAAATGCAGTTTTTGGAACTTTTAACAGCATTAGCTGCAAGAAGCGGACAATTGCTGAATTTTTCAGATGTTGCACGAGATATAGGGAAACCCGTATCAACAGTGCAACGTTGGGTATCTATTTTACAAACATCTGGGCTAATTTATTTGTTGTATCCATTTTCTAAAAATATTAGCAATCGGATGACCAAAATGCCTAAAATATATTTTATGGATACGGGGTTAGTTTGTTATTTAACTAAATGGAATACTCCTGAAACATTGGAAACAGGTGCTAAAAGTGGTGAAATACTGGAAACATTTGTTGTTGCTGAAATATTGAAAAGTTATATCCATAATGGAAGGAAACCTAATATTTCTTTCTATCGTGATAAAGATAAAAAAGAGATAGATGTTATTTTGGAAGAAAACGGGAAAGTTTATCCTATTGAGATAAAGAAAAAGACCAATCCAGATAAGAAAGACATAAAAAATTTTGATGTTTTAAAAAAAGCTGGGCTTCAAGTGGGAGAAGGGGCTGTTATTTGTTTAGCTCAGACTTATCTGCCACTGACAGAAAGTGTAAACATAATACCTGTTTTTTATCTGTGATATTAAAGCTTTATTGCTTGAATAATTCTGATAAAGATGGATATGGTCCTTGTGGAGGAAGATTGTTTTTATCCGCAGGGAGGATGTCATTGTATTTTATTCCACTTTTAATTTCACTAATTCTACCTAAGTTTACTCCAAACCAAAATGCTATATCTTGTAAATTGTCTCCCCTAAGGATCATTCCTTTAATTAGAGAAATTTTTGTATCATCTAATATAGAACTTGATTTGTATGTATATTTTTTACGGGATATGGGATTTTTCTCAAAATATTTCTCTTTAGATATTTTTATAAATATCTGAATTATATCTTGTAATTTAGTTTTTGACTTAGGCGCAGATAAGTATATCTCTGATAATTCAGGCAATGTCACATTTTTAGAAAAAATATCATTTATATAAAGACTATTATATTTATATGCTGTATTAGCAAATTCTGGTTTTATTATTGATATCAATATTATATTATCTCGATTGAATTGCTCATTAGTTATATCGGTAAAATATTTAAATATATTGTCAATTTTTACGTTTGAAAATTTAGCATCTAAAATACAGAAAGTTTCATATCCTTTATTACAATATTTTATAACAAAATCTGGAGTATAATAGTTGTATCGTTCATCTTGAGTTTTGGATACACGAATTAGACCTGTTTCCTTTGGAATGCTAAATATTATAGGCTCGTAAAATAGGGTAATAGTTTCGCCTTGTTCTAAAGTCCAAATATATTGTTTTGACTTTAGAAGTAATGTACTATCATGTTTTAATGGAGTAATATTTAGTACACTATTTATAGCATCAAAAATTTTGAATAAACATAGATACTCATATAATTTAGCTATATTTTCTAATGGTATATCATTTTTTTCAAGGGCTGTTACATTTGAACACTTCCACCAATTTAGCAATAACGGATATATTTTTTGATAGAAGAAATTGTTTTTAAAGCACATTGTCATATGGGGCTTTGAAATTAAATTGTATATCGTAGTCTTGCCGTAAATTTTAGCTAATTTTTTTCTAATTGATGTTAGATTCGATATTATTTTTATACACTTTTTTTTGTTTAGCTCATATGTTTTTATTAAATAATCTCTATATAAGTATTCAAATGAATTATTTGGAATTACATTACTGTCTGATTCTTTTCTTTTTTGTTCTGCTGAGATTTTTTGTAATATATTACTTATTGTTGTAATTATATTTGAGATGTATGAAAGAATGATATTATTCTCATATATATCTTTTTTTATGTTTAAGGATGTATTTAAAATTTTGTTTAATTGATATTTGTTTTGTCCTATCTTTATATTGTTATTTGTTGATTTATATATTTCTGAAGTATTTTGTGATAACCACAATATTGAAGAATTGTCTATTAATGCTGCTTTGTTTATATTGGATATTTTTTTTATTTCAGATATTTTGTTGTAGTTCATGTGGTTGAGATTAATTCCTGAGAAAAAAGAAGTTAATTCTTCAGCAACAATTATCTGTTGATTGTAGTTTTGAAAATTTGATTGATTTTTTATACTTGAACTGTAAGTAATGGTTTTTTCTGTAAAAAAAATATTTTCAATTTTGCTATCTAAATATATTAGGATATCCTCAATATATTCTTTTTTTATTTTATCTGTACATACTTGCAAATAATAGTTTTTTTCTTCTTTTCTATTGGAGGTATATATTTGCAGTGTTAGCTGAGCGTATCCGCAAAAATTTTGAAAAAAAGCACCGTTACCACGAAATCGGAATTCAATGTTTTCTTGTCCACGTGGTGTTCCCGCTATTAATATGTCACCTATTTGCAAATAACAGGGATTTTTATTACAGGTATTTAATGTTGCATTAAAATATATTTGATCTGTATCGTTAATAGTACAATAGTCTCGCGGTGTGTGCGGTGTGGAGCTTTTAAGAGACTTACGCTCTTCACCGTTTGGGCTTTTGGAGATAACTAGTTCAAAATCTTTGATGAGATTAGATGTAGAAGAAGTTGAAATTATCATAATTCTCTTGTCCCTCTTCTACAATTTTTTGAAGTATTGAGGTTGAAAATGTATAGGGAGATATTTCATCTAGAAGTAATTTCAGTAATTCTTTATACTTTTCACCATCTCCGCGTATTTCCGGTAAGATGTATTGAGCAATTGCAAAATCTAGAACATCTGAGTTGTCATAACCTAAATCATTGTTATTATCACCAATCTTAGTCATTGTATCTATATACATTCGAATCATTTTTTGTTTTCTCGCTGAAATAGATATGGTACTTCTACTTTTATTTTTGCTTAGTAGGTCATATATGGCATCTAGCTTATCTTGTCCATATTTTTCTGCGTTGTGATTGTTTTGAAGAATATTTTCATAGCCAAAATTTTTTCTCAATGATTGATATGATATAGGATAATGATCTGATTGAAAATAATTATCTAAGCTAGGAATTTTATATTCATTGGGTAAATAGAATACGCAGGATCTATTTATGATGCGTGGCGATAATGCTTCTGTCGTTTCATCCATGTTAATAGTTGCTATAAACTTTAATCCATCAAATAACGTAATTTCATCTGGAGCTTTGTCTGATTGAAGCTTTATCTTTTTGATTTGGTCATCAGCAACACTTAAAAAATTAGACCAATAGTATTCTAAGGGACTTAGATTAGCTTCATCCAATAATGTAATGTATAAACATTCGAAAGGATTATTTTTATCAGCTTGTTTTATAAATTTACGTAGTCCTGTTTCTGCATCTATAAAATGCCCTGTTAATGCATTGTAATATCCTAATAAATCTTTTGGCGATGTCCACCCTTTATTGACAGATATTTTGTTTAAATTTGCCCCAAGACTATTGGCTATTTCTTGAACTAAGGATGTCTTTCCGACCCCAGGCTTTCCATAAAAAACAATAAAAAAATTATTTATTATTGATACCAAATAGTTAACAATATCTCTCTTTTCAAGAACCCTATTTTGGTTTTTAAAATGAGTATAAATAGAATTAATAGTTTCATTTATTGAATACTCTTTACCTTTCTTCGGGGTAAATGAATAATCATGTTCCTCATTTACAAAATCAGCTTCATTTAGCATTTTTACAATGGGAGCTAATTTATAAATTTCATCTTTATATTCTTTTTTTATTTTAGGGATTTCTTGAGATATCTTGTCTCTAATTTCTGTTAATCTATCTATTTCTACCTTTTTTTGCTCTACAATTTTTGAGTAATTTTCTGCATCATTACGAAACTGAATATACTTCATTTCTATTGCTGGATATTCAAGCATTATATCGGCTTGATGTAGTTGCTCTTTTTTTTCTTCTAATTCATTGTTTGCCAAATCAATTGACGCCTTTAGCTGGGTCAATTGATTTGATAAATTTGTAAATTGTTGATTATTAAGATCATCAACTTTTTTTTCTAATTTAGATTTTTCCTCAGAAATATTGTCTAATTCTTTTTGTAATTTCTTAATTTTCTGTTTGTCTTGAATACCAAATTTTTGTTTTAATGATATATCGCCCTCAATTACATTGATAAAATCCTCTCCAGCAGTGCTTAGTAAATATTTGATATTTTCTTTTTTGCAGACAAAATTAAAAATTGATTGATTGAGGGCTTGATCTTTTTCTTCTGTTTCAGAAAACTTTTGAATTAACTTAGAAAGTTTTTCTTTATCTGTAGTTTTAATTCGGCGTATTTGTTCAATTAATTCTCTACGTTGGCTAAAAGAAATTTCTTGAGAAAGTTTATCTTGAACTAATTTAATTCCCCATGATACTAGAGCATCATCAGGTGACCAATCGATCCATTCCCCTTTGTTATTTTTTATGAAATTTATAGCATCTTCTATATATGATAATTCAGTATTATTCCATGGATAATCGTTGCTATATTTGTCTATCTGTATTTTGGTTTTGTTTATATTTGGAAAAGTTATTTCGTTTTCTTTAATTTTATATATAGAATAATTATTATATTCCGTATTATACGTGAATGGCTGCAACCGTTCTTCAGCGATGAGATCTATATAATATCCATATGAATTATCACTATTTTTTTCTTTTGATTTTATTTTAAATGGACCTAAAATATATCCAGCATTTCTAATGAAATAAAGGTTTTCGGTTGGCTTAAAGGGTGAAAAACACCTTATCACAGAGTCTTTGCAAATTTCAGCATCTAATAAAAAACAATTTTTGTATTTATTTTTAGGTATATAGTTAGATATATAAGTAGGATTTGTATTATATTTGGAAAAATTTAAATTGTCTTTATTTTCATCAAAATTGTCGTTTTCATAGTATTTTGAAACACAAAATAATTCCATATCTTCATATCTATCATCAATATCAGAATAGTAACTTTCTCTTATTTTATTTTGATGAACGATGACTAAGTTATTATTTGGAAAATCTTCTTTGCTAACAGGAATAAAGGTATCATGTTCATAGTAAAAAATGGGGTAGATGAAGCCCTTCAAATCTTCGGTGATTGGACGAACTTTGATGGCTATTAAATTTTTATTTTGTTCATACATTGTTATTATTCCATTATTTCTAAGCTTTAGAAATTCTAAAACAGAAAAAGATTGATGTAAAGAATTAAAAGATTGTACTTTATTTTTTATGGAAATTATGCTGCAATGAATTTATTAAAATAATTTAAAGTTTCCTAATACAACTATTATTTGCCAAAATATAAAATGAATATTAATTAGTTTGATTGTTTTATAAAAATAAATTCCATCTTACTTAGTACTTTCTGGTAATCTCTATAAAATCTGCCTATACCCTATTTTTACATTTACAAAAGTGTAAAATCTAAATCATTTTGCTTGACAATTTTA
>DVJT01000188.1 GCA_018716565.1 Candidatus Avigastranaerophilus faecigallinarum | reverse complement strand
GAGAACCCTCACAAAACGAAGTTTTGTCTTTAGGTTCGAGCGCGAGTGAGCAGAGGCTGAAAAACGGAAATGAAGAATTTTCGTTTTGAACGCCGTTTATCGCGAACGAGCAAGAGAATCCCTCTCTCTCCGTTTTTTTTTATTTTTTGAAGATATAAAAGGGATGAGAACCCTCACAAAACGAAGTTTTGTCTTTAGGTTCGAGCACGAGTGAGCAGAGGCTGAAAAAAGGGAATGAAGTCCGTAGGTTAGGTTAGTATAAAACGCAACCCAACAATATAATTATCTTTTTAATATATTATATCCAAAATCAAAGTTTATGTTGGGTTAAAACCCAACCTACATTCTAAACAAACTGTAGAACAAAAACAAAATGTAATTTTTAATAAAATTAGTAGTGAACATTCTACTTCATTACCTATGATTAACTATTTAAAAACAATAATTAATAAAGCTAAAGAAGAGGGTAAAGTTTTAACTGCAAATACTGAAAAAACATATTTTCAAAGATTTGTATAGTTAGTATTTACTTTAAATATTTTTATTGTATCCTTAACATCATGACAATGGTGTTTTTTGATGTTTGTTTGGGTTAATTAAGAATTAATAAAAAACCTTAAATATAATCTAACAATCAGAAATTATATAAAGAATTGCTAAATTATTATATCTGGAGGTTTTTATGAAAGAGTACAAAGGGAAAATTACAACAAAATTATTTTGGACAGTGTGTGGTTTTTGTGCAGGATGGTTTGTTTACAATCTTGTAGGAAGGTTTACTCATAGCTTTTTAATTTCGGCAATTGCTGGAATAGTAATTATAGCTTGGATGCTATACAAAGTTTATTATTTAGATAATATTTCTATTATTTTTAATGATGATAACCAGCTTATTATAAAAAGATTCGGGAAAATAATAAAAGGATTCGCTATCGATCAATATTATTGGTCTGAATATTCAAAAGATTCGAATACGAAAAGTGAAGATGATCAAGATATTTATTATGTAAGTAAAGAAACAGGAAAAGAAGATTATATTGATGCAACTAACTTCAGTGGCGAAGATTACGAAGAAATGCTTTCAAAGTTGGGTGCAAAAATTGAAAATGAACCACCTATTAAAGTAGCAACCATTAAAAAGTAAGGAGGAAAAAATGGACATGACTCAGTATATTCTAATCGTAGGCGGCTTAATTGTTTTAAGTTTTGTTTATCAAGGAGTTGCAATGTATATGCACTCTATGTCTAAGAAAAAATTTGAAAGTGAGAACCCTGATGCATCAATTATGGTAATTAAAGATTGTCAGTGGCATCCGCTAGGTTTTACCAACACTGTTAATTGTTTAACAATCAATGGTGAACCTCAAATGCAAATCTCTGTTGGATATGGTCAAAGAGGTCATTATTTAGTGCCTGGAACTAACGTTTTAGAATTACAATATGAAACTCAAAGACCTGGAATATTGCATAAATGGGTAAGAACTACTTATGACCCACAAAAAATTGAAGTAAATGTTGAACCTAAGAAAAAATATTCTATTTCTTATGATAAGAAACAAGGTTCTTTCGTGTTTGCAGAATTAGCTGATAAAGGGAATAATTAATGGATTTAGTAAGATTTCAAAATAATATCAAAAGAATGATTAACTGTTTTAAAGATATTAAATATGTCTATAATGAAAGTGCTCCTGTATTAAGTAGAGAGCAATACGCAGCAATAAACATCGGAGCAATTAATTCAGAACAAAATGGATATTATTGCAATTGTATTGAAACAGAACCTGATAAAGAAGATGTTGCAGGTAGATTAAGTGACTATTATGGAATATATGATAGTGAATCAGCTCTAGAAACTTTAGAATGGTTATTGCATAGAGGACATAATGTTTACTTTGAAGCAATAAGACCAGTAATCGCAAATTCAGCTCAAGAATTTAATGTAGATATTTTATTGGAAGAAGAAAAAGACCGTTCTTTAATGGCTTATGTAGGTAATATAAAAGAATCTCTGGAAGTTCTTGTTGATGAACACATTGTAAAAGGTGCAAGTGAATTCAAAACAATGTCAGTTAAAGCTTGGGACTTAGGTCGATTAGTTTTAGTTACTCGTTGTTGCTGTGATGTTGGCTACATTACAGAAGAACAAGCTTGGCAATACATAATGTCAGCGTATGAATGTGCGAGAGAACTTTATCATAATTGGGCTGAGTTTGCTCAAGGGTATATTGTTGGAAGAGCTATGTGGAACGGAAATGACGGCTCTTTGTATGGTATCATCAGCATTGCTCAAGGTTTATTAAACGATGATAACAGTCCTTGGACAAAATATCTTTTGCATTAAAAAATTAATAAGGAGATTTCAATATGCCTGATCGTAAAGTTTTAAATAATAAATTAAAAAAATTTTATGTAATATTGTTTTCTTTAATTATTTTACTAATTCCAATAGCATTTTTGTTTGGAATAATTAATGATAGAGAATCCTATAAAGAAGAAGCTATTCAAAATATAGAAAAATCTTGGGCAAAATCTCAAACATTATATGCTCCGGCAATGATTTTAAATATTGGAAAAGATAAGAAAAATCCAAAACAAGCTCTAAAACTTGGAGATTATAATATAAATGTAAATATAAAAACAGAAATTAGAAAAAAAGGAATATTTAAAATTCCAGTTTATACGGCAGATGTTTTTGCTAGTGGATACTTTAAAAATTCATATGGAACTTTGAAAAATATCAAGTCAGAGTTAACTTTTGATGTGACTGATCCAAAAGGCTTTATTGAAGCTCCTGAATTTAGAATTGGGAACGAAAAGTTTCAAACTGTTGATGATAATATTTACATAAAATATTTAACAACTAATCAAGAAAATATTCCTTTTGAAATCAAATATAAACTTAGAGGTTTAAATGTACTCTCAGTTCAACCTTTTGGAACTGTAAGTAAAATTAAAATTAATGGAGATTGGAAAGACCCAAGTTTTGAAGGAGATTTTTTACCTACAAATAGGTCTGTAACAAACAAGAATTTTACGGCAGAATGGTCAATCCCTAAAATTGCAACTATAAAGACTGATATTAGTGATTTAAATAATCCTTCAATAATGGAAAAAAATAATACAGCAGTAGTTTCTGTATCATTATTAACACCTGTAGATAATTATAGAATGGCGACAAGAGCTGTTAAATATGCTTTCTTATTTTTACTGCTTACATTTGTAGCTTATTATGTATTTGAAATAACATCACAAAAAAACAACCCAATCCATCCAATACAATATATGCTTATGGGAGGAGCGTTACTTATATTTTATCTTTTATTAACTTCTATATCTGAATTTATGCCATTTTTATTAGCATATATCATTGCTGGATTATTTACGGTTGGACTAATTTCTTATTATACTTATTTTGTCTTAACCAAAAGAGAAGATTTTAAATTTACAATTTTAATTACAGTTATTATGACATTATTGTATACATTTTTATATACACTTTTGGTAATTAAAGATTTGTCCTTATTAATAGGAAGTTTTATACTATTTGTGATTATTGCGGCAATTATGTATGCAACAAGAAATGTTGAATGGTATGATGAAAATTAATAACAAAATACCTTTTACATTAACTTTTTTAGTCCCTTACCAATTTCACTTAAAAGGTTGGTTTGGGACTATTTTTTCATATCTTCAGGATACATAAGCCATAAAGTAATTCCGTTTTTACTTGCAACAGTTTTTACTTTATATAGCTCAAATATTATATTCAAAATATGTATTTAAATCTTTATTTCTGAAACCTTTAGATGTTTTTTTATAATTTTTCAACGCAAATTGTAACAACCAAAAGTTGTTATAATCTCCCTTCGCAAATACATCTTGTTTTTCCATATTTAAAAGCTCTATCATTCTATTGAAGGTAGTTACTATTTCATTTTGATTGTTGTTTAAATTTGGATTTTTAGTAATAAAATCTTGCCAAACTGATGCCATTACTCCACAACTAACAAGTTCTTCAATCTCTGAAGACTCTCCATCTGTATTAATACTAGCAGCAGCTAGTATTGTTGCTAAAACTTCTTCCGGAAGATTTCTGTACCGGTTATCTATATAAATTACATTCTGCCTAAAGGTGTGGAGAATTAATAAATAATTTTTTGAACTTATCTCAGGATTAATTTTTTCTAAATCACAAAACCAAATCAAAAAAGGTTTTTTAGTTGAATTATTACCAGTTAAAATTTGGTAGTATTTATTCCCAACTTTCGATTCTTTTAAATACTCTAATACTTTATCAATATCAGTCGATTTAGTTTCAAATCTTTTATTCCAATAATCAATAAATACTTTTTCTAAATCAAATTTGTGTCCATAAAAGACTGTTTGTTTTGCACTTAACTTCATAAAGGTCGCATTTTCATCTGCTCCAGCTTCAAGAAGCAAGTAGGATGTGGTAAATCTATGATTTACCGCATCAAAACTAAATTTATCTGCCCCAAAATTCCTGAACTGTCTGTCAAATATTCCTGAACTGCTTGTTCTTTTACAACGCCGTTTATCGCGAACGAGCAAGAGAATCCCTCTCTCTCCGTTTTTTTTATTTTTTTGAAGATATTTAAAAAACTTTCTTAATAAATTGCAGACTAGATTGATTGCTATATAATTTTTATATGAAGAAGTATTTTTTAAAAGAGAATATTAAATATTATAATTCGCCAAATGTAAATATAATAGATAATACATTAGAGTTTATAACAAAATCCAATACTGATTTATGGCAGAAAACATATTATAATTTTCAACATGATAATGCTCCTTTTATTCAAACAACTATAGGTGAAAAATATTTCTCTTTTACAGTAAAAGTCAAGTATTTTTCTAAAAGGCGTTTCGACCAAGCCGGTATAATCTTATACTTGGATAGCAACAATTGGCTCAAAGCATCTGTTGAATATGAGAATACGGAATTTCAACGGTTGGGAAGTGTTGTCACAAACAATGGTTTTTCAGATTGGGCAACAGTAGATATCTCAGCTAATATTACAGAAATGTATTATAGATTAAGCAGAAGAGAAAATGATTTTTGTATTGAAAACAGCTTAAATGGAACTGATTTCAAACAAATGCGTATATGTCACTTAAATAATGCTTTGAATGAAATTAATATAGGAATATATGCTTGTAGTCCGGAGAAGTCATCTTTTAAAGCAATATTTAGCGATATGATCATATCTGATTGTAAATGGATGGAACATAAATAATTTATGACAAAAGTATTCGATAACAAAATAAACTTTTTAAAAGCAGTTGCTATTTTGATTGTTGTATCAGGACATTTAGAATTTTCTTTAATCCCAATGTTTCCGCCATATTCTTTTCAGGTTATCTTATTTTTCTTTATTGCAGGAATGCTTTATAATGAAAATTACAGTTTTTTTGAATTTGTTGGACGAAGATTAAAAAGTCTTATAATACCATATTTTTTATATGAAATTGCTTATCTACTTATCACTTTTGCTATTACACCTTTTGTAGGTAAATTTTGGGGAATGCCTGTAAATTTATATAATGAAATTATTATGCCATTTTTAACAGGACATCAAATAGATTTAATTTCTCCTTTATGGTTTGTACCTTGCTTATTTATAACACTTATTTTGTATAAATTATTTTCATATATAAAATTAAATTCTATTATAAAACTCTTAATATACTTAATTTTTACAATCATTGCAGCAAATTGTGATAAATATTCAGATAATATATTACTTTTACCTTTTATAAGAAGCTTTTTTGCACTATTCTTTATTCATTTGGGATTTATTTATAACAATGTAATAAAAAATAAAGTAAATATTTTTAATCACAAAGTTGTATATAGTATTATAGTTCTGCAAGGAATATTATGGCTTTTCAATACAGATTTCTCACCTATAGATGGAATTGGCTTACATTATCTTTTAGTTTGGGGCAAATTCTTTAATCCTTGGCTTGCATTTGCCACAAGTTTAACCGGAATTTATATTACATTATTTATTGTAGAAGTTATTTATCCATTTCTTAAAGATTGGAGTTTTATTAAAAAAATTGGAAAGAACAGTTATCATATAATGGCAAACCATCTTCTTGTTTTCAATACGATAACATATTTATTACTTACATTAAAGAACATTCCTTTTGATATAAAAAACACCGCTGATATATATTGGTTTTACTGCCCAATAAAAACAACATATTTTTATTTCATCATAGGTGTTGT
>DVJT01000187.1 GCA_018716565.1 Candidatus Avigastranaerophilus faecigallinarum | reverse complement strand
ACAAAAAAAAGAAATATTGAGAATTTGGATACTAACTTATTGACACAAGACCCATACGAAATAGTTAATAACCCTGAAATTGATATAGTAATTGAAGTTGCAGGCGGTGTAAATCCAACATTTGATATCATAAAAACAGCAATTAAGAATAAGAAACACATAGTTACCGCAAACAAAGAATTACTTGCAAAAAAAGGAAGTGAATTATTTCAACTTGCAAAAGAAAATAAAGTAATAATATTATATGAAGCAGCAGTTGCAGGCGGCATTCCCATAATCATGCCTATAAAGACAATCTTATGTGCTAATAAAATTACTAAAATAGCTGCCATATTAAATGGTACTACAAATTATATTCTGACAAAAATGGCAGAAAAAGAATTATCGTATGAAACAGCACTAAAACAAGCTCAAGAATTAGGCTATGCTGAAACTGATCCGACAGGTGATGTTGAAGGGTTTGATGCAGCATATAAAATAGCCATTTTATCTACAATTTCTTTTAATAAAAAAGTGGATATTAATAAGATATACCGAGAAGGTATTACAAAAATAACAGCACAAGATATTAAATCAGCAAAAGAATTGGGATATACAATAAAACTTATTGCAATGGGACAAGTCTTAGAAAACGGAAAGATTGATGTAAGAGTTCATCCTATGCTTGTTGCCAAAAAGCATCTGTTAGCAAAAGTTAAAAATGCAACAAATTCTATCATGCTTACAGGATACCCTGTCGGAGATTTAATTTTTACCGGAGCAGGAGCAGGTGCTGAACCAACAGCAAGTTCTGTAGTCGGGGATTTACTCGTATTAGCTGCTGAACTTGAGGCATCCGATTCACCTATTCCGCAAGCAATTTGTAACCATAATGAAATTGCTGATCAAATAAATATCGGGGACACTTATAACGAATATTATATAGCTATAAATGCAAGTAATAATCCGGGCGTAATTGGTGTTATAGGTACTATTTGCGGTAAAAACAATATAAACATTTCAACAATTATGCAAAAGGGTACAAAAGATGATAATACTGCAGAAATTGTTGTTATTACAGAAAGAAGCAAAGAAGCAGATGTACAAAATGCACTAAAAGAATTATTAAAATCAGATTGTATTAAGAATATAGATAACCTATTAAGAGTTATGAACTAGGAGGCTTTTATGGAAAAGAATCATTATCAAGGTTTAATAAATAAATATAGAGAATATCTACCTGTAACCGATAAAACGCCTGTTATCACTTTAAATGAAGGAAATACTCCATTAATAAAAGCTGATAATCTGGCAAAAAAAATAGGTCTTAAAGGCAATGTTTATTTAAAATATGAAGGTGCAAATCCAACCGGAAGCTTTAAAGATAGAGGCATGACAATGGCAGTTACAAAAGCTGTTGAAGATGGGTCTAAAGCAATAATTTGCGCATCAACGGGTAATACATCTGCAGCGGCTGCAGCTTATGGTGCAAAAGCAGGTGTTAGAGTCTTTGTTTTAATTCCTGATGGATACATCGCGCTTGGAAAATTATCACAAGCGATGATGTATGGTGCTGAGATTATTGCAATTCAAGGCAACTTTGACGAAGCACTTGAAATGGTTATTGAAATTTCTAAAAATTCTCCTATAACTTTAGTAAACTCTGTAAATCCATACAGAATAGAAGGACAAAAAACAGGTGCATTTGAAATAATTGAAGCGTTAGGTGATGCGCCTGACTACCACTTTATTCCTGTAGGTAACGCAGGTAATATTACAGCTTATTTTAAAGGCTATGAAGAATTCTTCGCACTTAAAAAATCAACTCATTTACCCAAAATGATGGGATATGAAGCTCAAGGTGCAGCAGCTATTGTAAAAGGTGAAAGAATACTTCACCCTGAAACAATTGCAACAGCTATAAGAATTGGCAATCCTGCAAGTTGGAAACAAGCTGAAAGAGCAAGAGATTTATCAAACGGTAAAATTGATTGCGTTACAGATGAAGAAATTATTGAAGCATATAAATTAATGGCTTCAACAGAAGGTATTTTAGCTGAGCCGGGTAGCGCAGCTTCTGTTGCAGGTTTAATAAAAGCTAATAAGATGGGACTTGTAAAAGAAGGTTCAACCTCTGTTTGTATTTTAACCGGTAATGGACTAAAAGATCCTGATAGTGCAATAAAATACTCAGCTACTGAAGTTAAGAAAACGAAAGCAGATTTACATGATATTCTAAAAGTTATTAACTTATAAAATATAATTCTTAAAATAAAAAAGAGGTTTAAAAAACCTCTTTTTTTATATCATATTATCCGGCATGTTTAAAATCACTACCACCAACAATCCGCAAACGTCTTTGAGAACCTTCACCTACACTTTCACTTGAAAGATTATGCTGTTCTACAAGTTCATGTTGCATTTTTCTTATTTGTTGATTTTGGGGTTGCAATTCAACATTATCAGCGCCTTCTAATATCTTTTGAATAGCAGCTTTTGCTTCATCCAACGCCCTTTCAGCATCATCATAATACCCTTGCAAAGTTTCACTATCTGTTATATGAAGTGCTTCTTTTACCACTTTTTGTACTTGCGACATTGAATTTGAACGTACATAATATATAGGCAGTTTATAATCATTTGCTATACTTAAAATTTTAGTACCGCCTTTTGCAAATGCTTTATGAACTATTACAATGTCGGCTTCTTCTATATTTCTTGTAATTTCTGCTTGCAAATTAAGACGTTCAAGAACTTTATCCAATACAGTTCTACTAACTGCATAGATATATATCTTTTTAAAATCTTTTACTTGTTTTACATATTCTTGCCTTGAAAAACTAAACTTAAGCTTCTGACTTGCAAGATCTTCTTCTTCCTTAATTTTTTCTTGAACAGCAACTTCCTCTACAGCTTTTTCAGTGTTTTCATATACTTGATCAACTTTTCTGATTTCAGGTCTTATTGGCCAACCACGTAATATATAATCAACTGCTTCAGCAGTATTTTTATATACAGCCAATGTATTTCTATCTATAATTTCTATAACTATATCAAATGTTGGCTGTTTTTCTCTTTCCAGTACGGTCTTTTGACTACCACGTCTTTTCGCTTCATCATCACCAAGTGTTACAGAACTTACACCACCAACTAAATCTGATAATGTCGGGTTTTTTATCAAATTATCTAATGTATTACCATGAGCTGTAGCAATTAACATAACACCACGTTCAGCTATTGTTCTTGCCGCTTGAGCCTCTTCTTCTGTTCCTATTTCATCAACTACAATTACTTCCGGAGTATGGTTTTCAACAGCCTCAATCATAACATCTTTTTGATATATTGGTTGAGAAACCTGCATTCTCCTTGCCCTACCTATAGCAGGATGCGGAGTATCTCCATCACCTGCAATTTCATTTGATGTATCTACTACAACAACTCTTTTTCCTAAATCATCAGCAACTAATCTCGATATTTCTCTAAGTTTAGTTGTCTTACCAACACCAGGACGACCTAAGAACAATATACTTTTATTTTGTAAAACTATATCTTTTATACAAGCAATAGTACCCGTAACAACACGGCCAATTCTGCAAGTAAGCCCTACTACTTTAGACTGTCTGTTTCTTATTGCACTTATTCTGTGCAATGTCCCTGGTATACCTGAACGATTATCACTTGTAAATGGCTGAATCCTTGATGTTATATACTCTATATCTTCGTCGACTATATAACTTTCGCCTAAAAAAACTGTTTTCCCGTCAGAATAACGTATTTCTCCAACCCTGCCTAAATCAAAAACCAATTCGATTGCATCATCCAAGTTGTAAGGCTTTAATGCTTCGACAATCTTCGGCGGTAAAATTTCAATTAACCTTCTTAGGTCATTGTGAAATTGTATTTTGTCCATATGTCCCTTTCGCTTTATCTAACGAACTCGGGTATTTTACTTGTACCGATTAGGACTTTCTATTGCCCTATATCGGGGCTATCCATCTACACTTTTATTATAACACTTTTTTTTATAACTTTCAAAATTTTTTACTATATTTGTAGTAATGTAACATAGGTTTATTATTTTTATATTATTTTCAATCTTAATATTTCTTAAATTTATCTTTAATTTGTTAATTATTATTTTCTAAAAATTTTTATATATATAACAATTCGGATTAATAAGTTTTTTAATTTATTGGAATGTAAGTAAAGGAGAAAATTATGACTATTGCATTTAATGGAGTAGAACAATATCTACAACTAACACAAAATTCACAAATACAAAAAAGAAAAGTAAATGAAAATAATATTTTTAGAACATTTCAAACAAATATTCAATACAACCCAAAACCAATTGATAAGGTATTAGGGGGCACTCCTAAAATAAGTATGATAAGAATTTTATTCAAAAGATTAAACCAAGAACAAATATATGGAGTAAATACATCTCGCAATTTACCTAAAAATGCAAAATTTAAAAATGACACATTGGGCAATCCGACATTAACTTGGAATATATTTGATTTTACGGCAGGAACTCATAAGCTTCCTGAAGGCTATGAATTAAAAAATGATATTTTAGGATTC
>DVJT01000186.1 GCA_018716565.1 Candidatus Avigastranaerophilus faecigallinarum | reverse complement strand
ACAGAAATGAAAACAGTTATAAATATGGGTAACGGCTAATGGGAATATTAAGCGCAATGAATGTAGGCTGTGACGGTTTAAAAGTTCACGGCATGAGATTAGACATATCATCCAAGAATATAGCAAACTTGGATACACCGAATTATGTCAGAAAAATTCCGTTGGTAGTATCAACTGACAGAAGTTCATTTTTGAGTGTAATGAATCAGATGAAAGAATCAACATTTGGAACAGGTACTCTTCCTTATGCTTCTGGAAGTGTTGCAATGGCTGGTGTTGTCGAAGATCCAACTTTGGGTGACAGATTGTATAAACCGGGACACCCTGATGCGGATGAAAACGGATATATAAGAACTTCAAATGTAGATCCTTTAGTTGAAATAACCGATGCTATAATGGCACAAAGAGCATATGAAGCAAGTTTAGCTATAATAACAATGTCAAAGTCAATGGCAGATAAGGCGGCAACTATAGGAAGCTAATAATATTAAAGGGTAGTGTGTAATGTTTACGGGTATGATACAAAATCTATTAAATTCTTCAGGTCAAGCAGCTGCAATTCAAAGGGCACAGCAGATTAGTAATTATGTACAATCTCAAAACAGAACTGCTGAATTAAGTGAAGGTGTTGAATTTAAAACTTTTGAAGATGTTATGAAATCATCTTTAAATGTTCATACAAGATTTAATGTAAATAAGCCTGCAAATAATATCAAATTCGGTTCTTTAACTACCAAAAAAGTAAATGCACAGACTGTTTCAAAAGAAGTTCAGGATGTTAAAACAGAAGACGAAAATATTTTTTCAATTCCCTATGTAACTACAACTAAGCAAACAGAAAAATCTCAAATAAAGGATTTAATATCTAAAATTTCTAAAAAACACGGAGTTGATGAAAAACTTGTAAATGCTGTAATTAAACAAGAATCCGGTTATAATCCAAAAGCAAAATCATCTGCAGGTGCGCAAGGTCTAATGCAATTGATGCCTTCAACAGCAAAATCTTTAGGTGTTAGTGATCCTTATAATCCGGTTCAAAATGTAGATGGTGGAGTAAGATACTTAAAAAGTATGATGGAAAGATATAATGGAAATGTTGTTCTTGCTCTTGCAGCGTATAATGCAGGACCGGGAAATGTTGATAAATATGATGGGGTTCCTCCTTTTAGAGAAACTCAGAATTATGTAAAAAATGTACTCGCAAATTATCTGTAATAGAAAGGCATAAACATGATAGAAAATAGATTAGTACCAAATATAAATATTTTTTCAAATGTTTCATCTTCAATGCCTATTGATGAATTTTCTCAAAAGGGTTTTGGTCTAAGCAACCTAAATAAGCAGGAAGGTGTCAGTTTTAAGAATGTTCTTTCAGGCATGGTTAGTAATTTAAATGCAGAAGTTGAAAAACCTGATCAATTATTAAATCAACAAATGATGGGTAATTCAGATGTTGATATACATGATGTTATGACTGCAGTAGCTAAAGCTGAACTTGGAGTAAGCCTTGCAGCTCAAATGACTTCTAAAGTTGTAACAGCTTATAATACTGTTATGAATATTTCTATATAAAAACTTGAAAATATAATGAATAAGTGTAAAGTAGTTACCCAATATTTAAAATAATAGTATAATATCAAGTAGAAGATTATATATAAATTAGGGATTTATGAATATAAAAGAACTATTGCAGAATAAAACAGTGCTTTATTCGGTTATTGGCGGGGTATGCGCCATTATATTTGTAATAATTTTAGTTGTATGTTTGTCCGTAGGTGGAAAATCGTCAAATGGTGAAGTTATTGATAAAATTGAAAAAGAACAATTTGACATTGTAACAACGGATAATCAAGGTAAAGCTTTAGAAATCCAAAGCATTTTAGCAAGAGAAAAAATAAATGCTAAAAGAAAATCTGAAGGTTCCAAAACAACAGTTTTTCTGGAGGCTGGAAAATATACAAACTCTCAAAGAGATAGAGCCTTGTTGGTCCTTGTAAAAAGTGGATTGATAGATCAAAATGTTGGCTTGGAAATTTTTGATAAGAACGACTTTACATCAACAAGAGAGGACAAAAGAATAAAGTTGGCAAGAGCTGTTAATGGTGAACTTTCAAGATTAATAAGAAAAATGCCTAATGTTGATAACGCAACTGTTTTGGTTTCAATACCTGAAAGTTCGTTCTTTAAGGCCGATAAAAAACCTATTAGTGCAACTGTAATGCTGACTGTTGCCAGTGGAGTTAAACTTGATGCATCTGTTATAAAAGCAATAAAAAGCTTATTGATGGGTAGTGTTGTTGACTTATCTGCTGAAAATATTTCAATAACTGATTCTAACGGTAATGTATACAATAGCATGGTAAAATCCATAGATGATCAGATTGCAAAAATTCAGGAAAATGATTCCTATATGCAAAATAAAGTTGCCGCTCAATTAGATATGTTGTTAGGACATGGAAATTATGTTGTAACGGTTAGTACATCTTTAAACCAAGTTCCTAAAGAAATAACAAGTATTCAATATAGTCCTGATGGAAAAACATCTTTAACCGAACAAACATTTAGAGAAGGATTAGGTGATACTTCTCAAGATACAAACAAAGGTTCAGATGCTGTCAGTGTATATTTACCGAATGGTCTTCAAAATTCATCTTCTACATCATCTCAAAACAAGAATTATTCAAGAGAAGCAACTGAAAAAACATATGGTGTTGATAAAAAACATGTAAGTGAATATTATAAATCTGGAATAATAGAAAATATATCAATAGCTGTAACAATGAATGCAGACTCTATGCCGCCGAATATGACAATAGATGAATTAAAGGCACAAATAGCAAGAGCAGCATCACCAAAAGTAAATCCAAATAATGTTTCTATTGCTTTTGCAGAAACTATAGACCCTTATTTGGCATCAGATAGACCTGTAAATTTACCTGTGCCTGATGCATCCGGTAATCCTTGGTGGCTGGCTATAGTATTATTATTGGTAGGTTTGGTTGTTGGTTTCGTATTTGTTCATAAAAAATTAAAGGATTCTTCAAGTGAACAAGAAGAAGAGCTAAGAATGTTAAAGCAAAAAACAAGTGAACAAGAAAAACAGATTGTTGATGTTAATCTTAAAGCTGCAGAGTTAATCGAAAAGCAGACAATATTGACACAAGAATTATTAGAACATCAAAAACAATTACAAATTGAAAAAGCCAAGGAAACGGAGTCATCTTTAGATGAAGTTATTGAAGAAGTATCTGCTGATTTGGCTCAATCAGACAGCGAAAAAACATTAAAAGAATTAAAGAGTTGGATTGAAAAATCATAATGGAGTAGAGTAGGGAATGCCGATTAACGGTTTTGATTATAAAGCATTTGCAACAGATTTGGCAAAACAGGCGTTGGAAGTATTACAACAGCCCGGTTCAAACGCTGCTCCTGATATATTAACTGATGCTGATAAGAAAAATATTGTAGAAACCGTTAGAAAATTTTGTTTTATGGCAGGTGAAGCATTAAGTAATGATTCGCAGCTAAAGTTTAATGCAGAACAAGCAAGTTTAGTAACTCAATTTATTGGTGAGTGGACATTTCATAAATCCATAGACTTAATAAAAGGGAAAATACCGCCCCAAAATAGAGAAGCTATTTTACAGATTATTGCTGCAAATATCTTTAATACGGCAAAATTAGCAATAATAAAAAATATGCCACAGGATGCTCTTATAAATCTTGTTGAAGATAAAGTTAAGCAAGTTTATAATGAAGAACTTCAAAAATTAGTAAAAAAAGGAGTATTGTCTCCAAAACAGTATGAAATAGCTGTTAATACTTCAAATTTGAATGATATGGTTCAAAAAACGGAAGATGAGGCAAAATTAAATAAAGCCAATGTTCAATCTGAGATGAAAACGCCGTCTACGAATGATAAAAAAGTTTTAAAACTTGCTGCATTAGCAATTATTTTGAAAAAACTTCCAGAGCAAAAAGCTAATGAAATATTAGGTTCTTTAGACAAAAAAGATGTTCAACATGTTATTAATTATATGAGAATGAGCAATATAGAGGATAAAATTGATCATAAAGTAATTATAAAATCCTTAGAGGAAATAAAAAAAATATTACCCGTGCACGATGTTATAAATGTTCCCAAATTACTAAAAAATTATTATAAACTTATAAAATCAACATCGCCTGATATATTGAGTAATATAGCAATTAATGAGAGAGAATCTGTCAGAGAATTTATATTAGATACAACATTTCCTGCTTCGGATATATTTTCTCCGTATGTATTGCAATCTTTGGTAACAACTATAGAAGAAAAAATTCATGATAATTAAAAAAAAATATACAACTATAAAAAAAACAGCAGAAGAATCTCCTATTATCGAAGAACCGATAATTGAAGATGTTTCAGTGCAAGTAACTCGGGATGTTGTAAAAAAAGAAGATGGTGTAGTTCAACCAACTGTTCAAACTCAGGAAGAAACTTCTAAAGAAAAGAAAAAGAAAAAAGAGGATAATTTGGATCTTTCTTTAGATAATATTAAATTCGAACAACGAGAAGAAAGACGTGAAGGAACAAGAAGAAGAGGCTACAGAAGAACTGAAGATAGAAATATAGTATCTCGAGCTCAAAAGGATGCTTTGGCAATAAAAGAAGAAGCAAAAAAAGAAGGATACGAAGAAGGTTTAGCCTCAGCAAAGAATGATATAGAAGATTTAAAGAGTAAATTTACAGAGTTCTTTAATTATAAAACAGAAGTTTATGAGAAAGTTTCTGATTGTATTTATGAAGTTTCTATGGAAATTGCGCGAAAAATAATTAATAAACAGGTAGAAACCGATAAAGAGTATATTATTTCTATGATAAAAGGTGTAGTAGAAGAAATACATAAAACAGAAAATAAAATTACACTAAAAGTCATGCCAAAGGATGTAGAAATAGTTAGGGATAAGATTTCAGAAATATTTTCAGGAGAATATTTTGAAGCAAAAATTTCTGTAATTCCCGATAATGAGATAAAAGAGGGCGGTGTGATAGTTGAAACATCAAATGGAATAATTGATGCAACACTTGAAACACAGCTTTCAATAATAGAAAAAGCATTAAAAAAACAGGAAGAGAGTTAATATATAATGGCACAGCCGCAAGGTGCAAAACCATCAATGATAAGTGAAATTGGGTTAGCAATATTTGTAATATTGCTGATAGTTTTACTTATAGTTGAACTCCCATCTTGGATTGTAAACTTTGCAATAAGTTTTAATATTACGCTTGGAATATTATTATTGATGATTTCTTTGTATATACAAAGACCATTAGAATTAGCGTCATTTCCGTCTATTATATTAATAGGTACAATGTTTAGACTTGTTTTATCTATTGCATCCACAAGGTTGATACTTGCAAAAGGTGAAGCTGGAGAAGTTATTGATGCTTTTGGAAATTTCGTAACAGGCGGTAATTTGGTTGTTGGTTTTGTAATATTCATAATTATTACAATAGTCCAATTTATGGTAATTACAAAGGGTTCTGAACGTATAGCCGAAGTTGCGGCAAGATTTGCACTAGATGCGATGCCAGGTAAACAAATGACAATTGATGCTGACTTTAACGCCGGATTAATATCACCTGAAGAAGCAGTAAAAAGAAGAGAAGATTTACAACGAGAATCTAACTTATACGGTTCTATGGATGGTGCTATGAAATTTGTAAAAGGTGATACTATGGCAGGTATCATCATCGTTGTAATTAACATTGTAGGCGGATTATGTGTAGGTGTATTAATGAATGGTATGGCTGCAGGGGAAGCGGTTCAAAAATATACTGTTTTAACAGTTGGTGATGGTTTGGCTGCTCAGTTACCATCTTTGTTAATGGCGATTGCAGCCGGTATTGTAATGACTCGTTCTACAGCTTCAGGCGGATCATTAGGCGGTGATTTATCAGGGCAAATTTTAAGTAAACCGTCAAGCTTAATTTTTACTGTTGTTTTCTTGATTATAATCGCTTTAACTAGTTTCTACACCGGGCTTCCTTGGTATACGTTTACAGTGTATGCTTTGATAATTACTGCTGCTTATTTGATTGTTTCTGTTAATAAAGATGTTCAATCTCAACTGGGGCAATTAGATGCAGTTAAAAAGAGTATGAGTGATTTAACAAATCCAAACAGAATGTACGAAAGATTAGGGGTTGATGTATTAAATCTACAAGTTGGTACAGGATTATTAGAAATAGCGGATCCGGATCAAGATGGTATGTTACTTCCTAAAATCGCAGCTTTGAGGCAACGTGTTACAGATGAACTTGGTTATATTATTCCTAATATTAGAATTATGGATTCTTCTGCAATTGGTGCAAATGAGTATATGATTTCAGTTCGTGGTAATACTGTTGCAGTTGGAACTGTATATCCAAAAAAAAGCATGGTTATTGCTGATCAATGGGATGCATTGGGTAAAGAAGTTCCGAAGGATGCCATTATAGGTGTTGATCCTACTTATCAAACTCAAGCTTATTGGATGGATACAAACTTCTTAAAAGATCAGAAAGATATTACAGCTGTTGATTCAGTTGATGTTATAATAACTCATTTACAAGATTGCGTGAGAAAATACGTTGATGAAATTATGACAAAAACAGATGTTCTTAAACTTATGGAATTGGTTAAAAGTCAAGATCCAACATTGGTTAATGACCTTGTTCCAACAATTATTTCTACAAGTGATTTACGTAAAATATTTGTAAATCTTATTAGAGAAAAGGTTTCTATTAAAGATATTATTTACATATTTGAAAGATTATGTGATTATGCAAGGTTTTCAAAGGAACCAGATATCTTGTCAGAACGTTTAAGAGCAGCACTTGGCAGACAAATTTGTCTTGCAAATTGTACTAAAGATAAAATATTGTATGCTTTAACCCTGTCTCCTGAATGGGAAAAAACGTTGGATGACAGTTGCCAAAGGACAGAACTTGGTACAATGTTCTTGTTGAATCCTTTACAGGTTCAAGAACTTATTGAATCTGCAGCATCAACATTAATCAGAGCACATCAAAGCATTAATGTTCAACCAGTAATATTATGTTCTCCAAGAATAAGACTTCCATTATATCAATTGTTGGAAAGACATATTCCTACTATTGTTGTTATTTCATATTCTGAACTAATAACTGATATAAGAGTAGAAGCTGTTGATACTATAGGTGAATCGGTAAATTATAATTTCGAGTAAGTAAATGTTAAATCAAAGTAGAGAAAAATCCATAGAATTTGTAAAAAAACAGGCATTTGATATAATTAATTCGACCAAATTATATTCATACAAAGGTTCTGTTTCAAAGCTTTTAGGCTTGACTGTAGAAGTAAAATTACCAGGACTAAAAATTGGTGATTTATGCTTTATAGAAACAGCAGAAGGAGAAAAAAAACCTGCAGAAGTAGTTGCTTTTAAAGGTGAAAATGCACAGTTACTTCTTTTATATGATGGTGCAGGAATAGGTCAAGGTAGTTTAGTTACGACCACAGGTAAAGCAATAAGTATACCAATGGGAGATTTTTTACTTGGGAGATTGATAAGTCCATTAGGTGAACCAATAGACGGGAAACCCCTAGATACAAGAGGTGCTCCTTGGGTAAATATAGAAAATCCGCCTCCGGGGCCTTTTGAAAGACCTATAATAAAAACAATGTTTTCTACAGGTGTAAGAGCTATTGATTCATTACTTACTCTTGGAGCAGGACAACGTATGGGACTTTTTGCCGGTTCCGGTGTTGGTAAAAGTACAATGCTTGGTATGATTGCACGAAACTCTGATGCAGATGTTAACGTTGTTGCTTTAATTGGTGAACGTGGTAGAGAAGTTAAAGAATTTGTTGAAAATTCTCTCGGTGAAGCAGGGATGAAAAAATCGGTCATTGTTTGTTCGACAGGAGATCAACCGCCATTAATTCGTCAGAAATGTTTAATGACGGCAACTGCTGTATGTGAATACTTTAGAGATAAGGGCAAAAAAGTCTTCTTAATGACAGATACAGTTACTCGTTGTGCTATGGCTGGAAGAGAAGTAGGTCTTTCTATCGGAGAACCGCCAACAATAAAAGGGTATCCACCTTCTATTTTCTCTTGGCTTCAACGTATTCTAGAAAGAAGTGGTAATAGCCCAAGAGGTTCTATTACTGCATTATATACTGTATTAATGGAGGGTGATGATATAAATGACCCTGTTGTTGATACGGTTCGTGGTATTGTTGATGGACATATTTTCTTATCCAGAAAAGTTGCGGAGATGAATCATTATCCGGCTGTTGATGTTCTTGGAAGTATTAGCCGTTTATTTACTGAAATAGTTACAGAAGAACATAAGCAAGCCGCATATAAAATGCGTAAATTAATGGCTTTATATAGGGAAAACAAGGATTTGATTGATGTTGGTATGTATAATGCCGGCTCTAACCCTAAATTGGATATAGCTATAGAATTAATGCCTCAGATAAATGCTTTCTTACAGCAAAGAGTATCTGATAGTGTAACTATGGAATCAACTATATCTACTTTAATTTCAATGATGAAAGATGTTGAGATATAAAGTTTATTCTACCATTGCTTCAAGAGCTGCTATTTTCATTTTTAATGTATCAGGTTTTTTGCCTGTCCAAATTTCAAAAGCTTTCGCACCTTGATATATTAACATATCAAGACCTTGTATTGTCTGAATGCCATGCTTTTGGGCAAGTTTAATAAGCTCTGTTTTTAATGGATTATAAACAATATCATATATAATAGAATCTTTGTTCATTGTCTTTACAACGTCTTCATCAATAGGTGAAATTCCCATTGCCTTGCTTCTCATTCCTATAGGAGTTGTATTAATAAGAATCTTATATTTTGAAAGCTCTTTTAATCCTTCTATTTGTTTACAGTTCATTTCTGAGTTTGGGAAATTAACTCTGAGCGCGTCAACCATTTCTTTTGCATTAAGAATGTTTCTTGCATAGAAATCTATTTTAGATGCTTTTAAAATAGCAAGGCCTACTCCAACTGCTCTTGCAGCACCGCCATTACCTAAAATTGCAACTTCTTTGCCTTGTATTTCTTCTCTGAAATCTTCAGGTATAGCTTCAACAAAACCATATACATCTGTATTGTATCCTATCATTGACATATCAGGTTGTATTTTGATTGTATTTGCACTTCCGGCTACATTTGCAACATTGTCGACGCCTGATAAAAACAAAGTAATAGGTACTTTTAATGGAATAGTTACGTTGAATCCTTGAAATCCATTAGAACGAAGATATTTTATTCTTGTTACCAAATCTTCTTGCTCTGTTTCAAGTACTTCATATGTACCTTCTAACCCGACAGATTTGAATGCTGCTTCTTGAATTACTTTCGACATTGAATGTGATAAAGGATAACCTATTATACCGAATTTATACATAACTATTCTTCTTCTTCCATTTCTTTTGTGAATGCACATTCTTTATTTGTACACTCTAGTTTTTTCGCATTTTTAGTTATTTTCTTTACAAGCATACTTCCGCAATTCGGACATTTCTCTTTAACAGGTTCATACCAAGAAACATAATCACAATCAGGATATCTGTTGCAACCAAAAAAGACAGTTCCCTTTTTGGATTTCTTAAATACAATTTCACCTTGTCCGCATTTTGGGCAAGTTACACCTGTTGATTTATGATATGGTTTTCGGTGCTTGCATTCTTCATTTTTACATTGGAGATATTTGCCGTAAGGTCCATTTTTAAATATCATTTCTGAACCGCATTTTTCACATTTTTCTTGTGAAACTTCAGATTCTTGTTCTTGTTCATCTTGTGCATCTTGTTCCGTTAGAACATTAATTGACATTATACTTTTACATTCAGGGTAACCGGAACACCCTAAAAATTGAGAACCATTTTTCCCATTTTTTACAAGCATTGGTTTTCCGCATTTTGGACATTTTATATTTGTTTCAATATTTATTTTATGTGCAGTTTTCATTACGGATTGAACTTCTTCCATAAATGGATCATAAAATTCTTTCAAAACCTTATTCCATACTGCTTTCTTTTCTGCAATTTTATCAAGTTTTTCTTCCATTCCTGCTGTAAATTTGTAATCCATAATATCTGAGAATTGTTCTACTAACTGTTTAGATACAGCCCGTCCTAAAATTGTTGGATGTAAAGCTTTATCTTTTTTTTCTACATATTTTCTTGTTTGAATTACTGTTATAATTGTTGCATAAGTTGATGGTCGACCTATACCATGTTCTTCCAGTGCTTTTACAAGTGATGCTTCATTATATCGTGGAGGTGGTTGTGTAAAATGTTGTTTCGGGCTTATTTTATTACAATCAACTTTATCTCCTTCATTTAAATCAGGAATTTTAGCTTCTTTTTCTGCTTCTTGTTCATCTTCACTGTCATTATATAATTTTAAAAATCCATCAAATATTGTCTTACTTGTTCCTGCTTTTAAGGTGTAATCACCTGCTGAAATATCAATTGTCTTATTTGCTATTTCTGCATTCGCCATTTGTGATGACATGAATTTTTCCCAAATTAATTTATATAATCTGTATTGGTCATTATCTAAATATTGTTTGATACTTTCAGGTGTTTTATCTGGATATGAAGGGCGGATAGCTTCGTGAGCATCTTGCACATTTTGTTTGCCCTTTACATATATATTTGCCTTCTCAGGATAATATTTTTCTCCGTAGTTATTAAGAATAAAATCTTTCGCCATTGCCATAGCATCATCTGACACCCTGACGCTGTCCGTTCTCATATATGTAATTAAACCAACTGCTCCTGATTCAAGTTCAATACCTTCATATAATTTTTGTGCAACTTGCATTGTTTTTTGTACGCCGAAGCCTAATTTAGAACTTGCTGCTCTTTGCAATGTTGAGGTTATAAATGGTGCTGTAGGTTTTCTTTTTGTTGTTTTGTTTGTTATTTTTGAAACATTAAATTCTGAAGACTTTAATTCTTCCACAATCTTTCGAGCTTGTTCTTCATTTTTTATTGTTTTCTCTATTGCTTTATTTTTGTACTTAGAAAGTTCTGCTTCAAATATTTTACCTTCTTTTGATAGTTCAGCGTGTATAGACCAATATTCCTGTGGTATAAATGCTTCTATTTCATCTTCTCTTTCACAAATCATTCTTAATGCTACAGATTGAACTCTGCCTGCTGATAAGTTATAATTACCCATTTGCTTCCATAATACCGGACTCAATTTATAACCTACCAGTTTATCAAGAATTTGTCTTGTTTGTTGAGCTTGCACCATATCCATATTTATTTCACGAGGATGCTCGACAGAATACTTAACTGCTTTTGGTGTTATTTCGTTGAACTCAATTCTTTTTATCTTTTCATCCGGCACAGTTAGTATTTGTCTTACGTGCCATGCTATTGCTTCCCCTTCACGGTCAGGGTCGGATGCTATTAATATGTTATCAAACTTTTTTGATAAGTCGTTTAATTTTTTTACTACATCTTTTTTGTTAGGTATAATCTCGAATTTTGGTTCAAAATTATTGTTTACATCAAAACCTAAATTATCAGTTTTCGGATCTTTAGTCGGTAAATTTCGAATATGTCCGTAGCTCGCTTCTATTTGATAATTATCACCAAGTATTTTTTTTATTGTTTTTGATTTTGCAGGTGACTCAACTATTACAAGTGTTTTTTCAGATTTCTTCGCCATGTGCCTCTAATTTATTATTATATATTTCTCTCCGTGTGTTTGAGAAATTACTCCATCCAATTCTAACTTTGTTAATATTACCATTAAATCATTAATATTCAAGTTTGTTTTTGTTACTATTTCATCCATTGTTAAGGAGTCTTTTCTCAAAATATCATATATCAGTTTCTCTTCTTCTGAAAAGTTGTAAGTTTTTTCTTCTTTTTTTTGAATATTCGTTTTAAATTCCCAATTTAAAGCATCAAGAATATCTTGAGTGTTTGTTATTAAGGTAGCTCCCGTTTTTAATAAAGAATAGATACCTTCTGTGTTTGGATTTGATATTAATCCGGGGATACACATAAGTTCTTTACCTTGTTCTAATGCAAGTTTTCCTGTAATCATTGCACCGGACTTCATTGCAGCTTCAGCAATTAAAACACCTTTTGAAAGCCCTGATACTATCCTGTTTCTAACAGGGAAATGCCAGCTTATTGCATCTGTATCCGGCCAATATTCTGTTATTACAGCTCCATTTCCGTCTATTATTTTGTTAAATAATTCAACATTGGATTTTGGGTATAATTTATCAAATCCTCCGCCAATTACTGCTATTGTCTTTATATTGTTTTCTATTGCTGTTTTATGAGCAACTGTATCAATTCCTTCGGCAAGTCCTGATACTATGCATATATCTGTATTTGCAAATCCTGATAATATATTTCTCAATGTATTTTTAGAATTTTCACTTGCTTTTCTTGAACCGACAACAGCAAGTGTTCTTTCCATATTGCATATATCTATATTTCCAAGTAAGAATAACCCTGTTGGAGGATTATCTATATGTTTTAACATATATGGATATCTGGCGTCCTCCGGGTGAATAAAATCGATATTTCTTTCTTTGATATAATCCATGCATTCTTGAGGAGTTATGTTCTTTCGCTCTTCAATAAAAGCTTCAATTTGTCTTTTTTGTATGCCCTCTATTTTGTATAAATCATTATCTTTTGCATTCCAAGCCAGATCAATTGAGCCGAAATAACTATATAACTTATTAACAAAAGCAGATGAAGTTTTTGTTAAGCGCGCAAAACTATACCAATATTTCTCTTTATTATCCATAAATAACAAATATCATATAAAATTAGTCAAGTCCAGTTATATATAAAAATTAAGCTATACAACTTCCGTTTTCTAATAAATTTTCGTATTGTGTTTTATAATAAGCAGCTATACGACAAGCTAAGTCATATTTTTGTTCCATAGTTGACATATCATCTTGAACAAAAGAATCAGCTTCATTTACTGGAGTTGTATTTTCAACTTGAGGAGATTTCTGTCTTGCAAATTCAACTTTATTAACAGGTTGACAACAATAAGCTAACATAGCTGATGTAATTGCTTGAATTTTCATGACATCTCCCTTCACATATATAACATGCCTAAATCTTATCACAACCAAATTTTATTTTCAACTGTTAGATTGGGTAATCTGTTATGTATTATGAGTTAACCAAAAAATCGGCAAGTGGTGTTTCTATCATGCCATTTAACGCCTTGTCAATTTCTTTTAACTTTATAGATACATTTTCAATATCTTTGCTCCAATGAAAATAATCAAATATAAATTTCTCGCCTTTTGAAAAATCTTGTGACAATTGAACTTCAATGATTTCAGTTAGCATTTTTCTTGCGGTCGGAACCATTTTATCAATATCTATATTTATTATTCCGTCATTATTTACGGACATTGCACCTTCTTTTATAAAGAAATATGCTTGCATAACTGTTCGTACTCTATGTGCTTGAGATAATTCCGGTTTTGCTTTTAGAAAACAATTTGCACCAAAAGTAACTAAAATTTGTTTCTTTTCTTCTTCTGTATATACACCTGCTTGAGTTAGGCAATCTAATAATGCAAGTGATCCCATATCTGCTTTATTTTCTTCAATTATATTTTTGTATTTTCCAAGTGCATCAGTTCCTTCTTTTGGTCCTAGTGAATGTACATTTTCATGACCAATCGTGAACCAGTGATCAGCTTCAGGATTGTAATATTTATGTAAGTTTTTATTTAATGTTGCATCAAGTCTTTTTTTTCTTCTTTCTAATGCATCTGGAGAATTACTTGTTCTTACTTGTCTGTGATATACATTTCTTCTTCCGCCGCCTATTGTTAATGATAATTTATCATTGTTTGGTAGATTTTGTGCAATAGTAATCCCGCCTCTGTATGAGCCTTCATCTCCTCTTAAAGAGACAATATCAACATCAACCATTGTTTGTAAATTATCTTCTTTTGATGATATATTTTGTTCATAT
This sequence comes from Candidatus Avigastranaerophilus faecigallinarum, assembly GCA_018716565.1. Classification (GTDB taxonomy): domain Bacteria; phylum Cyanobacteriota; class Vampirovibrionia; order Gastranaerophilales; family Gastranaerophilaceae; genus Avigastranaerophilus; species Avigastranaerophilus faecigallinarum. The sequence continues at coordinate 5,470 of DVJT01000186.1, read as the reverse complement.
TTCTCTTTAAGCGGCATATTTTCTGCCATTAATGGTAAGTATTCTTTTACTTTTAATAAATCTTCCGTTCCTTTTTTGTTGACTATGCCAACTCTTATTCCTATTGAATCTTTACTTATTGGTGTAATATTATTTGCTTTTAAAAGTTCTTTTAACTCTTCATCTTCTATTACGCTTCCTGTTAACATATCTGCATATTGTTCACGAGAAATTGTAAATTCAAGAGGAGTATCCTGCAACATTGCCCATTTTTTATCTGCCTGTGCATCCAGCATTGGATTATTTTCTTTTAATGCTTTTGCTTGTAATATTAAATATTCATTAAAGTCTTTATTTGTAGAATATTTTGCTGCTTCTTCAAGTTCATTTGCTATTAAATTAAATTCTTCTTTGAAGGCTTCTGTATAATCATGGGCTTTGAGTTTTGCGCCATCCCTCTTTACTATTGTTCTTTGATTAAGTATTTTTTCAACTTCTTCCTTTTCGCCATTTTTTAGCATTGTTTTTAATATATTATGAAGTTCTTCTTTTGATAAATCAGAAGGATAAAAAGCCTTTCCGTCAAGTTCTTTTGCATCTTTCAACAGTATAACTTTTTTTGATTCTGAATCTATTCCGATTATGCCGAGTTGTGCATCAAATAATATTTTTGTTAGTTCGGCTGTTTTATTGCCATTTTTTATTTCTTGTTCTAAAAAATTTAAAAAAGGGATATTTAATTCATTATCTTGTTTCATATATACAAAATTTGCAAGGTTTGCTGCTTTAACCAAATGTTTTAGAGCTTTTTTATCTCCTTCATCCAGTTTCTCATATTCATCTGCATCTTTTGCAAGCATTGGTTTTCTAATCAGATATTCTTTGTTTGTTCTTTTTTCCAGTTCTTCTAATGACAAATTAAACTCAAATTTCATAATTATAATCTCCCTATGAAATTTAGTATATTTTATTTTATTAATCCAAACAATAATCTATATATACTATTATTGTTGCAGTATAACATCAGGTACTTCGTAATAATGGCAGCTTGGACATTTCTCTTTTGCATAGTAGTAACCTTCAATATTTGGAAAGCGTGATTTATAGTTTGAAATTACTCTTGAACTTTGTTTTGGTTTTTTTATGCAATATACATATGCGTTGTCATTTTCATATTGTGTAACTGGTTTTATCTTTAAAAATCTTGAGTCTTTATAGTATACGAAAATCGGAATCTGTGTATTTGTTGCAGAATCTGTAATTTTGTTATTTGTCCAATAGCCAACATTTGGTTTTGCGTTTCCAAGTGTTTTTAAAATGCCGTTTAATTCCGGAATGTTTGGTAATCTTCCTCCATTTGCATAGCAATATGCATCTTTTTCGTATTTTGATTTTAATACTGGGGTTGTGTCTACTAAATCAAAAGCTGGTGAACAAAAGCTTTGTTGCCATATTTGTTGTTCTTGGTACAAAGATAAATTGTCATATTCAGTAAAAGGAAATGCACATAATCTTATATTATTGGTATTTTTTCTTATTGCTGCTGTAAATGCAAAATCATTAGTTTCATATTCTTTTTTTATTGTGATATTGGGGTCGTAGTGATAACCTTTTTTTATAAGTTCGTAAAATACTTCATTAGATACTTCTTTTACACTGAAACTTACATGTTTCTTCTCTTTTATTGTTGGAATATCTGTAAATTCTTCTTTTGGTGTGTTTATTTGTTCTTTTTTATCAAGTCCTACAACATTTTTTAGTGTTTCAATGTTGAATTTCTTATCAACTAAGGTTTTTATTGTTTGTGTATTTTCAAGTTGAATATTTCTATAAAAGTATTTTTTGTTTTGAAGACCATAATTATCATTGCTTTTGGCAACGCAATATAATAATGGTTTTACATTTGCAGGTCTTCTTATAATTTCATAAGACATATTCTTATAATGTAAAACTAAATCATGTCTACCGTCTTTATGGTTTATCCAGTAATATTTTTCGCCGAATGTATCAAATTTGTTGAATACTATAAAATAAGTTTCAAGATAGTTAGGCATTCTTGCATCAAGAGCATTGCAGAATATTTTTGCTGATTCAAAGTTATCATAAGGTACAGGTTCTGCGGTATAATCAAATGGAACTTCTGCTGTATTTATAGACATTTTCTTTTGTGAGTAGGAATTTATATCGTTTGATATTTTAAGAAAATCGGTTGAATAACTAACTGTTAACCTTGCGCTTCTATATTTATTTTGTTGCTCAAAGTTGAGCTGTTTTATATAAGTATTAATTCCGTTATATATGCAAAACAGTAGAAATATTGCAAATAAAACTATAAGAAGTATATTTAATTCTGGTCGCTCTCTTTTTTGAATATCTAAACTTGGGATTATTAGAGCAGGAACAGCAAAGAACATATATACGATTAAGACTATTGATGGAAATAACATTGATACTGTACTCATGAAGAATGTAAATATAAATGTTATATTTGCGGCTTCTTTATTTACAGATATTAGACAGATTGTACTTGCAACTATAATTATTAAAAAGAATAAAAAGAATAAGCTTATACACAAAGGATAGTTAATATATAGAGCTTCTTTTTTTAGCTCTAACATATTCTTTTTTGTTTTTGACGAGAATAAGAATAAATATATGAATAGAAGAAATATATTTGCATATGTACTTAATATAGTGAATTTATCTTTTGAAGAATCTATAAAGTAAAATATTATTAAGTTTATTATTACAATTAATGTTGTAACAAAAAGATTTATTTTTAATAGTTCTTTTGATGTTTTGTTGTTCCTTTTTTTCATACCTATTCCATAATTAAAACCGATTATAAATATATTATACTAAATTTTTATTTTTTTTATTCATTTTGTTATTGTATAATTATTTTAAATACGTATGGAAGGTAAAAAAGTGGAAATTATACAAAAAACAAGAATGGTAGATCTTGCAAAAGAAGTTTTAAAAATTGAAGCTGATTCAATTCTTAAATTACAAGATAGAGTTGGTGAAAATTTAGAAAGGGCACTTTCTGTTATTATAGGTTCCAAAGGTCGTGTAATAGTAACAGGTATGGGAAAATCAGGTCATATTGGAAGAAAAATTGCAGCGACACTTTCTTCAACAGGTACTCCCGCATATTTTCTTCATCCTGCAGAAAGTACTCATGGTGATTCCGGTATCATAACCAGAGAAGATGTTGTTATTGCTATTTCAAATAGTGGAGAAACTGTTGAATTATTAAATTTGCTGCCTTTAATAAAAAGATTTGAAGTTCCGTTAATTGTTTTTGCGGGAAACCAAAATTCCACTTTAGGTAAATGTGCTGATATATATTTTGATATATCTGTTGAAAAAGAAGCTTGTCCATTGGGAAAAGCTCCTACGGCAAGTACAACAGCTACTCTTGCAATGGGCGATGCCTTGGCTATATGTTTATTAAAGAAAAGAGGATTCTCAACAGAAGACTTCCTTTTGTATCACCCATCCGGTGCATTGGGTAAAGGTGTTCTCTACGTTGTTGGAGATTTAATGTTAAAAGATAAGGACTTACTTCCTATTGCTCACGAAAATGATACGTTCTTGGAAACTGTTGATTTGATTTCTAAGAAAAAGTTAGGTTGTGCAATAATAGTTAATGAAGAAGGAAAATTAACAGGTCTTTTAACTGATGGTGATATTAGACGAATTCTATTACGATATCCTGATGTATCCGTTTTAACAAATAAAACAGTTATGACACATAATCCTAAAACAATTTCTGCGGAAGATATGGCTACAAAAGCATTGGCATATATGGAAAAGTATGCAATTACATCTCTTGCAGTTTGTGATAAAAATTTAAATCCTATTGGTCTAATACATATTCATGATTTATTAAGAGCAGGTGTTGCATAATGTTTAATATTGATTTAAGAAGTAAAGCATTGAAGATAAAATTGGTTGTATTTGATGTTGATGGAGTTATGACTGATGGTAGCATAACATATGATGAAAATGGTGTTGAATATAAAACATTTAATGCTAAAGATGGTCAGGGTATAGTTAATTTAACAAAATTAGGTATTAAAACAGCAATAATTACTGCAAGAGAAAATAATACAGTAAAACATCGTTTTGAAAATTTGGGTATGACTAAATTATATATGGGGCAGAAAAATAAACTTAATGCATTAAATGAAATGTTAGAAGAGTATAATTTGGATTATTCGGAAGTTGCATATATGGGAGATGATTTACCAGACATATGCATATTAAAAGAGGTTGGATTAGCTAGTTGTCCAAATGATGCAGTTCAGGAAGTTAAAAATGTTTGTCACTTTATTTCTTCAAAACGTGGTGGACGAGGTGCAGTTAGAGAACTTACTGATTTAATATACAAAACTCAAACGAAATAGATAAACTTGAAATTTTATATTGTAATTTAGCTGTTTAAGTCATATAGAATCTTCATACCTTGTAATGTTAAATCTGGATTTATATAATCAAACTTTCTTTTTAGGTATTTACTTATTACAGAAGAATAACCTCCTGTTGCAATTATTGTTGTTTTATACCCAAGTTCTTTTTCGCATTCTTCGATTAGTCCATCTATCATTGCTGCATGACCTCTTACGATTCCAGATAACATTGCATCTATTGTATTGCGTCCTATAGCGTGTTCTGGCGCTTCTATATTTAATTTGGGTAGTTTAGATGTCTTTGAGCTTAAAGCATCTGCTTGAATTTTCATACCTGCTGTAATAATACCACCAATAAATTCATTGTCTTGGTTTACTATATCAAAGGATGTGGCTGTTCCAAAATCAACAACAATTGTAGGTGATTTGTATAAAATAGCTGCAGCACAAGCATTAGCAATTCTGTCAGCACCAATTTGAGAAGGATTATCTGTCTTTAATTTTATATTTGTTCGGATTTTATGGGTAATAATTAAAGAATTTATATCCATATATTTTTTTAATGCAGTTTCTATTCGTTCTGTTAATTGGACAACAACACTTGATATAACAGCACTTTTTACTTCTGTATCAAGATTAGTTTCTCTTAATAAATTTTTCAGAAAAACACCATATTCATCTTCTGTTCTGGTGATTTGAGTCGATAATCTCCAAGAATGTACAATTTTGTCACCGTCAAAAACCCCAAGTGTAATATTTGTGTTCCCAATATCAGCAGCTAATAACATTTTTCACCTTTAACATTTTAATATTTATATTCTATCAAAAACATATGTAATTAAAATGCTGTTTTATGCTACAATTATTGTAAATGTACACTGGTGGGAGCTTTTATTATGTTAGATTTTTTAATTCAGAGTTTTCAGTTTAAGTCAATGAGCTTTTTTGAAGCAGGCATGCTAATATGTTTTGGTGCGAGTTGGCCTTTTGCTGTAATGAAAACATATAAGTCAAAAAATGTTAAAGGTAAGAGTCGTTTGTTTTTAACATTGATTATATTGGGATATATTTGTGGA
>DVJT01000185.1 GCA_018716565.1 Candidatus Avigastranaerophilus faecigallinarum | reverse complement strand
TGATGTAATTTACAAGATCATTTATATTTTTATCCTTACTCATTTCATTAGGATTAATAACTAGGATTAATTGTTCAATGGCTCTTGATATTGCAACATTAAGACGATTAGGATTATCTGTAAAATCACTTATCTCATTATCTACGGTAGAAATAATTATAACCTTATTTTCTTGTCCTTGGAACTTATCTACTGTATCGGCCTTAACTGTAGTGTTTTTAAAAGTTTTCTGCAATGCATCTGTTTGATTCCTATATGGTGTTACAATACCCAAAGAATTATCATCAAGGCATATATTATATTTTGGAATAATCTCATTTACAATCATGTCTATTTGTCTTTGGTTATAATGATTACGTGCATGATTACCTTCAGTTGTGTAACATAAAACTATAGGCATTCTGCTACTTTTTACATCACTTAAAATAATTAATTCATTGTTATAAAATTTCTTATTACAAAATTCAATAATTTTAGGATGACAACGATAATGTTCTTTTAATAGTGTTCTGGGAGCATTTTTAAATAATTCTGTAATAGAGGATAACAAACAGTGATTTTTATATCGATATGCTTCATTTAATTGATATTGTTTAAAAATATTATCTGTTATTTCTGCTGTTTTATTATTGACAACATTAGGTAGTTGTTTTAAATCTCCTACAATAACAGCTTTTCTTGCGCAGGCCAATGCTAAAGCTCCAGTACATAGATCAACTTGAGATGCTTCATCGATAATAATGTAATCATACATAACATCATTTGATAGACAATTTTTTAAAGAATAGGTCGTGCTTAATATTACTGGATAATCGTCTATAAATGAATTAGATTTTAGCTTCAAATCTTCTAATTTATACCTTTCTCTACCAAGATTGTTATATTTTACACTTAAATAATGTTTAAACATTTTTGCTGAAAGCTCTGAATAAGCTTTCATTTTTGAAGCAAAATCATAGTTTAACAAATTATCATTTAGTTTTTTTATCTCTGATTTTAATTCTTGTGTTTTTAATTCATAAAATTTTTGTTGAAATTGAGCTTTTAAAAAGTCTAAAGAGTATTTCTTTTTCCTAATTAAATTATGTAATATTAGTCGTTTTCTATTCCAAAACTTTAAATATTCAAAAATAGTTAAAAGAAATTTTATTACAATATTATCGTGTGAAATTTCTTCATAATTTTCACAAGCAAAGATCATATCTAACATTTCTAAAGAGGATTTAGAATTTCTTATACATCTAGGCTCTTGTTTTACGTCAAGAGTATTATAATACTCTAAAAAATGCTTTTGCTCTAATTCTACATTGGAAAATTCTTGCTTTAGTAAGGCTAATTTATTTTGTATATCTAATTTTTCTTGTAATTCTTTATAATCATCTTTTAATTTATTATTTAATTCAGTAAATTGTTCCGCCTTTATTTCCCAGTTTGAAATATTTGGTATTTCCGATTGCGATTTAATAAATTCTTGTTTATTTTCCAGATTTCCTAAAAATGCAGCAATAAAATCAACATCATATTTTTTTAATTTATCTAGTACATTTTTAGTCGCAGAGTTATTACTTGAAACAACTGCAATACTTTGTCTTCGCATAACAATATTAGCAATAATATTCAAAATAGTTTGAGTTTTTCCAGTTCCTGGAGGGCCTTGGATTATACTTAGTTCATTTGACAATGCTCTTTCAACAGCTAAAGCTTGACTTTTATTGAAGCCAAACGGATAAATAATATTTTGTGCATATTTGTCTATTTTATTTGTAAGCTTATTGCTTATATATTTCCCTAACATACTATCCATATCAATAAAATCTATTTTGTTATAGTTTGATAATAAAATATTCTCACCATTTTGAGTTAAACCAATAGCACCAGCAATGTCTTTTAAATATTCAAAACAGGATTTTGTTTTTTCATCTTTTAATGCAGATTCTATTATTCTAACGTTGTAATCAGCATATGTATACTGTTTACCATTATTAAATATAACGTGATAAATTTTTCCAACTTTTTGGTATTTTATTACCTTATTTGTGCATTCTTCACCTTTTAAAAATATTCGAAAATCCTTTGTCATAGAAATTATATTATCATAAATTTATATAAAACTTTTAGGCTGTAGATTTTTAATAAACAATCATATTTAATTACCTATTATGCTTTTAATTTTACCAATTATTGAATTTTGTACTTCTTTATTTTTCAAGTCATTGTTCTTTAAATTAACAGTACAAAAATCTATATGATAATTATTTTCAGCACAGTTCAGCTGGTAATCACATATATCCGGCTCTTTTTTATCATATTGAGGGTACAGTAATATTGCACGTTTATAGTTATGTAATAGGCAATATGTTGTTACTTGATAAATATCCGCACTAGAAATATCGTCAAAATCAGTGAATTTTTTATACTTGGTATCAATAATGACTTGAGGATTTTGTATTAGAATATCAATTCTTGTATCTCGCCGAGTTACATTTTCTCTTTTGAGTAAACGTTTTGGTTTTTGAGCTATCGCTTCACACTCAGGAATTTTTCTTTTTATTAATTCAAAAATAAATTCTTCAAATAATTTGTTCATATCCCAAACAAGTGTAATATTTTCAAATTTATTTTTAGATAAATCAACACTTGTCTGTTCTACAAACATTTTTGCAAGATTAAATGACTTTTTGAAAAGCTCTTGAGTTCTTGTAAGTTTAATTTTCCTGACTTTAAATTTATCAAATCTGACAAGGGAAATATCTGAGTAATAATTAATAATAAATTTTAAAGTTTTTTTATTGTAGCTGTTATTAGAAATATTATACAAGCAGGTTGAAACGAATAAAAACAGTTGGTTTAAAACATTATTTTCAGAAAATTCATCATACTCACAAAAAAATTTTGCTTGGTTTGTGCAGTTGTAGCGGATGTTTTCGCTAAATTTTATCTTACCTTTTAAGTAATTCAAATTTTCTTCTTCTCTAACATACCTTTTAGGCGTTAAGCGCTTTAAAGCTTCAAATAAAGAGGTTGCAAATTCTCTAATCAAAATTTCAATGAATGGATTTTTTTCAGTTGATAATTTAGCTTTATCATTTGTCTTGATATCAAGATTCTTTGTGTAAGAAAGCATAAAAATAAGATTTTTTAGAATTATGCTTCGTTCAGCTTCTGAAATTTCACCATCATTATTTGCATCTGCAGAAATAAGTTTTGGCAGAATTTCTAAATGTAAGTTTTTATATTTGATAACGCCTACCCAAGATTTGGTTTTTATACCATGCCTTGTAACTTTTAGAGCTGAATCTAAGTTCTGGCATTTCAAATAAGCTTGCAGTTTATCTAGATTGTAACTTTCAAGCTTATTTTCTTTAATTTCAGAATATTCTTTAATAGCAATAGATTCTCGCATTAATTTTCCTGTTTAAATTTATCCTGCTTTAGTGCACCAACAAAATCTTTAATTTCGTTAGGTGTTTTGAATTCATACATAGAATCTTCACACTCATTTTTTAATTCTTCTGGAATGTTAATTTCTTTTATAAAGCCTGGAATAACTAATTTTAATTTTTCCCAATCACAATAAAAATATTCGTTCAATAGAGGAATAATTTCACTAAACCAGATTTCTTTCAAAATATTGGTGTCTGCGTTAGCATATTTTGTATTTATAAAATAACTATGACCTATTTGATGGTCTCTGTCTAGCAAAATTTTAATTGTTGTATTTAGCTTTTCAAAAATAGATTGAAAACTACATCCAAAATCCGCAACCAATTCAGGTCTTGGCATCATTTCAACGAATTTGAAACGACGACGAAGAGCAATATCTATACTTGCAATAGAACGGTCAGAAGTGTTCATTGTGCCAATGATATATAGATTTTGAGGAACTGTAAAATCCTCTTGAGAATATGGTAATTTAACTGACAAAGTTCCTCTTTTATCTTCCTCGATTAGGGTTATTAATTCCCCAAAAATTTTAGAAATGTTACCTCGATTAATTTCATCAATGATTAAGATATGTGGTAACGCAATTTCTTTGTCAACTTTACCAGTAATTATATTGTTTAATTCTTGAGTATTTAAATCTGGATTATAATTTGGCATACCTTTTTTACTAGGATCAAAGTAACCATAAATTGATTGCTGTGAAAAAACTTTGTTATTAATTTTAGAATAGTAAATATCTTCTCCTTTATAAAGCCATTCAACTTTTCTAAAATGAGAATATCTAATCGGAGTTGTTCTATCATAATAATAGTTCCCAGTTACTTGAGCTATAGCTCTAAAGTTTTTATTACCATTAGAAATAATTATAATATCTCCGACATCCATCCAATTAATAAATCGCTCTAATGCAGTAGCTCCCCAAGAATCATCTTTATCTTTAAAGTCTTGGCTAGTTTTACAGTCAGAAAAATCAACATCTTTGAAGCCAAGAGCAACTACATCATTAGATATACAATATTCATATATATCATCTTCTTTTTCTAAAGTATTTCCGAGTGACATTTTAAATACTTTGGTATTTGAAAAATCAATAGGTTGATGTTTTATAGAGGATACTTTTATAGGTTTAGCATGTTCACAGATATTTTTAAAAATACCGTCTTTCCCAACATATTTAAGTTCAGAACCGTCATCGTTCCATTTGGAAATATCAGGTTTAATACCTTCAACAAATTCTTCATATGAATAAGACTGGTGGAAAGTCACAAATTCAATCTGACCTTGTTGCTTTAATTTATCAAATTTTTCTTTTAAAACCTCGTAGTTTTTTACATTTCCATCTTTATCTTTTTGTATTAATTCAGGATTTGTAATTTCTATAGCTTTAATAACTGTATTATAAGTTTTTCCTGTTCCCGGAGGTCCGTATAGAATTTGGTTAAGAGGATTAGTATTCTCGTTCATATGAGTTTCCTTATATTGTACTGTTTTTACAGCGTCCTTGTTGTATTCAAGGTTGTTGATATTTTTTAATATATATTTATCTACAAATCTAATAAAATCTTGTGCATCTAATAATGTATTTTGACAACCTAAAGTATCATTCATAATTGGAATTAACTGATTTTGGCAGTATTCTTGAAATCTTATATATCTTTTTACTTTATCTGATTTATCTAACAAATCAAATAAGCCAAAATGTTTTGCAAAACAATTAAAAGAAGTTTTTTGGTTAAATAATAAATATTTTTCATAATTGTTAGTAAATAAAAAATATGATGCATCAACCTCATCAGGTAACATATTTTTATTATTCCAATGAACATCATTTTTCAAAAGATGATGTAAATTATTTAAAAATTCTTTAATTCTTATTTCAAGGTTTTTATTTTCATCAAATAAAATTTTCAAGCTATTTTTAAATGTTTCAATGTTATAAGGTTGCATTAAATTATTTAGCCCAGTTCTTTGTAAAAAATATGGCCTAATATTATAATTTTCTAAACTATTTATTTTATTTTCAAAATTATCTAAAGTGTTGAAATCTCCTTGATGTTTTTTAGCATAATCCCATTTATACTCTTCATCATATTCATTAGATGATTTAAATACTTTATATTGTTTAATGTATTCAATTAATTTTTCAGTAGAATTATTTCCCTGGGGTTGGGCTTCTAAATATCTTCTGTAATGGTTTAAGGGGGTTGATAGCCAACCACTTTGAGCTTGTCCTGTTTTATTTACAATATCGAAATTAGGATCATTTTTTAAAATGTTGAAAAACTTATCATATTTATCTAAAGTATCATAACTATATAAATCTGGATTTAAATTTTTTAATTTGGCATCATTTGAAAGTCTAATAACTTCGTGAATTTTATCCAACACTCCTTCTGTATAAGAAATAAAAGTTGATTCGCTAATATTTCTATTTTCTTTTAGCCATTTTTTAAATAGCTCTTTTTGAACTTGACTTGCAACCATACTTCACTCCTTTTCTACAAGGATAGCACAAAAATTTGCAGGAGTTATTCTATACCTAAAATTTCACGCTCGATTTGGCGAATGAAGTCTGGGGAAAGTTCGGTTTTTATTTGGTGTGTTTCATTTTGAGTATTGTTTTCTTTCAATTCAGGGAGATAGTTCAAAATATTCACAAGGGAATAATATTCTGCTTGGCTTATCTGGCTGTTAGTTTTATTACTATTTGCGATTTTATCCATAAGCTTTTGGGCAAACTTTTGCAAATCCTCTTTGAACTGGGATTTATCATACATGGATTCTTTTCGCTTTTTATTCCAATCATATTGCTTTTTCCAGTAAAACAAAGTCCTTTTTGCAATCCCAAGTTCTAAAGAGATTTCACTAAGTGTCAAACCTTTTAAATACATTTGCTCTGCTTGTTTAAATAATTTCATTTTGCTCATTAAAATCCCTCAAAAATTAAGTTTTCTATTCCAAAATGGTTTTTGTCTTGTACTTTTTTAACCTGATAAACGCAACTTCTATCAATCACTCCAAGGTGTTGGAAATATTTTATCAGCTGATTTAGAAGTGCCATTGTATTTTTAATTCTGCGGGGCTTTAGGCGTCTTAATTCGCAGACTTTAAAAAGTTCTTTTATCGACTCAATATCAATTTCATGCAGGTAATAGCAGTTTATAAAAGGTATAATATTAAAATTGAAAATAGCGTTATAGTTTCTATAAGTCTCGAATTTGCAGTACTTTTCAACATAATTTTTCATAAAATATTCTTTTGCATCTTCTATACTAATTTTTAGGTGTTTATTCTTTAGCGGGCTGAATATTTCATAATTTTCACCTGTTTTCGTTTCTTCATTGTATTTATAAATTCCGTTTTCAAAAAGTATTTTATTGCTGTTCAAAAGCTGTTCAAGCTTTGTTTTGCAATCGTATTCTGCTATCAATTCAATATCATCAAGGGTAAATTCTTTTAATCTCTTAGCTAATTTTTCAATGTTCATACGAGTTCCTTTATAATTTCAAATGTAATTTCTGTTAGACCATTTTCTTTTGCAATAGTTTCAAGTTTGCTTATAAGCTGTACTATTTGTCTGAACCTATTGTATTTTTTGTGGATATATTCTATCGAATCAGGGGTAAACGGGATTTCAGAAAGTTGGCTAAAAATTTGGCTCAAATCTTCTATTTCAAAGGTCTCAAACTTTACAATCTCGCTAAATCTGTCATACAGGTGTTTGTATCTTTCAAGTTTTCTAAGAGCCAAGCCCATCCCGACAAAGATTATCGGGCAATCTGTTTTATCGTGGATATCTCTTAGGGTCTCGACACTTTTGTAATTGTTCATTAAGTAGTCGATTTCATCTACAAAAATAATTTTTGGCTTTTGAATAAGTTTGCTAATCACTACATTAAAGTTGTCCGAGGTCAAATACCGAGGGAGTTCGTCCATTTCTCTAACAATTTCTTCAACAAGCCACCTGCTTGTCATAAGGTTTGAGGCTCGAATGTAAATTCCGTCATATTTGCAGGCTAGCCAAAGTGCTGTTTGTGATTTTCCAAGTCCCGGCTCGCCATATATAAGTCCCATTTTAGGAATGTTTTTGGGTTTGCTTTTCAGGGCTTCAACCAAGCCTATAAAATTCCTTACATTTCGAGTTTTTATAAAGATTTTTTTCATTTTATCCTTTCTTGGTTGCTCGCAATAAACGGGTATGGCTTCGCTTTAGACCCACTGCTTGCAATCCGCTATTCATATAACAGTTTGTACTCCTTTGTTTGTTTAAATTCTGTAATCCAAGCGTCGCTTGGGTTATGTTTTATCAAATATTCGTACTTTTCTGAATTGTTTTTGAAAATCGGGAGTGATTTTTCTCCGTTGTTTATTTTTTGAACACCATTTGAACGAGGTTTGAACTCTTTGTGAAAATTGTTAGAATTTTCCATTTCTTCTTGGTTCGACCTTGCTTCAATTAGTTTTATTTCATCATTAGTCAATAATTTTTTAACCGAGTTTATTGTTTTCCTTTTCAGTTTTTGCTGTTTTTGGATTTTTTGCTTGTAATCCTCTAAATCCTCAACCGTTCCTAAAATCTTTGCCATCGGGTGGGTTTCGGTTACTCGCTCTGCTGTGCATAAATATTCACCTTTCGGGGTAAAAATTTTTACATTAGTCAGATCAAATAAGTTGTATTTTACTAAAACTTTTCCTCTCAGTCCGTATAGTCTTTCATCAAAATAGTCGCAGTTCAAGAACCTTACACCATTTCGCTGAATTGTTTTGACTTCAGTTGCCAGCATCAAATCGTCAAGCAAGCTTTTATCAATATTCTGTTTTTTACGGTTTTCCAAAACCTCTGCGATTGTCAAATTCGGTGCATTTGTACAGGGCTGAGAGTTTTTGAACTTAAGCCACATATCAATCATTTTGATTGTTTCTTCTATTGTAGGGATATAATCATAATGCAGGTTTGAGTGGAATTTTTCGTTTCGTTTCAAGTATGCGGGTTTGTTGTTAATTGATGAACCAACATAGCTTGGCATAAGTTTTTCAAAGCCTTCTTGAAATTCTTTAAAGAACCTCTCAATAACTTTTGACCTTGCATTATATGGTCTTGCAAATACCGTTTCAATCCCGAGTTTTGCATAAAGCCCATAAAAGCCTAATTCTCCAAATCCTTTGTCATCTGTAAAATACTTTGCTCTAAATGCTCTGCCGTTATCTTGATAGACAATTTTCGGTATCATATCGAGGTTTATTATTGCGTTTCTTAGAGCACTTGCAATACATTGGGTATTTTCTTCAAGCATAATTTCATACCCGACCAGTGCTGTTGATTTCCAGTCCAAAAATCCGACTAAAGTTGCCCGACAAGGCTTGCCCGTAAACGGATTAATCACTTGAAACGCAAGTTTGTGGCCGTCTGCGACTAAAATATCCCCAACATCAAGCAGGCTTGCATCTCTTTTAATATAAGGCTCGACTTTATCTGAAAGTGCTTTTTCACCGTCTCTAGCAAGTACCCATTTGTCGTAATTATTGTCCTTAAACCATTTTGCATAGCGTCTAAACGTAATATCTGCAGGGATAAAACTTTGACCTTGCTCTTTGAGCTTATATTTTGTAAGTGCGATTGCTTTGCCGATACAAATTCTATTCGGGTGCAGGAGCAAGCCCATAAATATTTTGATTTCTTCATCCGTTAGACAGGTTCTGTACTCATTTACAGAAACGTATTTATAATTAGGAATTAGCCTTGTGTAATCCTCAGTTCCGTCTAAGCTTGCTTTCCAACGATGCAGGCTTCCTCGTGAGATTTTACCTAAAACACTGAAAAGGTAAGAATCTGAACTATTATGCAGTTTGACAAAATCATAGTCTGCCTGAAGTTTGTTGACAGCTTTACGGCGAAAATCTTGCCATTTGCGGATTAAATCAAGTTTTGCAAGAGCATTTTGTTTTGCCTTCTCAGGGGTGTATTTGATTGTCTCAACTTGGTTTTCCATTGTCTCAAAATCCTTGTAATGCTTCGTGCAACACATTCATCACTCGTTTTGAGACAGAAGTCAAGTGTTTGTTTGAGAACTTTTTATATAAGAATAATTTATCAAGCTTCAACTATTTTGACATAATTCATTTTATAATCTGTTGACTCAATATCAATATTCATTTGATATACTGGAATGTTTTTTCCCTTGGCAAGATATTTTAAAATCTTAGAATTTATTGAACTAATATCAATCCCTAAATATATGGCTTTTGGTTTTAATTTTATTTGTTCTGTACATCTTGGATTGTCACTAAGTGAAATTAAACGCCACTCTTTTTCATAACTCCAATTTGTTGATTTACTTAGTAATGCTTTATAAATAACAAGTTGATCATCAGATAATACAGTTCCTTCTTTTAAAAATTGTTTCATTAAAAATAAATTTGCAGAATAAATTAATAAAGTTGTTACATCAAAACGTTCATCTGAATATTTTACTGGATATAGTGACTCATTATGTCTGTTGGGACATTGCTTTTGACAAGTGGTACAAAGATTAATATAATCATTAAAATTATATTCAATAACAAAACCTTTATGAGAATCAGCATAATGCGCCCACATGACATTTGATGAAACATCTTCAGAAAAACAAGCTATACGAGGAGTTGATTTTAAATAAATAAAAACATCTTTCCAGGCATTATTAAATATAGAATCTATAACATTTTGAGCCGATAGTAATAATTGTTTAA
>DVJT01000009.1 GCA_018716565.1 Candidatus Avigastranaerophilus faecigallinarum | reverse complement strand
TGCAAAATATGGCAACAGTTTCTCAAATAGGCGGTATATTATTGATGATTCTTGCTATTTTGTTATAGCATTTTCATTTCTTTAAAAAGTTCGTCTTCAACATTATTTGTATTAGAGAAAATGTTTTCTTTTTCTAAATTTATTTCTTGTTTTTTATCTCTTGCTTTATCAACAATTTTTTCTGCAGATTTGCTTCCTAAATTATATCCGGATAGAGAAGCTGCGACAAAAGTAAGTCCTTTTGCAACATATAATGCAATTCTCGCTGCTTTATTATTTTTTACAATATTTGTATTTGCTAGTTTATTATTAATTTTTTTTAGTCCGTTTTCAGCTACTTGTTCAAAAGCGTACATTGTTGCTATACCTGAAGCTTGAGAAGCTCCTGTCTTGACTTTATCTTCAGCAATTGCAGTATTATATACACCTGAAGCAATTATTAACGGGTAAACTATTTTTCTTGCAACTGCAGCTGCTTTATCAAAAATACTAATGACAGGTGATGCTAAAGGACCTTTTATAAATCCTGTTTTTGCAACGGTATCAATAGCTCTTGCAGTTTGTGCACCTGCAATACCTTCTTTAAACATATTTTTCTCTTTTTGGCCATATATGTGGTTTCTCGCCGCAAAATATGCACATGAAATACCGTTTGGCATATTTACCTTCAATCTTTATACTACCTTATATATATAAAAACACTTGCTATGTTGGAATTTACCCTCATTCAATAATAGTTTACAAATTTAACAAATGCTTAAACTTATTGTGGATTTATGAGAGAATATCATTATCAGTAGAGGGGAGATAGAATTCTATGAAAGACAAAACTTTTTTAATGATTCCTGGACCAACACCGGTACCGGAAAGAGTACTTTTAGAAATAGCAAAGCATCCAATGGGGCATAGAAGCTCCGAATTTTCTAAAATTTTGGAGTCCGTATACTCGGATTTAAAATATGTTTTTCAAACCTCGAATGATGTTCTTGTATATACATCAAGTGGTACGGGAGCAATGGATGCGGCATTATCAAATTTGATTAATCCTGGAGACAAGGTATTATCTTTAGTAATTGGTAATTTTGGTCAAAGATGGGCTAAAATTGCTAAAGCTTTAGGTGCTGACGTTGAAACTATTGAGGTTGAACCAGGTAATGCTATTAATCCTCTTGTTTTAAAAGAAAGATTAGAAAAAGATGTTAATAAAGAAATTAAGATTGTTACTCTAACTCAAAATGAAACATCTACAGGTGTCACAAATGACGTTAAAACTATTGTTTCTTATATAAAAGAACATGGTGCATTGTCTGTTGTTGACGGTGTAACAAGTTTAGGTGCAATGACTTGTAAAATGGATGAATGGGGTATTGATGTTTTAATTTCAGGCTCACAAAAAGGATTTATGATTCCTCCTGGTTTGTCATTTTTGGCTGCAAGTGAAAGAGCTTGGGCTGTTCATAAAGAATGTCTAAGACCTGATTTCTATTTCAATTGGAGTACAAACAGAAAATCAGTTCTTGAAAATTCGACAGCTT
The DNA here is from genome assembly GCA_018716565.1 of Candidatus Avigastranaerophilus faecigallinarum. GTDB lineage: Bacteria > Cyanobacteriota > Vampirovibrionia > Gastranaerophilales > Gastranaerophilaceae > Avigastranaerophilus > Avigastranaerophilus faecigallinarum. The sequence goes on along the minus strand of DVJT01000009.1, from coordinate 19,279 downwards.
TTACTCCTGCAGTAAGCCTTATTTCAGGTCTTAAAGTTGCTCTTGAAATGATGAAGGAGGAAGGTCTTGAAAATATTATTAACCGTCATACAAAAATTGCAAAGGCTTTAAGAAAAGCATTGAGAGCGATTAATTTGAAACTTTTTGTTGAAGATGATTCAATTGCAAGTACTTCTATTACTGCAATATTGCCTCCTGAAAATGTTAGTGTACCTGACATAAGAAAAGTATTAAAAAATGATTATGATATAGTAGTTGCAAATGGTCAGAACCAATTAAAAGATAAAATTTTTAGAATGGGAACTTTAGGTTTTGTTTCTGAACGTGATGCAATTACTGCAGTAGGTGCTTTAGAAGCAACACTTTATAAATTAGGTCATAAGTTTGAATTGGGTAAAGGTGTTGCAACTCTGATAGAAGAAATGAATAAATAGGGGATAAAATGAAAGTTTTAATTACAGATAAGATTAATGAATCTGCGGGAAAAATTTTAGAAGGGGTTGCCCAAGTTGATTTCATTCCAACTCTTCCAGAAGATGAACTTGCAGAAAAAATAAAAGATTATGATGCTTTGATGATTAGAAGTCAAACAAAAGTAACAAAAAAAATATTAGAGGCAGGTAAAAATTTAAAAATTGTTGGCAGAGCAGGTGTTGGAGTTGATAATGTAGATATTGATGCTGCAACTCAGGCTGGTGTAATTGTTGTAAATTCTCCTGATGGAAATACAAATGCTGCTGCCGAGCATACATTGGCTCTTATGCTTGCTATGTCCAGAAATATTCCAGCCGCTGCTAAATCTACAAAAGACGGGAAATGGGAACGCTCAAAATTTACAGGTGTTGAAGTTTTTGGAAAAACACTCGGTATTATTGGTTTTGGAAAAATTGGACAGCATGTTGCTCATGTTGCTATTGCTTTAGGAATGAATGTTGTTGTATCTGACCCATATACAACTAGAGAAGCGGTTGAAAAAATTGGGGCTAAATATGTTACAAGTCTTGATGAATTTTGGGGTCAATGTGATTATATAACTATTCATACACCCAAAACAAAAGAAACAACTTCTTTAATAAATAAAAATACTTTAAATAGAATGAAAAAAGGTGTTAGAATTATTAATTGTGCCAGAGGTGGTATTATTGATGAAGCGGCTTTAAAAGAAGCTTTGGAATCAGGTCAAGTGCAAGCTGCAGCAATAGATGTTTTTGAAACTGAGCCTGATATTACAGCATCACCATTATATTCCTGCACCGGAAATGTTACTATGACTCCTCATTTGGGGGCAAGTACTGCTGAAGCCCAGTTTAATGTTGCGATTGATGTTGCAGAACAGATTAAAGAAGTTCTATCTGGTGGAAGTGCAAAAGCAGCGATTAATATTCCTGCATTAAAATCTTCAGTTATTGAACCTGTTAAAGATTATATGGCTTTAGCTGAAAATATTGGTGCTCTTGTTAAACAAATTTCTAAAGGTAATTTAAAGAACATAAATATTACAGTAAATGGAAATCTTTCGGAACTTAATGTTGCACCGCTTGAAGTTGCTGTACAAAAAGGTATTTTCTCTTCTTTTGTTGAAAGTGTTAATTTCGTAAATGCGCCTTTAATTGCAAAAAATAGAGGAATTAATGTTGTAACATCTAAGTCGCAGAAAGATTGTACTTTCTTAGGATCAATTTCTGTTACTCTTACTACTGATCTTGAAGAAAATACTGTAACAGGTGCGTTAATTGCTAAAAATATGCCAAGAATTGTTAGAATTAATGATTATAATATGAGTATTGAAGCTGAAGAACATATGTTAATAGTTCCTCATGAAAATAAACCTTCAATGGTTGCAAAAGTTGCTGTCGTTATCGGGGAACATAATATAAATATCAACAGAATGCAAGTTGCTCAAAAATCAAATAAATCTGACAATGTTTCTATTATGATTATAACTATTGATAAAGATGTTGATGATTTGACAATGGAAACTATAAATAAAATAGATGGAATAAGAAATGCCCAATATATTAAGTTAAATCCATAAAATAAATCACGTAATAAAAAGCCCCTTATTCTAAAGGGGCTTTTTTTTGATTTTATTTATTTTATTGTTCGTGTTTACCTTCTATGTATCCTGCTTTTTGTGCACTTACCATAGATACAATTGGAGTTGCAAGTGCTAAAAGAACTGCACCTGCTGTAATTCCTGCTTTAGTTGGGGTCGGTAGTGAATTGAATTTTTGGAATACTTGTGTATTCTTTATAATATCTTTCAAATTATTTCCGTTTATAGAACATTGTGCTAAAGCATTTCCAACTGAAGATTTTATTTTGTTAAATACGTTTGCAGCTTTTTCAGAATTTCCTGTAACTAATGAAGCTGCTGTTGCTGTACCAGCGACTGCGCCACCTAGTTTTAAAAGATCTTTCCCGCCTTCAACTATTTGTTCTTTTATAACTTCAGCTTTTGCTTTATTGGTTAGTTTATCATTTGTAATAATATGTGGTATGCTAGCTGGTGCACCTGCAGGTTTTCCTGATACCTTTTTGTAAATTGCAGCACTTCCTAATGCAAAACCTGTACCTGCTACGACTGGCGCAATAACATTCATATTCATATAGATTTCCTTTCTTATTTATAAGTTTAAGTTTCTTACCTTATGACTCTATAATGAATATGAAACTTTAAAATTGCCTTGTTTTATGCAATTGTTTCAAATTGTTAAGAGGGTTGATTAATCAGCAACGTACGTTGGTGCGTTTTTTGGGCTTTTTCCTTTTATAACATTATGGTAATAAGAGTATGTCATTGGTGTACTTTGGTTTAAAATATCACCATCTATAACATCTGCGATATAAACTGTGTGAGTGGATGTTTCAAATTTTCCTTTTATTTCACAAATTAAATAACCACAAGCATCTTTTATTATCGGTAATTCGTTAATAATATTATATGGAATTGAGTCAAACTTGTTAAAATCTCTCCCGCTTCTAAAACCAAAAGTACCAATTGATAATGGATTTGAATCTTCTGACAAAATAGATACAGCAAATTTTTTATTTATATCCAGACAGGTATGAGTATAGTTATTGTGATTCACGCTTAGAGCAATAGTTGGTGGCTCTGAAGTGATTTGCATAATGCTGTTTACTGTACAACCTGTATATCTTTCCTTGTCTTTACAAGAAATAATATATACTCCATATGACAAATTTTTAAATACATTATTATTCATACTGCTCTCATTCTTTAAATAATATAATAGAGGAGCTTAAATGCTCCTCTATTAATAATACTAACCTATTACCGGCGCAACAAATGTTCTTGTTGCAAGTTCTTTATCAAGCATATATAGGCAATTTGTATCATTGCAAATCATTTTTAATGTTTTTAAAACATTACCTACATTTGCTTCTTCTTCTACTTGTTCTTTTAAATACCAATCCAAGAATGATACTGCAGCTCTATCTTTTACTTCGTCTGCAACATCCATTAATGCATTAATTTTGGAAGTTACTAATTGTTCATGTTTTAAAACTGCTTCAAAAACTGCTAATGGGGAATCCCATTCTGTATCAGGTTGTTCTATTGCTTGTAATTTTACTTTGCCGCCTCGTTCATGAACATAGTTGAACATACCCATTGCATGAGCTCTTTCTTCTTGTCTTTGTACATCCATCCAGTTTTTGAAACCTTGTAAATTTATTCTTTCAAAATATGCATACATTGATAAGTATAAATATTCTGAATAGAATTCAGCATTTATTTGATCATTAAAAGCTTTTTCTAGTTTTTCATTCATCATGATATCTCTCCTTTTCTATCATTTTATCATTTTATATCTTAATAAAAAATATACATCAACCAGCTATTTAAAATATTTTCTATCTTTTAATTCGTCCGGCATGAATTGCTGTTTGTATTCGGGATGATCGTGAGAATATACGTATCCTACACCAAATCCGTATTTTGAAGCATCTTTATAGTGGGCATCCCTTAGGTGCATTGGTGGTTGATAATTTAGACCGTTATATATATCCTGCATTGCAGAATCTATTGCAACACAAGCACGATTTGATTTTGGACACCTAGCTATATATTCAACAGCTTGTGCTAAAGGAATGCGAGCTTCAGGCATACCTAAAATTTCAGATGCACGAAAAGCATTTATTGCAATTGTTAATGCGTGTGGGGCGGCATTCCCTACGTCTTCAGATGCACAAACTATCATTCTTCTTGCAATGAATCTTGGGTCTTCACCTGCTGTAAGCATTTTTGCTAACCAATAAATTGCAGCATCAGGGTCTGATCCTCTCATACTCTTTTGAAATGCAGATGCCATATCATAGTGTTCTTGTCTTGAGTATTTTATTGATGAAGTTTGTGCAAGTTTTTCTAGTATTTCAACTGTAACATGTCTTGAATTATTTTCTAATGGGGCTGAAAAATATGTATTTTCAATTAAGTTGAGTGCACTTCTTGCGTCTCCTCTTGCGTAGTTTAAAATATACTCTTGTACATTTTTATCTATAATTGTTTCAGAGTAGTGAGAAGATAAATATTCAAATCCTTTTGAAATGATTTTTCTCATTGCTTCATCATCAATAGGAGTTAGTCTTATAACTTGCGTCCTTGAAATTAAAGCTGCATTTACCTGAAACGACGGATTTTCCGTAGTTGATCCAATTAAAAAGACAGTTCCGTTTTCCAGATGCGGCAATAGTGCGTCTTGCTGTGTTTTATTATATCTGTGGATTTCATCTATAAATAATATTGTTTTTTGTCCGTAAACCAACTTCTCTTTTGCTTTATCTATTGCATCTTTTATGTCTTTTACACCTGAGGTTACTGCACTTAGTTCAATAAATTGGCTTTGAGTGTGGTTCGCAATTATTCTTGCAAGGGTTGTTTTTCCGCAACCTGGTGGTCCCCATAATATTAGTGAAAATAATCTGTTTGTTTTCAGAAGATTTATTAATGGGGATTTGTTACCTGTAATATTATTTTGACCCAAATATTCTTCTATTGTTTTAGGTCTTAGTATTTCTGCTAAAGGTATTTGTTTGTTATTCTCTTTTAGATTATCAAATAGATCCATTGTAAAAAATTGCCCTTACATCAATAATATTTTATCATTAATGTTGGAGTTTAAATTATGAAAAAAACTATTTTATTATATATTTTAATATTTATTTTATTTTTTGTTTTCATTTTATTTTCACAAAGAAATAATAATGATAATGATAAAACTCTTATTACTTTTTGGACTCTTCAACTTGGAACTTTTGATAAATATATCAATAATATAATTTCTGAATATGAAAAAGAAAATCAATCTGTGAAAATAAAGTGGGTTGATGTTCCATATTCAGAAGGTGAAAAACGTACACTTGCAGCTATTTTAAGTGATAATCCTCCGGATTTGATTAATTTGACTCCTGATTTTTCTGCTCTCTTGGCTCAAAAGAAAGCACTTTATACTATTAATAAAGAAAAATTAAATCAATTTTTACCTTCTATACTTGAATCTTTGAAATATCAAAATGAATATTTTGGCATCCCATTTTATGCAACATCTGCGGTTACGCTTTATAACAAAGATCTTACTAATAAAAAAATATCTACTTATGATGAATTATTCTCAATCTTACCAAAGAAAAATTCATATTTGACTATGTTTAGCTTTACTGAAAATGATACTCTATTGAAACTTTTAAATAAATACGGAATTAATTCATATGAAAATATCAATACTGATAAGAGTATTTATTTGTTTTCTCAGTTTAAAAGAATGTATGATGAAAATATTATTCCAAAGGAATGTGTTACGCAAACACATAGAGATGCCCTTGAAAAATATATGTCAGGTCAACTCTCATATTTGGTTACCGGGGCAAATTTTATAAATATGATTAAAGAAAATGCACCTTCTATATATAATTCTACAGGTGTTATTCCTCAGTTGGTAGGTGATACAAATTTATATGATTTTTCATTAATGAATTTTGTTATTCCTAAAAAGTCTAAAAACCCTGACTCCGCATTAGACTTTGCTATTTATTTTACAAATAAAGCAAATCAATTAGAACTTGCTAAAATGACCACAGTTTTACCTGTTAACAAAGATGCTCTTAATGATAATTATTTTAAATTTTCAAAATCAACAAATATTCAAGATATTGCAAGGATTCTAAGTGCAAAACAACTTTATAATATTCAACCTTCCATATTGAATACTAATAAGAAAAAAGATTTGAATACATTATCTGCAAATTATATTCAGGAAATTCTTATTAATAATAAAAATATTAAATATTCACTTGATAAGTTTTCTGAAGACTGGCAAAAACTTTAATTGGAAATTACATTTTTTTGTTCTAAAATTTAATTATGAAATCGCTTTTTAAACTTACAATACTGGATAAATTTATATTAAAACAAATAATTGAAGTATTTATTTTGGGTGTAGTTGTTTTTACTTCTATAATATTTGCTTCTGATACATTCATTTCTTTAATTAAGCAGATATCAACTTACGGTATGTCGGTAAATATTGCTTTCATGATTATTCTTTTGAATTTACCTGCAGTTATTGTTATGACAATTCCCATGAGCGTTCTTTTTTCAACTGTTATGACTGTTAATAAAATGTGTTTACAATCAGAGATTACTATACTGAAAGCTTGTGGAATAAGTATAAAAAGAATTGCAAAGCCAATATTTATGTTCTCTTTTATAATGGCTCTTCTTACTTTTTTCATTAATGAGACAATTGTTCCTATAACAACTTCACAATCTAAAACTTTAGCATTATATGCACTTGTCCAACGAAATATTCCTGAAGGCAAAAGAAATTTTTCTATAAAAGAATTAAAAGATGGCAATTATTTAAAACGCTTGTTCTATGTTGAAAAGTGCGAGGATAAGCAATTTTCAAATGTATCAATATTAGATTTATCTGATGATGATAAGATCCAAATACTACAAGCCAAAACTGGTACTTCTGTTTTAGAAGGCTGGCAGTTTGATAATGCTTCCGTTTATACTATTTCTAAAAGAGGTAAAACACTTAATACTTCTTGGATTGAAAAAACAATTATTGATTTCGGAAGCGATATCCAAAGACAATTAGATAAGAAAAATGACGGTTCTGATTATAATTTTGTGCAGTTATTACCTTATTTTAATGAAAAAAAGTCTGAAGTGCCACCAGATACTTTAGCAAAATATCAGGTTCGTTTTTGGGAAAAACTTGCTCTTCCGATTACAACAATTGTATTTGTTCTTTTAGGTATTCCTCTTGCAATAACTCCTCCAAGGGTTAGACATAATAGAGGTTTTCTTTTTACAATTGGAATAATCTTTTGTTACTATATAATACGTGCTTTTTCAATGTCATTAGGCTATAACCATACTATATTGCCATTTTTTGCAGCAAATTTACCCAATATTATATTAGGGCTTATTGGATATATTTATTATAAAAATAAATCTGAAAAGATATAATGTTAACTTTTGTAAAGTTTGATAAAAAGGATTTTTAAATAAAAATTGATTATTGTTTAAATATCTTATATGTATTTAATATATATTGTTTGTATATTATTTTGGAAGTAAAAAACGTCGAAACACTTGATAATATTGCTTGTTAAACGAAAAAGACTTGTTTCTGCTTTTTCTGCTTGGATTTTAAGCAATTTGTTAAATAAAAAATTTTTTATATAAGTGTGGGTTAGTTAAAAGTAAAAGGTAGGTTAGTTATGGGCTATGCATTATTTGCAAATCGTAAGATTTATTACACAAATTTAGTTTTTACGTTGCAATCAAAATTAGATAATATTATGCAACAAAAACAAAGTTTATTAAACTTTTCTGCAAACATATCAGATGGAAAAGTTACTGTTGATGAGTTAGCAAGCGATCCAACTAACTTTAATAACTATTCAGAGTATTTACAAGGTGCTGATGCATATATAAATACTGCTGATGATGAGGGCGGTGCTGCAACATCAATTGGAGAAATTGGTGCAATGGCTGCCGAACAAAACAATAGTGAAGAATATCTTGCTTCTATTGCAGAAATGTTAAACCAAGCAGTTAATGAAGAGTATGCAAAACAATATAGTAAAAAATTGGAAGCCTTAGAAAATCAATTAGATATGCAACAAAAGAAAATAGAATCACAATTATCTGTTGCTCAATCTCAACTTCAAGCGGTTGAAGAAGCTGAAGGTCAAGCAATTGAAAAAGCAACTCCTAAATATAACGGTGTTGGATAATAAAACAAAACTAAATAAATTAACTTTAACTAACCATAAAGAGCGGCATGTTGGCCGCTCTTTTTTTAGTTCTCATGTATGATTTTTGGGGTATATCCTTTGTCTTTTAGTTTAATTATAAGTGCTTCTGCTTTTTCTTTGTCTGAAAAAGAACCAAGCTGGACGATATAAGTGTCGCGAATTGCTTTTATAAATGGCTCAAGTGATGGTTCTTCGTGTTTAATTCTATTCTGTATTTCCATTGCTTCTTCTAATGAAGAAAATGAACCTAAATAAACCTTTGTAGCTGTTATTGGTCTTTCTGGTAATGGTATAACAGGGGGTGTTGCTGGTGAAATATTTCTGAAATCAGGTCTTTGTTGTTTTATATCTTCAATAGAAGGTTTTGGTGGTTCGGTTTCAGACTCTATTGATTTATTTTCTTCTTTTTCGTCTTTTTGTTTTTCTTCATTTTCTCTTTTTGCCACTGTAGGCATTTCATCTTCCATTTGTATCCATTTTAATCTTTCGTCAATGGATTTTATTTCTACATCCATTTCTGATTCACTTAAGGTTAATGCATCATTATTTCCTATTTCTACATCAATATCAGGTGAGTATGATTTTAAAATGTATGATAAACTGATAAGTACAATAATAAAGACAAATGTAAAAAGATAAAAGTAACCAAAATTTCTCTTATTCTTTTTTTTCTTTCTTTTTAATGAGGTATTATTTTCTGAATTTGACATTATATTACTCCTCGAACTTTTGAAGTGGCAAATTCTATATCTTCTGTTTCATTTTTATATTTTGTTAATAATTCAATAGCAAAATTCTTTATGTCTGTTATTCCAATATCTTTTTCTAAATCTGATGCATTTATTGGTGCACCTGTAGAATCTATATTTAGACCAAAATGAATAAGTGTAGATGTTATTGATTTTGTTGCTATAGAAACAGATAACTTTTTATTATTTACGTATAAGTCATCACCATTTCTTGTTATATTAACATTTGGATAATTTTTTTCTATTAGCTCCTTGGTTATTGTAACTAGCAGTCTTTGTTTATAAACCATTTCAACAAGAGAGCAATTAAAGTTTTCTTCAATTATACTTAGCATTTTTTTGCTGTATATTGGTTCATTATTTATTACATCTTCTATATCAACCATATGGTCAAGATTAACTTCACATTCTCCTATAAATGCTACTATGGCATTTCCCATAATTTTAAAGTTTTTATAAATCCAATGTGGTGAAAGTTCTTTTCCTGTATATTTGATTTCTTTTTCTATAAATAGTGTTTTCATATTTAGCTATCCTGTTCAAAAATCTTTTCTATAATATCTGTTCTTTTATTTAACTCTAAAGCTCTTTTTAGTCTTTGGCAAGATTCACAAAATCCGCAATGTTTTTCTTCTGAAATATAGCAGCTGTGAATTAATTCTAAAGGTACATTTTTTTGTATTGCAATGTTTACTATTTCTTCTTTTGTCATATTTATAAGTGGTGCAACCAGTTCTATTTTTGAATTGGTTGAATTTTCAAGTGATGTATTAATTGCATTGATAAATTCTATTGTATTATCTTTGAATGTGGCACCTTCTTCTTTATTTGCTCCTATAATAATTGTGTCAAAATTGTATGCTTCTGCAAAACAAGCTGCAATATTTACAAATAGTCCATTACGATTCGGAACCCATACTGATTTCGCAGTATTTTGTGCTACTGAAATGTTGTCTAAATTATCTTTTGAAATATAAGGAATTGTATCTTTTGTTGTAAGTGAAGATGTTGAAATTATTGATAACCAATCTAAATCTATTACTTTATGTTCTATTTTGTAATATTTCGAAATTAGTTCTGCTGCTTTCTTTTCTGCTAAATATGATTTTTGACCATAGTTGAATGTTATACCCATAATTTCTGAACATTTATCTTTTATAACAGCTAAACTAACGACTGAATCAAGTCCGCCAGATAATAATACTATTGCTTTATTCATCTTTTTCTTTAGCCTCTTCTATTTCTTCTTCTCTTAAATCGTCTTGAAGTTTTAAGGCTTCATTTTTTGCAATTGATGGTGATTTGTCATCATTTATAATTTCTGATAATATTCCATTACCTAGTATGTTGAATAATGCTATAACTGCATTCTGTACAACTTCTCTATTTGGATCTGCAAGCATTCCCTTTATTAGGTCAATTGCTCTTTCATCTTCCGAATTCATTAATACTTCTATTGCATTTATTCTTACTTGTGGTGACTCATCTCTCAATGATTTTACAAGTGCATTGAATACTCTATCTCCTTTAAAACTTATTTTATTTAATGCTTCTAATGCTCTTTCCTTTAAAAATGTAAATTTATCAAGAAATCCTTTTTTACTCTCGAGAATTGATACTAATGAATCGACAGCTTTTTCATCACCAATCATTCCAAGTGCTGAAACGGCAGATTCTTTTACATAAACAGATGATTCGCTTTCATCTTCTAATAGATTCATTAATGGTAAAACTGCGTATCTGTCTCCAATTTTTCCTAGTGCCTCAGCACAAGATAATTTTACTTTATAATTCTCTTCTTTACTGTTTAAACAATATAATAATGGATATACTGCTTGTGAATCTTTTGTATTTGCTAATGCTTTTGTTATGTTTACCCTTATTCTTGTTAAATTGTCTGTATCTGAAATTCTTTGTGATAATTTACCCTTCATTACCAATGAATCTATAAGAATGCCTCTACTTGATTTGTCTTTATATTTGTCAATTTTTTGCAATAAAAACATTAGAACTTCATAACTATTTGAATGTTCAAAAAAATAATTGTAAATGAGTACCAAGTATTCACTAGGGTAATCAGAAGAAAGTGCAATTATTTTGTCTATAACCTCTTTGGGATGTTCTGGGTTAATAATATTGCATTCTTGAGCTAATTTTTCGAATGGTATGTTTATGTTTTCTTCCATATCTCACAAGCATAAGTACATAACTATAGGATATTAAAAAAAAGAATGTATATCAAGTTTATAATACTATGTTTTCTATATTTAGCAATAAATTTAAATCTTTTTTTTCTATTGCTTCTTTTATTATTGTATTGATATCTTCTGAAATTTCTTTATTCTTTAATGAATCAGGAAGTATGATATCAGCTGTCGTTCTTGTGTTAATAAATCCTTTATTTTTTTCCAAAAATTCAATGTATAAAGACAATATTTGTTTCCATATTTCAGGTATTTTTGTTTCTTGTCCTGTATAATATAAAAAATCTCTTTCATAACTGTCAAAGTAGTTTTCCATAAAATTAACTTGTATCATATAATCATAGTTATTTTTTTCTTCTTCAGTCATATTTAAAAATACATTACCTTCAATTTCTTTTGGATTATCTGCATTTACTTTTTTTATATAATATGCCCATAAAAGACATCCAAGATAAAATGCAATGTTGTTTTTTATGTTTGTTATTATTTTGTTAGAGTATAATTTGAAACGAGCTCTTTTTTGATGAATTGTTCTAAAACTCATTAGTTGAGAGTATACATCATTAATAAAATTGTTAAAGTCTACAACAAAATATCCAATACCTGGGTCAAATTTTACTTTATCTGACATTATATTCTTACCTCTATGCCTTGTTTTTTTAGTTCTTGTTTTAAATTTGGTACGCTTAATGTATCAAAATGGAAAATTGAAGCAGCAAGTGCAGCATCTGCATATCCTTTTATAAATATATCTGTAAAATGTTTAGGATTAGGTCCTGCTCCTCCTGATGCTATTACAGGAATACTGGAATGTTCAGATGCAAGTTTTGTCATCTCTATATCAAAACCATTTTGTGTACCATCTGCATCCATTGATGTCAGTAATATTTCTCCAGCTCCTCTTTTTTGTACTTCTTTTACCCATTTAGAAAGTTTTATTCCTGTATTTATTTTTCCTGCATTAATAAATACATAAAAATCACCATCAACTCTTTTCGCATCAATAGCTACTACTATACATTGTGAACCAAAATAATTTGATGATGTATTTATTAAGTCAGGAGTTTTTACTGCTGCAGAATTTATAGCAACTTTATCTGCTCCAGCAAGGAGAAGTACTTTCATGTCTTCAATAGAATTTATTCCGCCACCGACAGTAAATGGTATGAAAACTTGCTGGGCAACCTTTTTTACCATTTCTACTGTTGTTTTTCTTTTTTCATTTGTTGCTGTTATATCTAAGAAAACAAGCTCATCTGCTCCTTCATCCGAATATTTCTTTGCGAGCATTACAGGATCACCTGCATATCTTAAATTTTCAAAATTTACACCTTTTACTGTTTTGCCGTCTTTAATATCAAGGCAAGGTATTATTCTTTTTGCTAACATAATCTAGAACTGCTTTAAAAATCTTGTATCGTTATTGAAAAATAATCGAATGTCGTTGATTGCATATTTTAGCATTGTTAGACGTTCAACACCCATTCCAAATGCGAATCCGGAATATACTTCAGGGTCTATTCCTACATTTCTTAGTACATTTGCATGTACCATTCCTGAACCAAGAACTTCTAACCAACCTGTACCGCTACAGGTTCTGCAACCTTTACCCCCACACATTATACATTGTACATCAACTTCTGCACTTGGTTCTGTAAATGGGAAATAACTTGCTCTGAATCTTGTTGGACGCGCTGACCCAAAATAAATTCTTACGAATTCATTTAATATACCTTTTAAATCTGCGAATGTTATATCTTTATCAACCAACAATCCTTCTATTTGGTGAAAAAGGTTATTTTTTCTTGCACTTACAGATTCGCATCTGTATACTCGTCCCGGAGAAATTACTCTAACCGGTGGTGTTTGATTTAACATTTGTCTTATTTGTGCACCTGATGTTTGGCTTCTTAATATTACATTTGGCGCTACTTTTGTATAAAAAGTATCTTGCATATCTTTTGCCGGATGATCTGGCGGAAAATTTAACATATCAAAATTTATATATTCTGTTTCTACTTCAGGACTGTATTCTGATGGCATAACTGAAAAGCCCAAACCTTGAAATATTTCAACTATTTCGTTTATTGTTTGAGTAAGTGGATGCACTTTTCCTTGTGGTCTAAAGTCTGAAGGTAATGTTATATCAATTCTTTCATTGTTTAATTTTTGATTTAATTCAATTTTATAGAGTTCTTCTCCCTTTGAAGCAATCAGTTCTTCTAATTGATTAGAAACTTTATTTGCGAGTGCACCAATAATTCTTTTATCTTCATCTGATAAATCTTTTAGATTTTTTTTGATTGAATTTAGCTCACCTTTTCTGCTTAAATAGTTGAGTTTTACATTATCTAAATCTTGAAGAGATTTTGCATTATTTATTTCTTTCGTTGCATCTTTTAAAATTAGTTCTAATTTTTCTTTCATAATTGCCTCGTGTATCTATAATCTAATGAAATTATATGACAAAGAAATTAACATGTCATTATAGTATTATTGTTATGTTATACTTCTATATAAGATAGGGAAGTTTTATGTTTTTAAAAAAGTTAGTTTATTTATTTGCAACAATTTTACTTATTTGTAATTATGCTTTTGGAATTGAGGAAAGTATTGATGCTAAAAGTTTAAGAGAAATGTTTCAGAACAATAACGCAGTGATTTATTCTCTTAACATAAGAACATTTAATGCAGATGATAAAGATGGAAATGGAATAATTCAGTTTTCAAGAGGCGAAACTTCCGGTTCTTTTATCAATGCAATTGATAGGCTGGATGAGTTAAAATCACTTGGTATTAATACACTTCATTTATTGCCGATAACTCCGGTTGGGAAAATAAAAGCTTTAGGTACTGCTGGTTCTTTATATTCCTTATCTGATTTTAGAGGATTGAATAATCAACTTTCTGATGCTCAAAGTGAGTTATCACTTAGAAATCAAGCTAAGAAATTTGTAGAAGAATGTCATAACAGAAATATAAAAGTAATTGTAGATTTACCAAGTTGCGGTGCTTATGACTTATTTATAAACAGACCTGATTTATTTGTTTTAAATGAGGATGGAACTCCTGTAATTCCTGCAGATTGGGCAGATGTTAGATTGTTTAATGTGCCTAACGATGAAAAATTATTTACATCTGATATTTTTATTCTTCATAAGTTTTTTGTAAGAAATATGATTGATTTAGGCGTTGATGGTATTAGAGCTGATGTCGCAACTCTTAAACCATTTATTTTTTGGCAAGAATTAATTAAATATGCCAGAAGTTTAAATCCTGACTTTATGTTTTTGGCTGAAGCTTCTGAAAGCTGGACAAAACCTGCTTCAGATAAAGCTTATTTTACTGATTATAAAAAACTTTTAGAAGCTGGGTTTGATGGTTATTATGGGAATTATTTTGAATTAAAAAATTGGAATACAATGGATGAACTTGAAGATTCTGTTATAAGTCAGCAAAAACTCTTTAAAAAGTATTCAGATAAAAAATCTGTTATTGGAAGTTTTGAAACACATGATGAAGTTAGTCCTTTAATTATTGGTGGTGAAAACTATTCTAAAATTATTATATGGTTAAATGCTACATTACCATTGAACCCATATTATGTTGATGGTTTTCTTCAAGCTGATGACTATATTTATGATTATTCAAATAAAAAGGCAGCTGAAACTTATACTGATGATGATTATTATTATGTACACCAAGGCCAGATTGATATATTTAATTTTTCAAGACGTCCGGGGACTGACAGTACTATTTTGAGTGATGAGCATAAAATGGCAATGAATTTAAGAAATAATTTTCTTGATGTCATAACAAATGGGTCTTTTATTTCATTGTCTTCTGATAATGATAAAGTTTTTGCATATCAAAGAGTATATAAAAAGAAATCAGTTGTCGTTATTATAAATAGAAATCTTGTAAATACAGAAGAAGTCAAGATAAAAGTAAAAAAGATTAGTAAAAAGTCAAAAATTACTTTTGTAAAAGATAAGATGGATAAACAGTTTATAAAGTCTTCTTTCTCTGCAAAATTGAAGCCTGCTGAAATAATTATTTTTACTATTGAAAACTGAAAATATCAAAATTTAGAGGTTTTTTTATACTTTTTTTGTTAAAACTATTGCCAAAACTTGAAATATAGGTATAATAATTCTTGTAATACAAGAGGAGGTTCTTATGAACAAAGAAGAATTAGTAAAAGAAGTTGCAAAAAAAGCAAAAGTTTCACAAAAAGCTGCAGCAGATGTTTTAAGTGCTACTATTGATACTGTACAAAAAACTGTAGCTAAAGGTAAAAAAGTTACTTTAGTTGGTTTTGGTACTTTTGAAGCTCGTAAAAGAAAAGCTAGAACAGGTCGTAACCCACAAACTGGTGCTGCAATTAAAATTGCTGCAAAGACTGTTCCTACATTCTCTGCTGGTAAAAAGTTTAAAGATGCTGTGAAATAAGCTTATCTTTATATAGAAGACCGCTTGATTTTCAAGCGGTCTTTTTATATTTATATATTTTTAATTTAATGCTCTGTTACAGCACGGGCATGTTTTATCCGTTACTTTCACCATTGTATTGCAATATGGGCATACTTTATATACTTCTCCCATATCCGGTTTATAATTAATTTGTGCTTCTTTATTCTTGTTTTGTATAGTTATATATATTAAACGAGAATAATATGCAACTATTATTATTAGAATAAGTCCAACTATTAACCACCATAGTTCTTTTATTAAGTAATAGGTTATAAATAAAATTATTAAACTTGTCAGACAACCTGAAATTTCAAATTTATTCATTCTTATTCTCTTTCGGCTTTGTAATTGAAGGTTTTTGGATATAAAGAGGTTTTACTTTCGCCCAATTATAGTCTTCTTCATTTCTGAGCAATCTTTCTGACACAATCTCAGATAATATAAGACCAAGTCTATTATCTTTTTGTTCGTAATTTATTGATAATATATTCTTTTCGTTTAGAAATTGTGATATTACACTGTCTGTAATTATGGTAGATTTTTTATTTATATAAAGTTCAATGTCATCTTTGTCAATTAATTTAGGGGCTATTATTTCTTTATTGCCTTCGTATTTAGCAAAATATAATTTATTTTTTCTTGCATCCAGTATTACAATTGTTTCTGAATTTGTTTCATTTATTTTTGACAAAATTTCTAATGATGTTATACCAACAAGCTTAATATTTGTTTGTTGCGCTAAAACTCTCGCGATTGTTATACCTGCTCTAATTCCTGTAAAGCTCCCAGGTCCAATATTAACTCCTATAGCATCTAAATCAGATATTTTAATATTATTAAGTTTTAGTATATCTCTTATTTTGGGAATTAAATATGCACTGTGATAGTTTGAGTCAGTACTTTCAATTTGCTCATTTGCAATTATTTTTCCGTCAATGTTCATTACTATATATGATTTATTAAAGCATGTATCAAAAACTAATGTTTTCATCTTTTAGCCTTTTTATTATATTTTCGCTCTTTGTTCCGTTTGCTGTAAATATAAATTCTCTAGTATTTTCATCAATGTATATTATATTCAAATCTATTTTGTCAAACGGAACTGCATTTTGTGAGAATTCTGCCCATTCAACCAAAGTTAAAATCTTACCTTCGGAATATTCTTCAAGTTCATTAATTATTGTATTTATACCTTCATTTTCCAGTCTATATAAATCAAAATGATAAATAGGCAGAAATCCTGTCTTATATTCATTTAATATGACAAAGCTGGGACTTGTTACTTTTTCTTTTACATTTAAATATTTACATACAAATTTTGTAAATGCGGTTTTCCCTGCACCAACTTCTCCGAATAAGCAAACAAAAGCACCAATATCTTTTATTATATTAGCAAAATGATGTGCAAGTTGTTCTGTTTCTTCTAAATTATGACATATTATTTTTGTAGACATTAGAATATATCTCCAACTCCAAATGAGAATGCTCCTCTTCTGTTGCCTTCTCCTACGTTTGTAAATGGAATACCATAATCTATAGATAAAGGACCTACACCTGGAATAAATAATTTTATACCAACACCACCTGCTATACCATATTCAGGTCTGTTGTATAGTTTGTTTGTAATGCTTCCGTTATATATATGTCCAGCATCTATGAATAAAGAGAATTTAATGTTATCTAAGAATTTTACTTTTTCAATTCTATCTAAGAAGAAAAATGGTGTTGTTAATTCTGCACTACCCATCATGAACCCTTCACCGGTACCTATTGTACTCATTCTGTAACCTCTTACCGTATAAGGACCACCCAAACTGTATGCCATAACTTCAGGCATATCTCCGTGAATTTTTCCTGCTGCACGAGCCATTAACGAGAATGATGACTTCTTCATAACAGGAAAATATCTTTTTATACCTGCAGCCAATGTTCCGTGAGTATAATTAAAGTCTGTTATATTTACATTTTCATTAAATCTTAATGTTGCTAATACACCGCTTCTTGGATTTAGAACATTGTCTCTTGTATCATATACTAAGCTTGGACCAATTGTTATATAAGTACCGCCTTGTAATTGTTTTGAACGTTCGGAGATAGGAATATTGTGCTGTTTATATAATTCTGCAATCTTGTTAGCATCTCCTTCTTTTACTTTTATATATTCTCCGCCAAGTTTTATAGAACCTAATAAATTCTTATATGTTTTAAATGGTCGAGATAGAACAACTTCTGCTCCATATCTTTTTTCTATTGCAAGAGGAACTTGATAACTACCAAAATCACGGCCAAACGCTTTAACCAGTAATGAATTATCTGTTCCTTTTAATCTTGGTTCAAAGAAGCTCACTTCTGCTTGTAAATTTGCGTGGTCTAAAGTTGAACTGTCAGACATTATTACACCGGTACCTGCCATAAAGTTGATGCCGACTCTTTGACCATTTCCTAAAAAGTTATTTTCAACAAATCCTGCTTGTCCAAACAAACCGGTTGCTGTATCAAGACCACCACCAAGAGAAATGGTTCCTGTCCTTTGTTCTTCTAATACTATTGTAACATCATAAAGGTTTGGATCTTCAGGACTCTTGTCTATTTTTCTGTTAACATCCCTAAAAGCTTGCGTTGAATATAATCGCATTAGGTCTGCTTTTAAAGTGTTTTCATTATATACACTTCCTGGGGTTGATAAAATATTTCTTTCTATTACAAAATCTTTTGTTTTTTTATTTCCTTCAAAAGATATCGAATTTATAATACCTTCTTGTACTTCAATATTTACACATCCGTCCGGATCATCTTGAACATTAGAAACTCTTGCTAATACGTACCCTTTTGAAGCGTATAAATCTTCAACGTTAGCTACCGCATCACCTAATGTCCTTAAATTTTGAGGTTGTCCTTCCAATGGGTTAAGGATATTCAAAATTTCACCTGTTGTAACCACTGTATTCCCACTTACTGCAAATCCAGTAATTGGTATATTCTCTTCCAAATATATCCTTAATGTCAGTGAATCAGGGTCGGTCGGAATAGGAATTGCTTTCATTTTCTCTGAAAAGTATCCTGTTTTATATATTGCTTTCAGATTTTGTTGCACAAGCTCTTTGCTATAAACATCTCCAATTTGCATGTTCATAACTTTTACAATATCTGATGAATTTATTAGATGGTTTCCTTCAAATTCTATTTTTGTAATTTTAGAATTATCTGAAATTTCAGAATTTATATCATCAGGCGCAGCAAATACCATAGCATGGTTTTGAAATAATACCATACTAAAAAATAAGATACCTGTTAATAAGTGCTTGTATTTATTTTTCATCCTCTATTCCAAGATTAACTTAATCAAAATTATATCATATATAAAAAATTATTAGTACAAATAGTAAATATTCATTTAGATATAAAAAAGAGGAAACATATTGTTTCCTCTTTTTTTATATTTAGTTACTTGTATTAACCTACACCGTTGAATTTCGGAGTTGCTCTGTCGATTGCACTTCCTTCTGCTTCTTCTACTGCTTCTAGTTGTTTTTGGAGTGTTGTTACCATTGTATCAAGACG
>DVJT01000184.1 GCA_018716565.1 Candidatus Avigastranaerophilus faecigallinarum | reverse complement strand
TCATTTTGTATTTTCAAAAATTCATCAGTTCTAATCAAGTTAAAATAATCTGTTGCAAAGTCAGAGGTTAAAGCAATATATGTAGCACGCTCTGCCTGTTTAACAATCTCAAGTTCCTGTTTTGAACTTTTTGTACGAAGTCTGTTTGTCCCCCATATATCAACTTCATAACTTGCAGTAATTGGCAAGTAGTAATTATATTGAGCATAACTAGGAATCTGCATATCCCCGAATTGTTGCATAGATGATCTTAAATCCCTATATAATTGACCTGATAATCCAAGTTTAGGGAGTTCATTTGCAAATTGTGCCTTTACAATCTGCTCATTTTCCTTAACCTTTAATGCTGCAATCTTCAAATCATAATTATTTTGATAAATCTTCAAAAGATTATTAATTAAATGTTCATCATTATATTTTTCCCACCAAGATATATTCATATATTCAATAGTATTAACTTCTTGAGTAGAATTTTCTTTTGCAATGACGGGAAACTGCATAATAACCACCATTAATATGGAAATTATTATTTTTATTCTCATTATTTGTTACCTCTAAAATTTTCTTGTGCTATAATTACAGCACAAGAAAAAAATAAAGTAAATAAGGTAAAAATGTACAGGGAATATTTAAACGGAAGAATCGGAGCATTAATATACATAACCGGGACATTAGTCAGAGGGTTTTCGACCCAAACTTTTGCTGAAGAAAATTACGGAATTACACCGGATCAATATGTAATATTATTTTTACTTGTTGAGAACAAAGAAATCATGTATCAAAGGCAACTAAGTGAAATTTTATTCAAAGACCGATCAAATATTTCAAGAATAATAGAAATCATGCAGAAAAACGGACTTATAGAAAAATTTCCTGATTCAAACGGCAGAAAAATATACAAATTAATTGTCACAGAAAAAGGCAGACAAATAAAAGATAAAATTTTTCCCAAAGATATTTGTATGCGAAAAGAAATAACAAAAGATATTACCCCTGAAGAACTCGCAATTACATTTAAAACACTTGAGAAAATGAATACAAATATAAGAAACAAAGTAAAACTTCAAATATAAAATTAATAAAAGGAGAATAAGTTGGAAGAGAAAAAAGCCAATAAAGCAATAAAAGAAGATATTATTGAGATAGAAGATACTCGTCCTGAATATCTTAAAAAGAGAGTACTTGTACCAAGCATAACAGGAATAATATTTCTTATTTTAGGAATATTTTATGGAATTCACAATATATATTATAAATCAACAGATGATGCGTTTATAGAAGGTAATATTATAACAGTAGCTCCAAGAGTTTCGGGTCTTGTGCTTAATTTAAACATAGAAGATAACCAAGATGTAAAAAAAGGCGATTTATTACTTGAAATTGATCCAAATGATTACCAAGCTAAATTAAGAGAGAAAAAAGCAGAATTGGAAGAAGCAAAAGCATCGTTGATACGAGCCGAAAACGAAGTAACAAAAAGTTTGTCAGATTTAGATTTTGCTCAAAATGATTATGAACGATATTCAAAAATGAAAGAAAAAGGTATTTCTTCAAAACAAGACTATGAAGCCAGCTTAAACAAACTAACAAATGCCCAATCAAACAATAATGCAGCAAAAGCAAAATATAATGAAATACAATATACAATTAAAAGATTAGAAGCCGAAGTTGAACAAGAAGAATTAAATCTGTCATATACAAAGATTTATGCAACAACTGACGGTAAAATAACAAACCGTTCTGTAGAACAAGGAAATTATATACAAACAGCACAGCCGTTGTTTGCAATCGTACCAGCGAAAGTATGGGTAATAGCAAACTTTAAGGAAACTCAACTTGCGAATATGAAACCGGGTCAACCCGTTAAAATTAAGATAGATACATATGGTCATAAAAAATTTAAAGGAAAAGTAGACAGCATACAACGTTCAACAGGTGCAAAAGCTAGTCTTTTCCCGCCTGAAAATGCAGTCGGAAGTTACGTAAAAATAGTACAAAGAGTACCGGTTAAAATAACTTTTGATGAGGACATATCAGAATATAACATAGTTCCGGGTATGTCTGTAGTTCCAGAAGTAAAGGTTAAGTAATGACAAAATATGTCTATAAAAGTAAACCTGCACCGCTTTGGTTGGTAGCATTTTCAATATTACTGCCAACATCATTTGCCTGTCTTGCAACATCAGCAACAAACGTTGCAATTCCGCATATTTCGGGATACTTTGGTTCAACAATAGATGAAGCTAATTGGATAATAACCTCATATATGATTGCCAATTCTTGTCTGATTTTAATGTCAGGCTGGTTGGAAAACCTATTGGGAAGAAAGCGTTTCTTAAAGGTTTTCATCGGAATATTTACCCTTGGCTCTTTAATTTGTGCAATGGCTCCAAATCTAAATATAATGGTTTTGGGAAGATTAATTCAAGGAATAGGCGGCGGTCCTATGACACCATTAGCCCAATCCATTCTTCTTGCAGCATTTCCCCAGGATAAAAGAGGAATAGCTATGAGTTTATATGGAATTGCAGTTATGGTATTTGCAATTTTAGGACCTACATTTGGCGGATTTATAGTTGATAATGCTGACTGGCAATGGATTTATCTTGTAAATATTCCTGTTGGTATCCTTTCAATATCAATGGTTCATTCTAATATAGAAGAATTACAAAACAGAAAAGAAATTAA
>DVJT01000183.1 GCA_018716565.1 Candidatus Avigastranaerophilus faecigallinarum | reverse complement strand
TAAGTTTTAATTCATATGGAACTTATTATTTTCCTTTGTTCTTTGTATGCTGTGTTTTATATTTATATATTTACAAAATAAATTTAACAGAAAGAATAAAAATAAGAAAAATAATATATATTCAGCTAATTACAATACTTATTTATCTTACAGGTACGATGTATTATTTATCAAATTTTGAAAAATTACAACTTACCTATGGTTTTTGTTCTGTTATTATTGATAAAGGGCCTTTAATTCCAGGTTTAGAAAAAATTGAACCCATTTATGAAATGGTAAATTATATAAAAAATAATACAAAGAAAGATGATACAATACTTGTTCTTCCTGAAGGTGCTGCCATTAATTTTCTGACAGACAGAAAATCAAATAATAAATATTATTACTTGATCCCTCCAAACATTGAAATCTTTGGAGAAGATAATATTGTCAAAGACTTAGAAAATAATCTTCCTGATTATCTAGTAATACAGCCTATGTCTTACCTTAATTTTAAGGAAACATATTTCTGTGAAAGTTTTGGTAATAAAATATGTTCTATAATTCCAAAATATTATGAAAAACCTATTGTTTTCGGAAAGGAATTTTGGTTAGCTATATATAAGAAAAAAGAATCAGCTCCTAACTAAATACAAAATAATATATCTAATATGATATACTTTAACTGAAAGCAGGATAGATAAAATGGATAAAAATGAAAAACTTAAAATAATTGAAGATATGCAGCAAGTAGTTGAGCAAATGAGGCTTGATGATTTAGAAGAAGATCCTTCATTAGAGAATGAAAATTTTGAATGTTCTTGTTGCGGAAAAACAAAATCTTTAGCCGGTTCTATTCAATATGGAAAATATAGGCTATGTAATGATTGTGTACTTTTAGCTGAAACAGGTTTTGCTATCGGTAAATTTAAAAATGCTGATGAACTGATAAAAGCAATGGAAGATACAAGACTTCAGGAAATGTGTGAATTCATAAAACAAGAAGAAAAAAAAGAAAGTAATTAAATGCATAGACTTACCTATTTAAACGAAAATTTAAAAAAAGGATGTCTTATAAGATGGCCTCATCAGTGTTTTCCCATGCCTGTTTATATTGCTCCTTGCAGTTGGTATTCTATGAAGGAAGCAGACAGATATTCATATGTAAATATGGTAATAGAAGCTTTGAATACTTGGGAAA
The DNA here is from genome assembly GCA_018716565.1 of Candidatus Avigastranaerophilus faecigallinarum. Classification (GTDB taxonomy): domain Bacteria; phylum Cyanobacteriota; class Vampirovibrionia; order Gastranaerophilales; family Gastranaerophilaceae; genus Avigastranaerophilus; species Avigastranaerophilus faecigallinarum. The sequence continues at coordinate 1,832 of DVJT01000183.1, read as the reverse complement.
GAGTTGGAGAAGGTAAATTTTCTTTTTACTTAGTTAATACATTAAATGAATCTCAAATGAATGTTGAATGGCGAAGAGTAGATAGAAAATCATTGGGAAATTGTAGTTTTAGTTATGACAATGAGTCAAGATTATATTCAGCAGAAGTTTCAATTGGTATATCAGATGGTATAATTCATAAAAAATATATGGATGAAAATGAAGTATATCATACAATTCTTCATGAAATCGGGCATGCATTAGGTTTAGGACACTCTAATAATCCGGAAGATATAATGTATACACCTCATCAATATGGTGTTATTAATTTATCCAAAAGAGATATAGCGTCTGTAAAATGGCTATATTCTCTTCCATATGGTGCTTCGGCAAAAAGCTTAAATGAGTTATATTCGACGAATTATAGTAATATTGATGATATTATTATGCATATAGCTACTGGTGGTGCGGAATCAAAATTTCAAAAAACTTTAAATAGTATTAAAAAGCCAACTCGTAATTTAGAGGAAGAACAAGAAAAATTAGCACAAATGAAGAAATTCCATATGTCTATTCAAAATGTAAGACTCCCAAAAGAATTGGCAGACAAATTTAAAGATATGTAATTTTGTGCAATAATATAATTGAGAGCAGACGAACAATCGCGTATAAGTTTTTCTTATATGAGGAAAGTCCGGACACCTTAGGGCAGAACGACGGATAACGTCCGCCGAGGGCAACCTTAGGACTAGTGCCACAGAAAAGTAAACAACCTTATTTATTAGGTTCAGGTGCAACGGTAGTGTAAAAGACTACCAGAGGTATTGAAAAATACCTGCTCGGTAAACTCCGTTCGGGTGCAAGATTGAATTAAAGGTTAAGGTGACCCGCCGTCTTTAGAAAAATCGCTTGAGCTATAGGGCAACCTATTTCCCAGACAGATGATTGTTTAGAAACAGAATCCGGCTTATGAACTGCTCTCTTTTATCCTAAATATATTCCGTTATTATACATATATTCAGAAAGTTCTTGTATTCTCTTTTTATTTTCTTCCATATTTGGATAATTTTGCATTGCAAGTTCACAAATGTCAATTCTATTTTTTCTTAATTCTTCTTGATCTATTTCGGGAAATTTAGCAGCGCTTGTTGTTAATTCTAATTTTCTTTTTGCGTCCATTCTAGATTGAACTTTTGGGTAGTTTGAAGCATAAATTTGGCTTGCTGTTGCTCTATCCATAATTGCTGCATAAGAAGATTCCAATAAATATCTTGTTACTGCAGTTTCAACATCTTCTATAGCTTTATGTGCCTTTTGAATAAGAGTTTCTTCGCCTAAGTCTAAATTATCTGTTCTACCGATTACTTCCATAATTTGGTATTTCTTTTCTAAAAGCCTTTTATGGAGTTCATATCCAACTTTTACTGTATATGGTAATGATGGATTTAAAGAGATGTATGATGTTACACCAAAGAACCTGTTTAAATATGAGTCCCCATATAAAAGTAATGGTTCTGCTGGATATGCTTCATCATCAGGATTTATCTCTGTTCTGTATTCTCTTGCTAGTGTTTCTGAAAATACCTGAACTTGTGGAGGGCGTTCTCTATACTCTAGTTTTGGCAGTCCATCATTTCCTTTTTTTATAAAACAATCCTGATATGGGTATTGATTTGCAATTTCATTCAATAATAATGCATCCTTTTTTAAAAATGTTGGTATTGAATTTTTTTCTGCAACCTCTCCTAATCTTACAACATCTTCTACATATATTCCTTTAAATGATGGTTTTGTTTGAGATATTGTTGAATTTACTTGCGCATTATTGCTTTTTAAAAACAAAGAATTTACTT
>DVJT01000182.1 GCA_018716565.1 Candidatus Avigastranaerophilus faecigallinarum | reverse complement strand
GACATGTTGGACGATTTGATACACAAAAAAATCATATGTTCCTTTTAGATGTTTTTGCAGAAATACATAAGACAATACCTAAAAGTAAACTTATACTTATTGGAGAAGGGCATTTAAAAGAAGCCATCCTACAAAAAATAAGTACTTTAAATTTAAAAGAACATGTTATATTAACGGGAGTTAGGGATGATGTAAATCTTTTCTATAACGCTTTTGATTTATTTGTACTACCATCTTTATTTGAAGGATTACCAGTTGTAGCAATTGAAAATCAAGCTAATGGCTGCCCCACATTCCTATCATCAAAAATTACACGTGAAACACAAATATCTACCGACATAGATTTCATAGACTTAAAAAAAGAATTATGGTATAAAAAAATAATTGAATATATAGAAACACACAAGACACCTAGAACGGATTTGCATTTTGACATACAAGCATCTGGTTATGATATTAAAACAGAAGCTCAAAAACTTCAAGAAATCTATATAGACTTATGGAACAAAAATTAAAGAAAGTACTTTTCATCACAAATATTCCCGCTCCTTATCGTATTGATTTTTATAATGAATTGGGAAAACACTGTGAATTAACTGTGATATTTGAAGCCAAACGTGCTCCAGGAATCACTTTTAACTGGAAAGAAAATACTATCAGTAATTTCAAAGCCATTTTTTTAAAAGAAGGAGAAATCCAAGAAACAAAAATAGACTGGAGTATATTTAAATACATAAAACAGTTAAAATATGATGTGATTTTTATCACAAACTACGCATATTTTACAGAAATGGCTGCTCTGCTATCTATTAAATTGCGCAACATTCCCTATTATTATGAAGTAGATGGTGCTATGGCTAAATATCATGAAGGGAAAGCCAAAAAAATATTTAAAAGCTTTTTTCTAAAAGGAGCGAAAGCGTATATTAGTCCTAGCCAAATAACAGACGAATATATTCGCTTTTATGCAGGAGAAAACTCAACAATCTATAGATACCCTTTCAGTTCGCTAGGAAACAAAGATATCATAAATGCCCCATTATCTCAACAAGAAAAAAATGCCATTCGCAAAATATTAAATATAAAAGAACCTCAAATGATTTTGGCAGTCGGTCAGTTCATCCATAGAAAAGGATTTGATGTCTTATTACAAGCTGCACGTACTATGGATAAAAATATAGGCATCTATATTGTGGGTGGGAAACCCACAGAAGAGTATTTACAAATACAAAAAGAAAATAACCTAACTCAAATTCATTTTGAAGGATTTAAGACAAAAGAAGAATTAGCTATGTATTTTAAAGCAGCTGATATATTTGTACACCCTACAAGAGAAGACATTTGGGGATTAGTTATAAATGAATCTATGGCATATGGACTACCTGTAATAACCACTAACAAATGCGTAGCTGGGATGGAACTAATAACAAATAAAGAATGTTTAATTGACACAGATAATTCCGAACAATTAAAAAGCATTATGGAAAAACTAATGAATGATTCTGAATTACGAGTTGAAATAGCACAACAAAACTTGCATAAAATAGCCAGTTATACCATTGAAAAAATGGTAGAAGAACATCTTAAAATAATAAATTAAAATTATTCGACGGATGAAAAAAATCTGCTTCATAGCTCAATTTCCGCCCCCTATCCACGGATTATCAAAAGCTGTAGAAACTCTTTATACTTCTGCACTACAGTCAAAGTATCTCTTTCAACAAATAAATCTAACTAACAATAAAGAGATCTTAAAAACATTATGGAAGATTGTAACCAATACAAGCGACTTATACTATCTTACCATAGCACAAACGCGTGGAGGGAACTGGCGAGATCTACTAATACTAAAATTGTTACAATGGAAAAAAAGAAAATGTTTGATTCATTTGCATGGAGGATATTATCGCATTTTGATAGAAAAAGACTGTGGACAATTACAGAGAAGCCTAAACTATAAAGCTATAAGTCGCATATCTGGTACTATTGTATTAGGTAACTCTTTAAAAAGCATTTTCAAAGGAATGATAAATGAACAAAAAATATTCGTTGTACCTAACTGCGTTGATGAAGAATATATGCTGAATGCCTGTAGCTACAAAGAAAAAATAAACTTATTGGCTTCACAACCTGTATTACATATCCTTTATCTAAGCAACTTTATAGAATCAAAAGGATATAAAGAAGTATTGGAATTAGCAGCAAAAGTACAAACAGAGCAAAAGAATACTCTACATTTTCATTTCGCAGGAAATTTTTTCGAAGAAAAAGAAAGGATGTATTTCGAAAATTTTATAACTAAACATCAACTAGAAAACACCATCACCTATCATGGAATCGTTTCAGGCAAAAAGAAAAATGACTTATTAAACTTATGTAATATATTTATATTGCTTACTCGCTATCCAAATGAAGGACAACCTATCTCCATATTAGAAGCAATGGGAAATGCTATGGCTATTATCACCACCAACCATGCAGGTATCCCCGACATAGCAACAAACAAAGAACACGGACTAGTTATAGATAAAAATAACATCAATTTAGAAGAGATATACAATTATATATTGCGTTTAGATAAAGAACGTTCTTCATTAAGAAACATATGCGAAAGAAATTATAATATAGCTCATTCGAACTATACAGAACAGCAATATATAAACAATATGGATAATGTATTTCAAAAAATATTAGAGCAATGACAGAAGTCCATTTATCTTCTTTCAACACAGGAAATTTTAATAAAGGAGCAGGATTTATAAAACAAACTCTTTGGTATTTTGTCAACGCATTATTTGTACGTGCTTCCTGGAATCCTTTTATGGGAATAAAAGTGTTCTTTCTAAAACTTTTCGGTGCAAAAATAGGGAAAGGACTAGTAATAAAAAATAATGTGAACATAAAATTCCCTTGGAAACTGACATTAGGAAATGATGTATGGTTAGGGGAAAACGCATGGATTGATAATCTTGATGAAGTCATAATAGGAAATAATGTATGCATTTCGCAAGGAGCATTATTACTTACCGGAAACCATGATTATACACTGTCCACTTTCGATTACCGAAATGCCCCCATTATAATAGAAGACGGTGCATGGATTGGTGCAAAAACGGTGGTATGCCCCGGAATAAAAGTTAAATCGCACGCAATACTAACAGTTGGGTCTACTGCTACTAAAAATATGGAAGCATACGGAATTTATCAAGGAAATCCCGCACTGAAAATTCGAACAAGAAATATTACATTATAAAAGCATCAACATTATGAAAGTTTCAATTATCACTTCCTGCTACAACCGGGAAGCCACCATTCGTGGAGCAATAGAAAGTGTGCTGGAACAGGATTATCCTTACATAGAATACATTGTGGT
>DVJT01000181.1 GCA_018716565.1 Candidatus Avigastranaerophilus faecigallinarum | reverse complement strand
ACAATATATCTGTCATTTCTATATTCAAAAACAGTATATTCAAGTCTTGCATTTAAACAAACCGCTAAGTTTGATGGGATTGTCCAAGGAGTTGTTGTCCAAATAACAACATATAAATCTTTTTCTGATTTTTCATTGATAAGAGAATAAACTTTTTCTTTGTCTTTATTATCAAATTTGAAACGAACATAAATACTTGTAGAAGTATGATCAGCATATTCAACTTCAGCTTCTGCTAAAGCAGTTTCGCAGGATGCACACCAATAAACTGGTTTTAAGCCTTTTTGAATATAGCCTTTTTTATACATTTCTCCAAAAACTCTGATTTGTTCAGCTTCGAAGTCAGGTGCTATAGTTAAATAAGGTTTTTCCCAATTGCCCCATACCCCAAGTCTTTTAAAGTTTTCTTCTTGTCCTTTAAGATTTTTTAATGCAAATTCTCTGCATTTTGCTCTTAATTCGCCTGGGGTTAATGCTTCTCTACCGCCTTTTATGTTCTTTACAACGGCATTTTCGATTGGAAGCCCGTGTGCATCATACCCTGGAACATATGGTGCATAATACCCTCTTTGTGCTTTATATTTAAGTATTATATCTTTTAAAATTTTATTTAAAGCAGTACCGATATGAATTTTATCTGAACTTAAATATGGCGGACCATCATGAAGAATAAATTTATTTTTTTTGTCTCTTTGATTAATGCTTTTTTCATAAATTTTGTTATCTTCCCAAAACTTTTGAGTCAAAGGCTCTTTTTGAGCTGCATTTGCTCTCATCTCTAATGAAGTTTTAGGTAAATTTATACTGTCCTTATAATCCTTTTTTGTAGCTTCTGTCATAATATCCACCTATTATATATTTACCGATTAATATTTTAATATAAACACATATAATAGTAAAAATATCTTATAATTATTTGTATATCTTTACTAATTTTATTGATTAATTACTTTGTGGATTTAATATGATATAATCTTTGCAAAAAAGGAGACGCAAATGTTTTGGAACAAGCCTGTTTATCTAAAAAATACAATGTTTGTAGTTGCAGCTATATTATTAATACTATTAATTATGCAAATGAAAGAAATCGCACTCCTGATTTTTGCATCATTTGTACTTGCTTGTTCATTAAATCCTGCAGTTGATAAATTAAGCACTAAAATGCCTCGTTCTTTGGCTTCTACAATTGTTATAACAGGTGCTATTTTGGTTGCTGTGCTTTTTTTAATTCCGATTGTTTCAATTTCAATAAAAGAAATTCAGCAGGTTTTTAATAATATCCCGCTTTTCATAAAAAATATTATAGATTTTATGAGTAATAAAACAATTATGGGGAAACCTATAATTGAGTATGTTGATATAAATGCATTGACAAATACATCTTCTCAAATGGCATCTGGAATTGTAAATAAGTCAATAAACTTTACCGTTGCTTTTATGGAAGCAATAACAATTGTAATAACAATGGGCGTTATTGTTTTTTATATGGTTAATGAAAAAAATCTTGTAAGAGATGCAATTGTTCTTATTTTCCCACCAAAGATGAAAAAAAGGGCAAAGGAAGTATATGAAAATATTGAACATAAAGTAGGCGGATATGTAATAGCACAGGTCTTATCAATGTCAACTGTTGCAATTTTTACAGCTATTGGACTTATGATTTTAAAAGTTCAATATGCAGTATTATTAGGTCTAATTGCCGGTATTTTAGATATTGTTCCGATAGTTGGTCCAACAGTTGCTTTTATTTTGGGGGTTCTTTGTGCTTCTCAACAAGGTTGGCTTATAGTTCTTCTAACTGTAGTTGTTTATCTTGCCGCCCAATGGGTATCAAATAATTTTGTAAGACCACTTGTTTTTGGTAAATTTTTAGATTTACATCCTTTGATAATTATATTTGCGTTCCTGATTTCTGCACAATTTCTTGGTGTATGGGGGGTTATACTATCACCGGCTATAGCTGCATTATTATTAACATTGTTTGATGAGTTATATCTTAAAACTATTAATGGAAGACAAGAAAAGATGGAAGAAGACGAAAAATAATGTCTGAAATTTATTTGTATGTGCAAAATAAAGAAAACAATACCGACTTAAATGTTTGGTGTTGTTTTCCTGCTGTGTATAATTTTGGAATGTCTGCTTTAGGTTATCTTACAGTTTTTCAACAAATAAGTACAATCGAAGGGATTTTTGCCGAAAGAATATTTACGGATACTCAAAAAACACAAATAAGACCATCAAGTGTTGATGTTATGGCTTTTTCGTTTTCTTTTGAACTTGATTATCTTGGAATTTTAAATATATTAAAAACTTATGATATTCCTTTTCTTGCAAGAGAAAGAGATGACTCCTGTCCTTTAATTTCAGCCGGAGGTCCAGTTGTAAGTGCTAATCCTGAACCATTTGCAGAATTTTTTGATTTTATTACAATTGGTGATTCTGAAAATAACATAAAAGAAATATATGAGATACTTCGAGATAATAAGGAAAAATCAAAATCAGAAAGACTTGAGCTTTTATCAAAAATAGAGGGAGTTTATATTCCATCTTTCAAAAAAGACGGGTATTTTGTTAAAAAATCTTCTGCTTGTTTGGATTTTTGTGTATCAACACCAATTTTAACTGAAAAAAGTTTTTTTTCTGATACTTTTATAGTGGAAGTGGAAAGGGGTTGTCCTCAAAGTTGTGCTTTTTGTTTGACTTCGTTCATTAATAATCCTGTTAGATTTGCACCATATGAAAAAATTATTAAACAAATTGATTTGGGATTAAAACATACCAATAAAATTGCTCTGCTCGGAGCTTTAATATGCTCTCATCCAAAGATTGATGATATTTGTCAATATATTATTGATAAAGTTGACTCGGGCATGGATCTTGAAGTAACAGTTTCATCTTTAAGGGCTGATTATGTTTCGGATACTGTACTTGAAATGCTTCATAAATGCGGACAAAAATCTGCAACAATAGCAGTTGAAGCAGGAAGTGAAAGATTAAGGAAAGTAATTAACAAACAACTTAATAAACAAGATATATTATGTATTATAGATAAAATGGTTAAGCATGGTTTTACCGGAGTCAAAATGTATGGAATTATAGGACTTCCTACTGAAACTTATGAAGATTTGGATGAGTTTGTAAATCTGTGTAAGGAAATAAAACAGAAGTATAAGGGTTTTATAATAACTCCAAGTTTTTCAACATTTGTTCAAAAAGCTCATACTCCGTTTCAATTTGCAGGTCGTGAAGATATAAAGACTCTTGAAAAGAAAAATGAATATATCAAAAAGGAATTCGCAAAAATAGGCATAAAAGCAAGAACAAGCAGTGTCAAATGGGATTATATACAGTCTCTTCTTTCAAGAGGTGATAGAACTCTTACTCCATATTTAATAGAAGTATTTAATCAAGGCGGAAATATTGGTGCATTTAAGTCCGTATATAAAGATTTTGAAAAAAATAATAAATTAAAATCTTCTGATGAAATTGTATTAAAAAAAATAAGAATAGATGATGAATTGCCTTGGGATTTTATTTCGTATCCTAAAAATAAAGAAGCCTTAAAATCCGAATATAAAAGGCTTTTGGCTTTGAAATAAATTTGTTTTTACATTTTGTAATATTATAAAAAAATAACACTTGACATAAGAATAATATATGTCATAATGATAATGTAAGATTTAAGTGTAAGCAATACACTAAACGAAACATTACAACCCCGAACACATATAAACTCCTAAATAATAAACACAAAAGAGACCATTAGGATGCAGAAATAGACCACTGAAAAGTGGCTTTTTTTTGTTTAAAAATAAATTTTTTATACTTAAAAACGCAAATAAAATGCTTTTAAGTGTTTTAAATACAATTTAAACACTTATTTGAATGAACACTTCTTTTAAAACACGATTTCTATCTTTATTAAATATTTAAATATTTTCGTTTTTGCTATTTCTCAATACATATCTTTACACTTTGTTTCTATAAACATTAGGTTTTGGTTTATAATAAGTGGGTAAGAGCCATGTCTAAGAAAGGACATAATATGAAAAATACTGTAGTAGTCGGCGCTCAATGGGGTGATGAGGGAAAAGCTAAAATTACTGATCTTTTGGCAGAGTATGCTGATGTTATTATTCGTTATCAAGGCGGTTGTAATGCCGGTCATACTGTTGTTGCAAATAACGAAACTTACAAATTCCATTTGATACCATCGGGTGTTTTATATGATAATAAGTTCTGTTTTATTGGTGCAGGTACTGTTATTCATCCTGAAACTTTTTTGAAAGAAACTCAAGAACTTATTGAAAGAGGTGTGAACCTTTCTACACTTAAAATAAGTCCTTTAGCTACTATTACCCTTCCTTATCATATTGATATAGATGGGATTAGTGAAAATACTTCCGGAAAAAATAAAATCGGAACTACAAAAAAAGGAATCGGGCCTACATATTCAGATAAAATAGGCAGATATGGTTTGAAAATACAAGATTTATACGACGAAGAACTTTTAAATATTCGTTTAGATGCTATACTTCCATTAAAAAATAAAATGCTAGAAAAAGTTTACGGAACAAAAACTTACTCGAAAGAAGAAATGCTTGAATATTGCAGAAAATATGCAGAAATATTTAAACCTTATGTTTGTGAAAATTGGGTTGATAAATTAACATGTGCATTAAAAGAAGATAAAAAAATTCTGTTTGAAGGTGCACAAGGAATAATGCTTGATATAGACTATGGAACTTATCCTTATGTAACAAGCTCAAGCCCTATTGGCGGCGGTGCTGCAACAGGTTCCGGTATTGGACCTACTAATATAAAAAATGTAATCGGTGTTACAAAAGCATATATTACAAGAGTTGGAGAAGGTCCTTTTGTTACTGAACTATTAGATGAAACAGGTGAAAAAATAAGAACAATCGGAGGAGAATTTGGTACAACTACAGGTAGACCGAGACGCTGCGGTTGGTTTGATGCTGTTCTTTCAAGATATTGTGTTCTTGTTGGCGGTTTAACAGAAATGGCAATAACTAAGCTTGATGTTTTTGATACGTTTGATGAATTAAAAGTTTGTGTTGCTTATAAAGATAAACGAGACGGCAAAGTTTATAAAGATTATCCGACTAATATAAATATGCATAAATACTTAGAGCCAGTCTATGAAACTTATAAAGGCTGGAAGACTGATATTACAAAATCTAAAAAAATGGAAGATTTACCCGAAAATGCTAAAGCTTATTTGAAAAAGCTTGAAGAATTGGTCGGTATTCCAATAAAAATTGTGAGTGTCGGTCCGGATAGAGAACAAACCATAATGTTGGAAAATCCGTTTAAATAATTTTAATTAGTTTAAAGAGTGCGATTATAAAGCACTCTTTTTTATAACATGAAAAAATTAGTTCAAATTTA
>DVJT01000180.1 GCA_018716565.1 Candidatus Avigastranaerophilus faecigallinarum | reverse complement strand
TCTTTAGCATATACTCTTGTGATAAAGCCAATGCCCATAATTAAAGCAAAAACTAAACCCAGCATAAATATTTTTTTCATATAATATCCTCTTTATGTTGTTTTATTTTATAACTTGTTTAGAAAAACAACTAAACCTATTATAAATTATATACCCAATTTGGCAAAAAATCCTAGTTCATTTACATTATATATGTTACAACTCTTTGTATTCTTTATTTTGTCATATATATTCTTGTATTACTTTCTTTAATTATTTTAAATGAATTGTTTTTTTATATTTCATACAAAAGGATGAAATATAAATAAAATAGTATGTTAATATTTGTAACACATGTATAATGTTATATATATATGTTGAATAAACTGTTTGTGGAGGAAAGATGAAAATTAAAATAAAAGAGACAATTAAAGCAAAAAAGGGCTGGAGTTTATATAAGCTGGCTCAAGTTTTGAATTTGCCTCAACAAACGGTATATTCTTGGGCGAGTGGTCGCACTCAACCCTCATATGAAAATATGGATAAATTATGTGAAACAATTGGCTGTAGTGTTGGTGATTTATTTGAAGCTGAGCCTGTTCAACAAAAATTAAATTTAGCTGTTAATCAATAATTTATGTTTCATTATGAGATATTGTAACAACATCTTCTATAGAGATGTTGTTTTCTGTTTTCTTATTCGTTAAATATATTAGATATTCAATATTACCGGCTGGTCCTTTTATTGGAGAAAATGTTAATCCCTTTACAAATAAGTTTATTGATTCACAATATTCAATTATATCTTTTATTACTTCGATATGTATTTCTTTTTCTCGTACTACACCATTTTTGCCAACTTGTTCTTTTCCAGCTTCAAATTGTGGTTTTATTAGAGATACTATTTCAAAGTTTTCTTTGTCTGCAAGTTCCAGTATATTCTTTATGACTTTTTTTATTGATATAAATGATAGATCCATTGTCAGAAAATTTGCTTTTTCATCTCCATCAGAATAAATATCTGAAAAACTGCAATTCTTAATATTAGTTTTTTCTATTACTTTTACTCTTTTATCTGTTCTTAATTTCCAAGCAAGTTGACCATAACCAACATCTACGCTGTATACTTTTTTTGCTCCGTTTTGAAGCATACAGTCTGTAAATCCTCCTGTTGAGGCTCCAGCATCTAAACAAATTTTATCTCTTAAATCTATATCAAATGTTTTAATCGCTTTATCCAGTTTAAAACCACCCCTTGATACAAATGGCATTGATTTTATTTCAAATGTTGTATCAGGTTTTAGTTCAAGCTGAAATCCTGATTTTGTTATTGTTGCTCCGTTAACTTTAACATCTCCAGCCATTATGGCAGCTTGAGCTTTGCTTTTTGTCTCAAAAAAACCTTTATCTGTTAGTATTTTATCTAGTCTTTCTTTTGGCATATTAAAAATTAAATATCCTTTTTGCGTTTATTGTTGTTTGTTGTTTTACTTCTTCTATGCTTATTTCTTTAATATTGGCTATTTCTTGGGCTATATATTTTAAATAAATCGGAGAATTTATCTTTCCCCTAAAGGGAACAGGTGCTAAATAAGGGGCATCTGTTTCAAGTAATATTCTGTCTAAAGGAATTATTTTTGTACTTTCTTTTAGCTCTTTTGCATTTTTGAATGTTACTACGCCTCCAATACCTATATAGTATCCTTTCTCTATACATCTTTCTGCAAAGGCTGAATTGCCAGAAAAACAATGAAATATAACATTACTTAATTTATATTCTTGTAAAATTTCAAAAACATCTTCATGTGCTTCTCTATCATGAATTATAATCGGTAGTTTTGTTTCTTCTGCTATTTTTAACTGCTTTCTAAGTATATCTTTTTGTTCTTCTTTTGAATCAAATCCGTAATGATAATCGAGGCCAATTTCTCCTATTGCAACAATCTTGCTTTCTTTTATAAGTTTATATATTGTTTCTTCAACTTCTTGATTGTATGTTTTAAATTCTGATGGATGTACTCCAAGTGCTCCATATATCATCTCATATTTATTGCATAATGAAATAATTTCATTAAAACTTAATGGCTCTACGCCAGGTATAATTATTTTTTCTACTTCATTTTGTTTTATTTCTGATAAAAATTTTTCAAAATTTTCTTTATAATCTTGAAAATTTATATGTGAATGTGTATCAATCATGTTAGTTATTGCCTATTAACTTTTTTTATTCTAATATAACTTTTGCTTATAAATATTTATATGTAAATAAGATTTAACAAAATAACAAAAAACTTTTTTTTGCGTTTTCATAATATTGAATACTAGGGGAATATATAAAGTGAAAATCGATAATACAGTATCTACGCCGAAGTCTAATATAAGTGATAAAAATCATAAAAGAAAAATTGCAGCAGCATCTATTGCCGGTAGTGCAATAGGTATAGCTGGTTCTGTGGCTGGTGTATATGCATTAGCTAAAAAAGGAAATCCTGCGTTAACTTTAAAAAAACTTTCTTATGATGAAAAGGATGTTCTTCTTATTGGTGCAGGTTCTGTTCTTGGCGGTTTAGCTGGTGGCTTAATCGCTGACAGAAATAAAGAAAATGTTAAACCAAAATTGAGAGAAGCTTCTCAGCAATTTTTCGGTAATATGCTTTTCCCTCTTGGCTTTTTATCTTTAGGGAATAATATTCTTGAAAAAACTAATTTTAAATTACCTAAAATAAATTCTGATTCTAAGCCGGCTCGAATAGTAAACGGTGTGTTTTCATTACTTCCCAAAGTTGCGGTAACTGTTGCATCTTTAGTTGGTGGTATGGAAATTGGTAATAATATTATGAACAAAGTTAATAATAAAATATTTAAAGAAGATGTTAAGCATGAAGTTAATATTGAAGATTATTTTGTTCATGCTGATGATTTATGTTTAACTGCAAATATGTTATTAAAAGATGCAAAACTTATATCAAGATTAACTTCTAAAGTTCTTCCTGCTACTTTCATTGTTGCAGGTTCAAAAACAGGTATGCAGGGAAATTAAAATATTTAGTTGATGAATTCAGTCATTATCTCATTACTTAGTAGAAATCCTTCTTCTGTAAGGTATAATTTATTATTTTCTTTTTTCAATAAATTTAGTTCTGTATATTTTTTTATTATATTTTGATATTTATCTAAAAATCTAATATTGAATTTTTTATTTATTTCTTCAATATTAATTCCTGTTCTTAATCTAAGCGCAAGAAATATTTCTTCTTCTAATATTTCTGATTCTGTTAGTTCTGTTTCTTCGGCCTTTAGATTTGGATTTTCTATGTAAGCTTTAAAAATATCAGTGTTTCTGTATCTTTTTTTCCCTTCATATCCGCTTGCGTTTAAACCGAAACCGTAGTAGTTTTGATTCTTCCAATATGCGCAATTATGTTGTGACTCATAGTTCTTTTTTGCAAAATTACTTATTTCATAATGTTCAAAATTATTTTTTCTTAATTCAGAACATAATTCCATATACATCTCGGCTTGTTGTTCATCATCTGGTAGATTTTGTGGTCGATTTTTGCCGAAAAATGAATTTTTCTCTATTTTGAGACCATATGTAGAAATGTGTTGTATTTCCAAATCTATGCTTTGTTCTAGATCTTGTCTTAGAATTGTTATGTTCTGATTTGGCAAGCCATATATTAGGTCAATACTAATATTGTTAAACCCACATTTTTTAATGGTTTTTATAGACTTTAGTATATCTTTCCTGCAGTGATTTCTTCCTATAGACTTTAGGATATTATCATTAAAACTTTGAATCCCTATTGATAGTCTGTTTATTCCTATTTCTCTAATTTTATGGAACTTAATTTCATCAACTGTTTCAGGATTAACCTCGAGAGTTATTTCTGAATTATTTTCTAATTTAAAATGTTTTGTAATATTTTTTATATCATTAATATCAAGTAATGATGGAGTACCACCGCCAATGTATAATGTTTTAATTTTTTCATTTCTATATGTATTATTTATCTGCTTATTTAAAGCATCTAAATAAATATCTTTGTATTTTAAATCAATACCTGATATAAAAGAACAATAATGACATTTTCTAATACAAAATGGAATATGTATGTATACGTGTTTTACCATAAAAAAATTATATCATCTGTTTATAAGATGATATAATTTTTATTAAATTTTTTACTACATATATAAGAAGTTATCTTTTAATAGCTGAAGACATTTTTCTTTTGTTCCGTAATAATCTTGAAATTCTCCATTTTTGTCAATGAATACCATATTGTATATACCCGGTTCTACTTCTTTTATTAAACCACGGCTTAAAGTACGGTTTTTTAGTAATTCATCTTCTGTAAATGTTTTGGTTTCTACTCTACCATTGCCACTATTTGATTTTATACTTACTTTATATTGATCTTGAAGAGGTTTAATATCTACATCTCCAAGACTTAATATTACAGGACGAATAAGTATTGCATCATTAGATAGTCTTGTACCAGAATTGAATTGAATATCAAACAATTCATCTGGAGTTAATTTTACAGCTTGTTGATAACATCCTTTTTGTGGAGTTATTGTCATTCCCTCTGGAAGATTATATAACGATCTCGGGCTGCATTTTTTTTCTTCTTGTTGAGCTATAGCCTTTATAGGGTAGTTAGAAAGATTTGCAATTCTTGGGATATTCATTTTTTTTCTCCATTTCTGTGAACACTTACGTTTGTATAAATAACAAACAAATAAAAATTTGTCATAAATTATTTTAAATTTGAAACTTTTATTACTCTCTGTTACAATTCACAAGGGATATTTATTTTATGAAAAAATATGAAATTGTAAAAATGACCCAAAATGATATTGATGATGTGTTTGCTATTGAAGAACTGGTTCATCCAAATCATCATTGGTCAAAGGACTCATTCTATAATGAGCTTGCTAATAATCTTGCTAGTTATTACTGTGTAAAAAATGAGGAAGCAGTCATTAAAGGATATATAGGTTTTTGGCAAATAATAGATGAAGCACATATAACAACTTTGGCTGTACATCCTGAATGTAGAAGAAATCAGTTAGGGCAGGTTCTTCTTATAAAAACAATAGAGGAGTGTTATAAAAATATGATTAAGTATATAACACTTGAGGTTAGAGAAAGTAATCTTCCTGCTATACTGTTATATGAAAAATTTTTATTTGAATCTATAGGAATGAGAAAAAATTACTATCAGGATAATGGCGAGAACGCGATTATTATGTTTACACAAAATATTTGGTATGATAAGTTTAAGAATAACTTTATGAAAATCAAAGAAGGAATTAATAAAATTATAGTGTCTTATGGTGAATAAAAGATTAAAAGCGGGTATAAAAAAATTTCATAAATCAAATCCTCGTATAAGGTTTTGTTTGGGAACAATAGCATTAGTAACATTAAGTATAATGATGCTTATTATTGCAACTTTCACTCAAATTAAGATTAACTTTAATATTCCTGAAAGCGGAAT
Source organism: Candidatus Avigastranaerophilus faecigallinarum (assembly GCA_018716565.1). Lineage (GTDB taxonomy): Bacteria > Cyanobacteriota > Vampirovibrionia > Gastranaerophilales > Gastranaerophilaceae > Avigastranaerophilus > Avigastranaerophilus faecigallinarum. The sequence continues at coordinate 6,967 of DVJT01000180.1, read as the reverse complement.
TATCTCCTATTTAAAGTTTGAATATATTCCACAGATTCCGGTGGTATTATTTATATCTGCTGTTTTGGGTGAGTGTTGGGGACTTTTAGCTGTTTTATTATATATTCTTTTAGGTTTTTGTTTTCTTCCTATTTTTGCACTTGGTGGTGGATTTTCCTACGTGTTTCAATATAATTTCGGGTATATTTTTGGTTATCTTTTTGCTGTATTACTTGTAGCAAAAGAGCTAAAAAACGGAAATACTTTATTAAATATATTATTTGCTGTATTTTATGGTGTTTTTATTATTCATTTAATTGGTATTATATATCTGTCTATAATTGCAATATTAAGACATGATGGAGTTGATTTTATTCGCAATATGATTTATTTTCAATCATTTTCCAAAATACTTTATGATATAGTTTTTGGCTTTATTGCAATATTAGTAGCAAAAGGCTGTAAAAAACTTTTATGGATAATAATGGGGTAGATTTAAAGTCCAAAATTCATTAAAGCTCTTACTATTATTTGTTCTGCAATTTGTAAAACAATAAATGCGACTAAAGGCGATATATCAATCATCCCTATCGGTGGAATAATAGCTTTGAATGGAGCCATTATATAATTGTATATCTTAATACATGTAGCTAATGGTTCTTTTCTTGCGTCAAAAATTGGCGGGAACCAACTTAGTAAAACAACTACAAGAATAATAAGATAAATTATTTTGAATAATATTGAAACAATATAGGAAATCATCTCTTTCTCCTTTATGAAGTATGAGATATGTTATAGCATTCACAATTATTTCTTTCAACAGGAATGTTTTCTATAATGGCGATTAATAATTTTTTTAGATTTGCAATATTTGATTTGAATACTTGCATAACTTCTTGATGTGTTACAGGTGGAACATCGCCAACAAGTCCTGCATCATAGTCTGTGATTAATGCTATTGTAATTGGACACATATCAAGTTCATGTACGAGATGTACTTCGGGATATTGGCTCATATTAATAACTTCCCATCCTTGATTTGTAAAAAACTTTGATTCTGCTTTTGTTGAAAATCTTGGACCGTTTATTATAACAACTGTACCTGTTTCATGAACTGTTATGCCTAGCTTTTTTGCTTGTTCAATTGCAATTTTTCTTAATTCCGGACAATATGGATCCGCTGCACTTGGATGTATGCATTGGGGACCTTCAAAAAAAGTGTTTTTTCTTCCGTCTGTCCAATCAACAAATTGATCGCATACTACAAAATCGCCGGGCTTTACATGTTTTTGCAAGCTACCTGCTGCGCAAGGAGAAATGACTCTTGTACAACCTAATGATTTTAATGCCCAAACATTTGCTCTATAATTAACTGTATGAGGTAAAAATCTATGATCTCTTCCGTGTCTTGGTATAAAGGCAACTTTTTTACCAAATAACTCACCAATTGTTATTGGATCTGAAGGTTTGCCATATGGAGTATCAATTGTTACTTCTTGAACACCAGTTCCTGATTCTTCAAAAAAACTGTAAAATCCGCTTCCACCTATAATACCAATTTGGGCTTTTGTTTTTTCACTCATACTATTCTCCTTAAAATATAGATAATTATTTTTTAACATGGAAAAGTTGAATATACAAGCAATTAAAAAAGAGACTGATTATTCAGTCTCTTTTTTAATCTTTAGAAATATAATTATTTCATTTTACCTGCAGTTACTTGAAGTGAGTTTTCTATTAATTCATTTTCAAAATCGAAGTTTTCACTATCTGTGCTTTCCGGAGTATCAATTTTACCATCATATCTAACTCTAATTTGAAGACCAGTACCGTCTCCATCTTTACCTCTTTTTGCTGCAATGGTTTTTAGTTCTTTTGTGCCTAAACCACGGTCAACATATATTGTACGAGTATCGCCGTCGAATTTACCTTCTAATCCCCAATATCTTATACCATCAGTTGTTATAAAGTTAGGATTTACATATGATGAAGGTCCTATACAGTCAACCTTACCAGCTGTATTTAGTGCATCTGCAACCGCATCGCAGAAATCAGAATCTCCAACATTTTCATCTTTCCAATATGCAGAGGAATTTGCAGCCATAGAATATAATGTTGAATCCATCGCATTTGAAATAGCGCTTTGCATACTATACAAAGCTTTTTTATACGTTATTTTATCTTTGTCTGGTCTTACATTATCAATTACAGGTATCAATATTGCTGCTAATACACCAATAATCGCTAGTGTAATAAGTGCTTCTGAAAGGGTAAATGCTTTTCTCATCTATTTTTTCCTTATACTCACGTTATGTGACATAATCGATATTTTTTATAGTATACTACTAATATAATACCACATTTTTATGTTTTCAACTCGTATATTTCAATTAAATTAAGAAAAGTATAAATTTAATATAGTTTTTTTATCAATTGTTACATTTTTGAAAATAAAAATTATAACATTACTTGATATAAATTTTTTAGGTGTATATAATTCTATAGCTGATAATAATTTTATAGAGGTATATAGAAATGAAAAAAGAAATACATCCTGATTACAAAAAGACAGTTATAAAATGTGTATGTGGTAATGAAATCGAAACTGGTTCTGTTGTTGAAAACTTAACAGTTGAAATTTGTAATAATTGCCATCCGTTTTATACCGGAAATCAAAAGATTGTTGATACAGAAGGTAGAATTGAAAAATTCAAAAAACGTTATCAACAAAAATAGCTTTTTATGTGCTTGTATTATTACAAGCACAAATTTTTTATACCCGCTGAAAAGTGGGTTTTTGCGTATAATGGAGGGGCAATATGGATAAGGATAAATTTGCACAGGTAAGATTAATTTCAAAACCGCAGAATATGTTAAAGACGATTTATACTGCTTGCAGAACTTGCTATAGTGCGGATTCTCCATTAAATATTTATGACTGTGATTCTGCTCAAGATGAAGAAAAGATGTTAAAACTAATTAGCAGAGTTGTTTCTTCCGGACACTACTCTACTATTGAACACATTCAGGTCAGTTTTGCTATAAGCAATATATCTAGAGCTTGTTCTCATCAACTTGTTAGACACAGACATATGTCTTTTTCTCAAAAGTCTCAAAGGTATGTTAAAGAGAAAGGTCAATTTGACTATCTTACACCGGATACTATTGAGAATAATCCCGAATTAAAACAAAAATTTGATGATTTTATGGGAAAAATATCTGAATTTTATTTAGAACTTACACGGGCAGGAATACCTGCAGAAGATGCAAGGTCGGTATTACCAAATGCTACTGCTACATCTATGGTCGCAAGTTTGAATTTAAGAGAGCTTATTCACCTCGCAAATTTAAGATTATGTACAAGAGCTCAGAAAGAAATTAGAATTCTTGTCAAAAGAATGTGTGATGCTTTAATTGAAGAAGAACCTTGGCTAAAAGCTTATCTTGTTCCCAAATGTGAAAGATTTGGCTTCTGTGATGAAGACAAATCTTGCGGAAGAATGCCAACAAGAGGATAGTTATTATGAAAGATATGTTAGATAAAATTTTACAAATTGAAAGCAAATATATAGAATTGGGGCAAATATTGTCAGACCCCGAAGTTATACAAGATTATAACAGATTCAAAACTCTTTCTAAGCAGAGAAAGGCAATGGAGGAAACTGTAGAAACATATCACGCTTGGAAAGATGCTGATACTGCAGTAAAAGATGCGCAGGAACTCCTTAAAAATGAGTCAGATGAGTCAATGCGTGAGTTTTTACATGATGAAATTTCAGCAAATGAAAAGAAGATGGAAGAGCTTAAAGAGAAAATGAAAGTTCTTTTATTGCCTCGAGATCCTATGGATGATAAAGATATTATGCTTGAAATAAGAGGTTCTGCAGGCGGTGATGAGGCTAATATATTTGCCGGTGATTTGATGAGAATGTATTTGAGATATGCAGATAAGCAAGGCTGGCAGACTCAGATACTTTCTAAAACTGATTGCGAAGCAGGTGGTGTTTCTGAAGTTATTATTTCAATTAAAGGAGATAGTATTTATTCTAAGTTGAAATATGAGTCCGGAGTTCATAGAGTACAAAGAGTTCCTGCGACAGAATCTCAAGGAAGAGTTCATACTTCAACAGCAACAGTTGCAGTTATGCCTGAAGTTGATGATGTTGAAGTTGAATTAAATATGAATGATATTGAAATTACAACTGCAAGAAGCGGCGGAGCCGGCGGTCAAAATGTAAATAAAGTTGAAACTGCTGCCAGAGTATTTCATAAGCCGACAGGAATTATGATTTTTTGTACAGAAGAACGTTCTCAACTCCAAAACAAGGAACGTGCTCTGCAAATATTGAAAGCAAAGCTTTATGATATGGAAGTTCAAAAACAGATGAAAGAAGTAACAGACTTGAGACGTTCTCAAGTTGGTACTGGTGACAGAAGTGAGCGTATAAGAACATATAACTTCCCTCAAGGAAGACTTACTGATCACAGAATTGGACAGAATCTTAATGTTTGGACCGTAATTGATGGTGATTTAGATGAATTGATTGGTCTATTAATGGCGCATGACCAAAAACTTAAATTAGAAAAATTAGCAGAGATTAATTAATCTCTGCTAATTTTTATTTGTAGCTTGCTTCAGCTTGAATTTTGTTTAATTGTTCTGTTTGTTGTTGCGGTAATGAATAAAATTCACCTGTATAAATTCCCCAAGGTTTTGTTGTTACTACTCCATTTTTTAATGCCTGTGGATTTATATTTAACTTTTTAATTACATCTTTTGTATCTTCAATATTTTCTGCGCTGCAAATTATATTACGATCGATTTGTTCAACACCGCTCAGGTCTTTTAATTTTGTGAATAAGGGAATGACTAAATCACCTCTAATTCTCTTAACGCTGCATAGATTTTCCAATTTTGAACCAGTTAAATCACAATAGCCTTGAATTTCTGTTACTCCTTCTAAAAGCTTTTCTTCGTCAATACCTGCTGCTGAGAATGAAAAACTGTTGAATGGCCAACTGTAATGGCTTATTGATTTGCTTCCATTCTCATTATATTCAACTCTTATGCCAAGAGTATTAAAAATTTCATCATTTGATTTGCCTTTTATTAAATATTTAAAATTTTGAAGATCTTCTTTTGTGAGTAATATCCTTTTGTGTGGAGGTGTTGGTTTTGTATGATATACAATAGAAGTATTGCTGGTCCTTAATAATTCTGCCATTTCTTCTTCTTTTGCTAATGTTCCTAATGTTTTGCTTTTCATTGCTCGTTGAATTATGTGTCTTGTGTCGCAGGCCGGATGAATTAGACTCATTTTGTTTCTCCTTTTTCTCAAATTCATAAAAAATATGAAGATATAAAAATGTTAAAATTATTAATTACTGCAATATATTTTTACAAATACTTTTTAACAATTTATTTATATTATTTGTTTTGTATGTAGAATAAAGTCAGAAAGATTATGAATTGGGGAAATAAATGCAGGAATTTAAACATTATCCTGTAATGTTAAAAGAAGCGGTAGGAGCTCTTGAGTGCCAAAACGGGAAGCTGTATATAGATGCTACTCTTGGTGGCGGAGGATATAGCGAACTTATTCTGCAAAGAATTTCTCCTAATGGCAGATTAATTTCTTTTGATGTAGATTTTGATGCAATTTCTGCAGCTTCAGAAAAACTAAAAGATTACGAAAATTTAATTATTGTAAACGATTCTTATACAAACATTAAGAAATATTTAGCAGAAAATAATATAAAAGAAATTACTGGTGGAATTGTTTTTGATTTGGGTGCATCTGTTCCTCAATTAACTTCTAAGAAAAGAGGTTTCAGCTTTTTAAGTGATTCAAAATTAGACATGAGGTTTAATCAATCGGCTAATTTTACCGCTTATGATGTTGTTAATGATTATAAAGAGGATGAATTAGTTCGTATCTTTAGTGAATACGGTGAAGAAAGGTTTTCAAAACGAATTGCTAAAAAAGTTGTAGAAATTAGAAGAAAAAGGAAAATTGAAACAACAAAGGAGCTTGTTGATATTGTATTTGAGGCAACTCCTAGAATTAAATCAAAAATCCATCCGGCTACAAGAATTTTTCAAGCTATAAGAATAGAAGTTAATCATGAACTTGACAATATAAAAAATACTTTAAATGATGTGCTTACATTATTAGGAAATAATGCTATACTGTCAGTAGTTACTTTCCATTCTTTGGAGGATAGAATAGTTAAAAATTTTATTAAATACTATTCTAGAGAATGGATGGGGACGGATGGGATGTTTGATTATAATCCGCCTTTGCTTGAGCAAATAAATAAAAAACCAATTACTGCAAGTGAAGATGAAATTAAAATCAATCCTCCTTCAAGGTCAGCAAAACTGAGAATCGCTAGAAGAATAAACAAAAAACAATAATAAGGGGAGACATTAATTGAGCAGAAGTTCAATAAGATATATTGATAGAACATATATATACGGTCAACAGGTGATGCCTGAGGCTGTTACTAATCCTGTTATATATGGTCGTTTTCCTAAAATTATAAATGCTCATTCTCCAATTGAAAAAATTAACAAACTTTTAAGTTCTGTATTGTTGCTTTTGGTTCTTTTATCTTTGGTAAGTTATTATTTTGTTTCCGACGGACAAAAGACAATGAATAATTTGACAAGAGAAATAGTTTCTTTAAGTAATGAAAACATTGAGCTTCAAAATAAAATAGATAATTTACATTCTTTTAACAGAGTTGATGCTATTATACAAGGAAATTCAACTTTAGATACTGCAAAAAAGGTTATAGAAATACCAGCAGTTAATGTTGTTTCTATTCCGAAATTAAAACCAGTTCCTGTTAATTATAATTGGTCAATCGGATATTAGGTTAAGTTAAGTTAAATTGTTTAAACAATTAATATATTGTGATACCCTGTTTTTAGGGATTTTTGTTGTATGAGAGAAAGAAATGAAAAGGACACAATAAAACAAGT
>DVJT01000179.1 GCA_018716565.1 Candidatus Avigastranaerophilus faecigallinarum | reverse complement strand
TTATTATTTTTTACTTTGCCAATAGAAGAAGTAGGACTGGAAACATATTGACTAGGACTATATATATATTGAGGCAAAGATTGCTGAGAAAGTTTTTGGGATAGAATATTCATAAGAAAATCCATTTATCTACACACTAGGTACAAAAACAAACAAATATTTTTTTGCGCAATATATAAATAAACTTTATTTTTATTTACAAAAAATTAAAAATGATTAAAACTATTTTTCTCAAAAATATCCTTTGTAATTTTTTCAAAAACAGTATTATCTTTAACAATAACAGACGGATTCTTATCTTTATTTTGAACTCTACCTATTAAAGTAAACAAATTTTTATCTAATTTCAGATATGTTTTTTCAGGAACGCAAACCAAAAGTTCATAGTCTTCGCCGCCCCATTTTACAAAATTTTTATAATCTAAGGAATTATAAGAACAAAACTCTTTTAAATTATCGCTTACAGGAACAGAATTTAAATCAATTTTAAGATTATGCATACTTGCCAAAGAAATTTTATACAAAGCATCAATTAAACCATCTGAACAATCCATAACTGCAATATCATTATCAATTAAAGAAGCTAACTTCAAAGCTTCATTTACTCTTGGAGTTGGGTTTAAATGTGAATTAATAAGAGAATCTGAAGCCTGCAAAAAATTAGAAAGCGCATAAAATCCGGCAGAGCTATTACCAAATTGACCCGTTACAAGAATATAATCATCTTTTTTAGCCTTAGATCTTGAAGATAAGAATAATGATTTTTTCTTACCTATTGCACAGATAGATATGACAACCTTATCACTACCAGTAATATCTCCACCAACAACTTTCACCCCGTATTCTTGACAAACATCATTAATGCCTCTGTATAATTCAGAAACAAAATAATCCTTTGTGTTTTTGGGTAATGATAAAGATACTAAAATATATTTAGGAATAGACAAAGCAGCAGCTAAATCACTTAAATTTACACTAACAGACTTTCTTCCCAGCAAATAAGGATTAATAGTATATAAAGAAAAATGAACATCTTCAACTAATGTATCCTGAGTTACAAAAATATCAAAATCATCCAAATAAGCACAATCATTACCTAAAAAAGATGACGAATCCAACGTTTTATTTATAATTTCTAAAAATCTTAATTCATTCATATATGAATTGTAACATCAAAAGTAAAAAATATGTAACATATAACTTTAAAATCACTTTAAAATATATTGTAAGCATGTACAATAATATGTGGTTCTTTTTAGTGCACAAACCGAACATAATAAAATTAAGCGAGGGAAAATGATAGAACTTAACTATCGTAATGTAAAGCAAGAAGTTATTGGGTCAGAAAACGGATTAAATATAGAAGAAGAATTCAACAGTTATAAAGATACAATACACAGAATAATAGCTGATTTAAATTCAAATAAAGATAAACCCGGACAAAAATTGCAATGGATGAATTTGGGATATAACGAAGAAACAAGTTGGTATGTCCGCGAATTTGCAGCAATGGTTGAAAACCGTTTTGACAATGTATTAATTCTAGGCTTAGGTGGTTCAGCACTTGGAGGTAAAGCAGTATGCGAAGCCCTTTTACCGCCATATTGGAATTTTTTAACAAAAGAACAAAGAAATAACTATCCTCGCATATTCTTTTTAGACAACATTGATCCTGATCAAATGAATGCTCTTTTAAAAATCCTTGATTTAAAGAAAACATTAGTAAACGTTGTAACAAAATCAGGTTCAACAGCTGAAGTAATGGCTCAATACATGGTCTTAAAAGATTTAATGGAAAAAGAACTTGGAGATGACTACAGAAAGAATGTTATCGCAACAACAGATAAGAATATCGGAATATTAAAACAACTATCTGACCAAGAAGGCTATAAAACATTTTATATTCCGGATGATGTCGAAGGAAGATTTTCAGTATTTTCAGCAGTAGGACTATTACCATTTGCTTTAGTAGGAATAAATATAGAAGAAATTACTCAAGGCATAAAAGATATGGATTTAGCCTTAAAAAACACAGATATAAATTATAATATAGCAGCTCAAAATGCATTAATTCATTACCTTATGGATGTAAAACGAGGTAAGAAAATTTCTGTAATGATGCCATACTCAAACAGATTAAGATTTGTAGCAGACTGGTATTGTCAATTATGGGCAGAATCGCTAGGCAAAGAGAGAGATAAAAATAATAATATAGTTAATACTGGACAAACACCGGTTAAGGCAATAGGAGTAACAGATCAACACTCACAAATACAATTGTATAACGAAGGACCGAATGATAAAATTATTAACTTTTTAAGAGTTAAAGAATTTGATACAACACTAGAAATACCTAATATATTTGAATATACAGGTATTAGTTACCTCGGCGGAAAAACAATGAATCAATTGTTCCACGCAGAAGCAGATTCAACAATGGCTTCATTAATTGACTATAAAAGACCAAATGTAACAATAACAATACCAAAGGTAACTCCGTATTATCTTGGACAGCTTTTATATATGTTTGAAGTTCAAACAGCAATAACAGGTGCTTTATATAATATAGATGCATTCAACCAACCAGGAGTTGAACAATCAAAAAATTATACATATGCGCTAATGGGCAGAATAGGCTACGAAGATTCAGCAAATGAACTAAAAGAAAAATTAAATGACGAAATAAAATTGTAATATTTTAACAATTTTATTTCTATATGATAGAATTGGTGTTATGGAAAGAAAAACACATAAAGTATTGGGATATGAAGTAGATTTACTGACATTTAATGATGCAGTAAAAGTTATACTTGAAAATATAAAAGAAAAAAAAGGGATGCAAATTGTCACAATAAATCCTGAGATGATAGAACTTGCTGATAAAAGTAAAGTTTTCTCATCTATATTGAAAAATGCAGATATGGTTGTCCCTGATGGTTCAGGAATAAAACTAGCACTAAAATTACAAGGAATAAAACAAGAACAAATCCCCGGAATTGATTTAGCTCATGAATTAATAGCATCTTGTGAAATTTTTAACTACCCGATAGCTCTAATTGGAGCAAAAGAAAATGTTATACAAACTACAGTAAAAAGATTAAAATCAGAATTTCAAGGAATAAACATAAGTTATTATAAAAATGGTTATTTTTCATCATCAAAAGAAGATGAAATAATTGATTCATTAGCAGAATCAGAACCCAAATTAGTATTAGTAGCACTGGGTGCTCCTAAGCAAGAAATATTTATAACAAAATGCAGAAAAAAGATGCCTGAAGCAATATTTATTGGAGTTGGTGGTTCTTTTGACGTATGGTCAGGAGAAGTAGAAAGAGCACCTGAATTTTTTAGAATAATGGGCTGCGAATGGTTATATAGAACTATAAAACAACCCGAACGTATAAAAAGAATATACAAAACTTTGCCTATGTTTCTTTTTAAAGTTATAATAGAAGCAGCTAGAAAAAATGGTTAATTTGTGTTGAAGGAAAAATATATGATAGATCAAATTTCTGAATTGGAAATAAAAGACATAGAAGAAGTATCGAAAAAGCTGAGAAAAAACATTCTAATGATGATACATAATGCTCAATCAGGACATCCTGGAGGTTCATTATCTTGCATAGATATATTAAATGTTCTATTTACGAAATGCATGAAACATTATCCGGAATGCGAATTAAATCCGGAATACAAAAATAGAGATCGATTTATTTTATCAAAAGGACACGCTTCAGCAGCATTATATGCTATTATGGCACATTGCGGATACTTTAAGGAAGAAGATTTATTAACATTCAGGAAATTCGGTTCAAAGTTGCAAGGTCATCCTTGTTCTAAAGTTCTAAAAGGCATAGAAATTTCTACCGGCTCATTAGGACAAGGTTTATCAATTGGTTGCGGAATGGCATTAGGTCTAAAGCTGGATAAAATAGACAGCAAAGTATATGTTTACATGGGTGATGGAGAAATAGAAGAAGGTAGTGTATGGGAAGCTGTAATGAATGCTGCCCACAACAATCTTGACAATCTCATTGCCTTTGTAGACAGAAATAAACTTCAAATAGACGGTTCTACAGAGAAAGTAAAATCAGTAGGCAATGTAAAAGCAAAATTTGAAGCCTTTGGCTGGGATACAATAGAAATAAATGGTCATAATATAACGGAAATATACAATGCAATAATAAAAGCAAAAAGCAGTTCTAAACCGTGTGCTATAATAGCAAATACAATAAAGGGTAAAGGCGTTTCCTTTATGGAAAACAATGCAGGCTGGCACGGCAAAGCACCAAATGATGAAGAATTAAAAAAAGCACTTGATGAATTAAATTAGGGATTTTTTATATGAACAGAGAATATAAATCAGTAAGAAGTGAGTACGGAAAAACTTTAGTGGAACTGGGAAAAACAAACCCAAATATAGTTGTTTTAGATGCAGATTTATCCAGTTCAACACAAACAAAATTATTTGCAAAAGAATTTCCTGAAAGATTTTTTAATGTTGGAATTTCTGAACAAGATTTAATAACAACTGCTGCAGGATTGTCTTGTACGGGGAAAATCCCCTTTGTATCAACCTTTGCAATGTTCGCTTCAGGTAGAGCTTGGGAACAAGTTAGAAATACAATATGCTATTCAAATTTAAATGTGAAAATAGCAGCAACTCATGGTGGAATTACAGTTGGTGAAGATGGAGCTAGCCACCAAGCACTTGAAGATATTTCCTTAATGAGAAGTATCCCCAATATGACTGTTATTGTCCCAGCAGATGCAGAAGAAACAAGACAGGTTATAAAATTTGCAGCTGAATTTAATGGTCCTGTTTATATAAGGATTTCACGTTCAAATCTTCCTGATATATTTGATTCGGCTTACAAATTCGATTATAAGAAAGCAAATATAATAAAAGAAGGAAAGGATATTACTCTTATAACAAACGGTGAAACATTGGTTGAAACTATTGATTGTGCTAAAATATTATCAGAAAAAGGTATAGATGCTGAAATTATAAATGTACCTGTAGTAAAACCATTAGATAATGAAACAATAATAAATTCAGCAAAGAAAACAAACAGAGTAATAACAATAGAAAATCATTCCATAATAGGTGGTTTGGGAAGCGCAGTATGTGAGCTTTTAAGTGAAAAATACCCGACAAAAGTAACCAGAATTGGGACAAATGATGAATTTGGTCAAAGTGGAACAGCAAAAGAATTAATGGCTTTTTATGGATTAAATGCCGAAAAATTAGCAACAAAAATAACAGGACTACTTAAATGATACAGTTAAGAAATGTATATAAAAAATATAAAAATAACTACGCTCTTCAAAATATAAATCTCGATATAATGTCAAGTGAGTTTGTATTTTTGACAGGTTCATCAGGCGCGGGGAAATCAACGTTGATGAAACTTTTATATAGAGAGGAAATTCCAACATCAGGAACAGTAATGATTGGGAATATAAATATAGCAAAGCTTCCTAATGACAGAGTTCCAAATATAAGAAGATGTATGGGAATTGTTTTTCAAGATTACAAACTATTACCAAACATAAGTGTATATGATAATATAGCTCTTGTAATAAGAACTTTAGGAATGCGTTCAAAAGAAATTCAAGATAGAGTAACAGGCGCATTAAAAGTCGTAGGACTTTTGAATAAAATGAATGCAAAACCTTGTGAATTATCAGGTGGGGAACAACAAAGAGTGAGTATAGCACGAGCAATTGTAAATGGTCCGCCATTATTAATTGCAGATGAACCAACAGGCAATCTTGATCCAAAAAATTCGATGGAAATAATGCAAATATTAGAACAAATTAATACAAAAGGAATAACTGTAATTGTTTCAACACACGATAGGGATATTGTTGATTATTTTAGAAAAAGAGTAATCACAATGGATCAAGGTCATATCATTAGAGACGTTCAGGCAGGTACATATGAATAACAGAAAAAAAATAATAAAAGAAACAGTAAAAAAACATATTCCTCAACGTCATTTATCATCTGTAAGAATAATGTACAGAATTGCAATGGAAACAATATACGGAATAAAAAGAACAGGCTTAATAAATATAGCAATTGTTGCGGCAATGGCTGCAATATTGACTATTTTCGGCGCACTTTTCAGAACAAGTTTTTCTTTAAGCTCTTTTGTAGATAAACTTGGTGATGCATTTGAAATTTCTGTTTATTTAAAACCAAATATTGATCCGGTATATATGTCATCAAGATTAAGAGAAATTGAACACGTAAAAAAAATAACAATTATAACAAAAGAGCAAGCATGGGAAGAAATGAACAAAGACATAGATGTCAGTGGAATGGAAAATCCTCTTCCGGATACTTTACATGTTACTGTTGATGATCCATCAAATATTACAGTTGTTTGTGACAACATGAAAAAGGTCTCTGGAATAGAAAATATGTCTTATGCACAAGAAATTGCAAAAAAATTACAAACAATTACAAATGTTTTCAATACAGTTACAGTTTTAGTTCTTATTGCAGTTGCAATGTTAACTATAATAATAATAAATTGCACAATTCAACTCGTAATCCAATCAAAAAAAGAAGAAATTGAAATAATGAGATTAATGGGGGTAAGTAATTGGTATATTAAAATTCCATTAATTCTACAAGGAGCCATATATGGATTCCTTGGTGCTATAATTTCCTTAATACCACTAAATACAGTACAAAATTGGCTTTTAAAACTTCATACATTCTTAAATGTACAACCTTCAGAATTTGCAATGAATGTTGTTGTATTCTGTTTATTTATAATGGCTATATTCTTCAGTGCAGGAGGAAGTATGTTGTCAATAAAGAAACACCTTCAAGTATAGCCTTTGTTAAAGTTTGTATATTAAGAACCAAATCCAATTTTTCTTTTTGTTTTAGAAGAATCAGATTTATATGAATTTCTATCAGGCTTTTCTTCTGAAGTTGCTTCAATTGCTTTTATAAAATCCTCAACAGAAATATCAGATCTATCTCTTCTCATTGCATTGAGTGCAGCTTGTTTTGATATAATACATATTGAGCTATTTGAAAATCCATCTAATTTCTTAGCAATTGTTTCAATGTCAGCTTCAGAATTCAATAATGTTTGCCCTTTTTTAAAAGATGACAAATTTTTTATCAATAAAGCTTTTCTTGAATCAAAATCAGGAACATCAACAAAAACTTTTGAATCAAATCTACGCCTTATAGCAGGATCTAATAAATTAAATTTATTTGTAGCACCAATAATAATAACATTAGATTTTTTTGCAGAATCAATTGCTTGTAGCATAGTTGAAACTTGTTTTAAATCATCAGGTTCCATTCTTGAATTTCTATCAAAACATAGAGAATCAATTTCATCCATAAAAAGCAGACAAGGCTTATCAGTTTTTTGAGCAATTGCAATAGCTTCATCAAAAGCAGCTTTCAAATTTTTTGATGTCATATTTATATAATGAGAGCCAGCTTTACTTATATTTAACAAATACAACGGTACATCAATTTCTGAAGCAAGTGCTTGTGTAATATAAGTTTTCCCACATCCTGGCGGACCATATAAAAGAATTGTATTCGGAACTGTTTTCCCATATTCTTCAAAATCAAGCTTTGCTTGTTCAGGATTTTTAATAAGTTCAATTATCCCTTCACTCAAATCTCTTTTTAATTCAGACATACCTGCAACATCAGCAAAACCTTTTGGAGATAAAGAATCAGCTTTAAATTCTTCTAAAAACGATTTTGGTGATAATTTAGATGAAATAGTTTCAGTAACACTTGAGACTTGGGCAGAATCATTTACTGGTGCTGAATTATTAATATTATTGTCAGATTGACTTGTAGCTTCGTTATTTTGACTAGGACTATCTGAACTATTTTGAGTTTTTTTATCTTTTAATTTTTTTAATAAGTCAGGAGAAAGCCAATCTTTTAAATTTTCACAAGCATCCTTTCTCCAGTCATTATCTTTTGAACCATTTTTAAGAAATTCATCGTGATAATGAGTAAATTCTCTATCAGCATAGTTTAATCCATCAAAAGTAATAGAGACAAAACCAGCTAACAATTGCTTACAAGAAAGAAAAATATCTAAATAATCTTGAAATTTTGAGTCAGATTTTTCTGTTTTTTGGGACTCTCTGATTAAATTACTTTCTAATTTATTACAATAAGAATTCATAGAAGAAAGGGTTTGTGCCCATTGTCTATCTGGAAAAGTACTTAAAGATTGTTTTAGTTCCTCATTTAATTGTTTATCATAACCAAAATTTGGTTTATATGTGTAATTTGTAGAAATTTTCAATTTTTATCCCTCTTTTATAAATAGAACAAAAACGGGGAAAATAAAATTTGTCAGAAAAATATTAAAAATTAAGCATTTTTAATACTTGAATTAAATGATATCTTTTGATAATATTGTTATAGTGTCTTGGAGAAGTGGCCGAGTAGGTTTAAGGCGGCACCCTGCTAAGGTGTTGTGTGGAGTAATCTGCACCGTGGGTTCGAATCCCACCTTCTCCGTTTTTTATTTTTGTTTTATGTTTGTAATTTGCAGTATCTTTTAACTAATAGAGTTGTAGTTTTTTGTCCAGGTTGATTTGTGTATTGAAGTGAGTGTTTTGCGTAGGGCAGATGGTGCGATTATTTTGGGTAATTGGCTTGTGTAGCGGATTTCAGGGGCGGGAAATAATCAAACCATGTGAACCGTAATTACTCTTTTTACTCTTTTTCTACTCGGTGCAGATGGTGTGATTATTTCGGGCAAAAGGATTTTAATCCTCTTTGTGCCTGTGTTTTAGGGTGATTAAGGCTTGGTTCAAATGGTATGATTATTGCGGGCAAGTGAGTCTTTTGAGGTTTTTGAAAATTCTGCTGTTCTGTTCAAATTTTTAATTGATACGAAACCGACACAATGATCGGAAGTGATGTTCCAATTCTTCATCTTCAGAGTTAATGTGTGTGTACCATGAATGAATATGTAACTATTAAAGAAATTGCACAGGCTAAGGGTTTGAAAAGCACCCGTTCAATCCGAATGGAAATCAACAAACCTGAAAGCAAATATATTTCAAGAGAAGTCAAAGTAAATGGCGGTATCTCATACGAAATATTGTTTTCGAGTTTAGAGCCTGAATTACAGCAAAAACTTCGGGAATGCGAAACCAAATCAACGGCAATTGTTCCATTAAATTACAAACCGCCCGTTATTACAGATAAAGCAAGACAGACGGCAAATCACAGAATGAATATTGTTAAAGCCGCACTTGAACACAGAAACAAATATCCAACAATAAAACAAGCTGATGCTGAATTTTTAGACCTGTACAATTCAGGTTTGTATTTACCAAAAGCATACGAATTCCTTGGAAGTATTTCAATCGGAACATTAAGGAGATACATACAAGCCTACAAGAAAACCGGCAACGCTGAATCTCTAATCCCTCAATACAAAATAACAAAGCAGGGTGAGTATAACAGCATTTTAGATGACAATATGAAAAAAGTTCTGCTTGCTCTTTTACTTCATCAGAATAAATTCGGGTACAATACGGCAATCAGGCTTGCAAAACAAGTATTGATTAAAAAAGGATATGATGAAGATGCTCTGCCGAGTAATATAACTTTTAAACGGTTTGCGGAGCATTTCAGAAAAAATAATTATGCGGAATGGGTGTTAAGACGTGAGGGTATGAAAGCCTACCACGATAAGGTTGAACCGTATATTGAAAGGGATATAAGTAAAATAGAAGTTGGAGATGTGTTAATCGCAGACGGACACGTTCTCAATTTTCAAGTAATAAATCCGTTTACAGGAAAACCGACCAGAGCAACTTTGGTCGGTTTTTTAGACTGGAAGTCAACAGCTCTTGTCGGCTATGAAATTATGATGACTGAAAATACTCAGTGCATAGCCTCTGCCCTTAGAAATGCAATTATTAATTTAGGTATTATCCCGAAAGTAGTTTATCAAGATAACGGCAAAGCATTTAAATCTAAATTCTTCCAAAACGCAGATTTTGATGAGGGGATACTTAACGGAGTGTATGCCAATTTAGATATTCACTCCGTTTTTGCCAAACCATATAATGCACGTGCAAAAGTTATAGAAAGATTTTTCTTAGATTTTCAGGAAGAATTTGAAAAACTTATGCCAAGTTATATCGGCACTTCAATTGAAAACCGTCCTGCGTGGATGAATAGAAATGAAAAACTGCATTTACAACTAGATC
>DVJT01000178.1 GCA_018716565.1 Candidatus Avigastranaerophilus faecigallinarum | reverse complement strand
TGTTACAAAAAAATGTAGATATATCTTAGCATTTTCATCTTGGTAAATTTGATTAAAAGCTTCCTGTAAATCTTTTGACTTTGGATAATTGCCTTCCAAAAGTTGAGATATAGGAGTTTGTAAAAAATCTGAGACTTCTGGCCTAGATACTGCTGTTGTGTCAGAGTAATATTTATTTTGTATCAAATATAATTCTTTTACTTCTGGATAATAAACATAGCAATCAATTGATTTATCATTGTATTCAGTTATATATGAACTTATCAATTCTTCATCAATTGAGTATATTTTTGATAATATCCAATAATTAAATGCATATTCATCCTTTAAAATTTTCTTGTAAAATTTTAATGTCTTCTTTTATCTGTTCTAGGAAAATATTTTGGTTTGTTGAATTTAATATGTTCATAATGTACCTCTTTTTTTTATAGTAATAGTACCACAAAAATTTTGTAATTTAGCTTTTATTTAAGCGCATTTTCAAGCAACCAAGTTCTGAACTCGACAACTCTATGGTAAATTTAATAAAAATCCTTTCTAAAAATAGAAAGGATTTTTTATTTTTAATTATTTTTTAGTCAGAAACTGTTTCTTCATTGAGATTTTCAACTAAAAGTTTCTTTATTCTTCTTCCTTTTAGTTCTACTACTTTTATCTTTAAGTTTTCAATTTTTACTTCATCATTTACTTTTGCCATTCGGCATAATAATTTTTGTACAAGTCCTGCAATTGTCTCAACTTCGTCTTCTTCTTCATGCTTAATTGAAAAATACTCAAAAAACTCATCTATTCTCAATAAGCCATTCATAATATATTTGTTATCTGAAACCTTTTTGATATTATTTTCTTCATCATCAAATTCATCTTGAACATCACCAAAAATTTCTTCCAAAACATCTTCTAAAGAAACAATACCTGACATTCCTCCAAACTCATCTATAACAATGGCAATTTCTGTCTTATTACTTTTGAAATTCTGCAACAATACATCCATTGTCATAGTTTCAGGAACTAAAAACGGTTTTCTCAAAATATTTTTTAAAGATATTTCTTCATTTTTCATTTTCGCTGAATACAAGTCTTTTACATGCAAAATACCAAGTACATTATCTATATTATCTTCATATACAGGATACCTTGTATATTGATTTTCAAGTATTATTTCTTGCATTTTGGGAAGTTCTATATCAACAGGCAATGCAACTACATCACATCTTGGTATCATAATTTGTTTTGCCGTTAAATCAGAAAATTTCAATGTATTTTTTAAAATAAAATTTTCCGTTTCATTCAAAACACCACCTTTATAGCTTGCATCTATTATCATGTCAATTTCTTCTTCTGTATGAACTGCATGTGTGGGATGAGCAGGCGGTATATTTAACAATTTCAAACACCAATTTCCAAAACCGTTCAAAAGAAATATAAATGGTGTAAATAATTTAGAAGTAAAAACCAATGGTCTTGTAACAGTTAAAGCAGTTTCTTCAGGATATTGAAGTGCTATAGATTTTGGCATCAATTCACCCAAAACAACATGCATAAATGTTATTAATACAAATGCAATTGCTACTGCTATTGTATGTGAAGCAACAGTGTTTGAAACGTGAGGTAAAAAATCAAACAATGGTTGAATGATTTTTGCGAGTGTAGCTTCACCAACCCAACCAAGACCTATACTGGCAATCGTTATACCTAATTGAGTCGCCGCAATATATCTATCAAGTTCTTTTAATGCCTTTACTGTTATCTTAGCGGTAGAATGTCCCTCATTCGCCAATTGACTTATTCTGGTTTGTCTTACACTAACCAATGCAAACTCTGATGCAACGAAAAAACCGTTTGCCAATAATAAAAGTAAAATTACAATTAAATTTATAATAACCATTTTTTCATTATACAGGCACTGTCCATTTTTACAAAATACTTTTCAAAAATTTAATATAAATGATAATACTTAAATTTTCTATGCAAAATTACTAAAAACATTTGGAGTATTATTATCTTTATAAAAGTCTATAGTTTGATTGTTTAAATTTTTGATTGCTTTTTCTTTATCATATCTGTATTGAGTAAAATATCTTGAAACAGCTGCAACAAAAAATCCCATTACTCCTATTCCAAAAAGGAAGGGAACGCCCAATATTAATGTTTTCTGTTTAAGTAATTTCTTGTATATATCATTATAATTACCACCTTTTTCTGCTTGGATTTTCTTTGCCAATGAAGTTAAATCTTTTAAAGCAGGCACTTCTAAATTTTTACCTATTGTCTCTTTACATTTACCTGATTTAAACAACATTTTCTTAAAGCATTTTTCAAGAAGTTCATTTCCGCAAATAATATAAAATCCTACAATTGGCATTCTGAAAAGAACTTCTAAAAAGTTTTGTTTACCTCTGTCATGTGCTGCACCAAAATAACCAAGTGCACCTATTGTTACACAAGAAGTAAGTTGACCTTTACTCATTGTAAGTTTGCCATTATTATTTGCAAAATCTATACTCATATATTTGTTTGCAAAATCTTTTAACTTCTGATTTTTTAACTTATTTCCCGGTGCAAGAATAAATTCAGAAAAGTTTTGAATAGTTTTAGAATTTTCACCTTTTTTACACAATAATGCACTTAATCCCAAACAAACACCAAATGCGGCGGCAGCACCTAGAATATGTTTTTTGGCACTTTTTTCCACTTCTTTATTTTTTTCTGTATTTATAGATTTATTTTTATCAAGCTTAGCAATATCATTAAAATCACCTTGTTTAAACATCTTCAAAGTCAAAAGATTTTTTATATAATTCAATGAATATTCAACAATTGGTATAGATAAACCGCTTAAGGCTATTGCCGCTTTTACCGGAAGAATTTTCTTATTATCAAGTGAATTTTCTTTCAATAATTCAACGGCAGGAGTTGCAATTTTTTCTTTCAATTTATCAGGAAGATTTTTACTGTATAATTTTCTGAAAACACCTTCCCCTATTAATCCGGGTCCATAATAAACAAGTGCAGATTCAGCTAATTCAAAAAAACTGTTTTCTACAAGATCTGCCTTTGAACGTGCAAAAATTGCTTTTGGTAAAAGTCCTGTTGCACTATCCTGTATAAATCGCATATGAGAAAGACCTGCGCCGCCTTCTTGTAATGATATAAATTTTCTTGCAATATTTAATCCTAATCCTATGTTTTCTACTTTCATTATTTTCACCTTTACATTAATCTGAATACAAAAAATAGCCTGTTTACAAAGAAACAGGCTAAATACAATCTTTTTAAGTTATTCAAATTAACGCCAACTCAAAACGCCTGTTTCTAAAAACAGGTGCCACCAAGCTAGATTGTGATTTGAGTTACGGCTATACATAAATACCTCTTTACTATACCAACTATTTTTGCACCACTATATAAAAAAATCAATATATAAAATAATATAAATTAAAATATATCTACATCACTAAGTGATTCTACTGTATAATCAGAAGTCTTTTTTAGTTCTTCTTCATCTATTTGACCTGTGGCAACAAGAATAGTCTTTTCAATTCCTGCATTTTTTGCAGAAATATAATCCATAGGTGCATCACCAATCATAATTGAAGTTTTTGGATTCGCTGATAATATTTCCAATGCCATTTTAGTCGGAATTCCACTTTCTTTTGTACTTTCTGAAGATTCTCGACCAATAACAACATCAAATAAATTATCCCATTTAAAATTTTTTATGGTTAACAAAGTTGATTCTTTTGCATCTGAAGTTACAATACCTATTTTAATCCCACGCTCTTTTAACTTTTTTATAAAGTCAACAGCAGGTTCAATTGGCATTGTATATTTTGAGATATCCTTATAAAACTCAGAACTTACATAATCAAAGATTTCTTCAATTTTTTTATCTGTAGTAATTATATTTTCATCTTTAAGTTTCTCATTAAACTTTTCTATAACAATAGGTCGGGAATACATTGCAGTAATTCCATCTTTTAACATTTTTGATGTTTCAATATTATAACCCAAGTATAGACACAGTCTGGCAAAAGAGGAATTTGGCATTCCAAATGTTTTTATTATTTCACTTACACGCATTTCTGTCATTTTTCCCCAGAAGTAGTGCAAGTCAATAAATGTACCGTCTTTATCAAAAAGAACAGTATCAATATTGTTAATTTGCCATTTATTTGTCTTGAGACTAATCATTATTCATATTCTCCAAAGAAACATCCACCAATGATTTTGCTATTTTTACAGCTTCATTCATAGCTTTTTCATCATCAAATAAATTTGGCATTTCCAAATATTTTTTAATAATTTTCCTTGCATAAGAGCCAATTGCAACACAATGAGGATTAACACCACATTTCTTTGCAAGCTCTGTTGACCTTGTATTTGTTCCACCTGACATCATAATGTATGCAGGCATTTTCTCATTTTGAAATAATTGAGCCGTTGCAACAGCTTGAAGAGTTGTTCCATATTCATCATCATTTCCGCTCATTGCAATACCATCAGCTTGAATAATTGTTGAATAAGGTTCTCTTTTAGAAAATAATCGTTTAACTCTTTCTTTTAACTTTCTATCACCAAGCTCAGAACGGTCAATAGAAATGCATAACATTCCATCAAAAAGTTCATTGATTTGATTCCATTTTTCATCAACATCAGATTCATCTTCTGAAATAGCATGGAATTCAATACAATCTATTCCTTTAGAAATTAATTTAGGAAGAACCTCTTTATAATCTTGAAGTTGTGTTTCCATTGATATAGCTGAAGCAGGGCATACTTTTATACATTGATTACATCCCAAACATCTTTCCCTTTTAACTTTGTATTCGCCATTTACATAAGTTACAGCATCATGAGGACATATATCCTTACACTTTCCGCACTGTATACAATTTTCTTTATTTATTACAGCTTTGGTAATATGAGGATCCCCATCAATTCCAACACTAACACATAAATATCTATTTTCTTTAATACCGGCTCTTTCTAAACCGCGTTTTGCTGCATCAACAATCTCAGGTTTTGCACATACATCAAAAAAAGGACATCCAGCCTTTGAATACACAGTCACAAGTTTTTCAACTTCGTCTGCATCCTCATTACCTGCTCCACAAACCAACTTAAAACAATTCTTATTCTCAAACAAATCTTTTAACATTGTAAAAATCCTCTTCTCTAATTTTCTGGAAAAATTCTATTACGACAATAAAAATAATGCAATAAAAAATATGGGCAAAAAGCTTGATTTGATTGCCTTATAGAAATTATTTTTTTTAGGGAAAATGCAATTTTTATAAATTTTTTATTTGATTTTTAATATTTAAAAAGCAAAAGTTAAACTTTTGCTTTTCTTTTTTTATGCATTTTGTATATTTTGCTTTAATTCTTGCTTTTTTTTCAAAAATTTACCAAGTCCGAGTCCCAATGCGAATGTTGCACCCATAATAATTAGTTTATACATACATTTCCCTCCTTTTACATTAATAAAATTAAATGTAACAATTGTAAACTTCTATATACAAATTGGTAAACTAAAGAGTGATTATTTTAAATGATAAATAAGAAAACGGGATTAAACCCGTTTTATATCATTGAGCAGACTTTAATGCATATAAATTTTGTATTATTTTAAACATTTTCTCTCCATACGCTTTCATTGCTTCATCAGATTGAAGATCCGGATGAAATTTCTTAGAGAGTTTTCTATATGTATCTTTATCCATATTTAATAATTCTTTATAGTTTTCTAATCCAACAATTTTCGCAATTTTATTCCATTCTTGAATAGTTATTTCTGAAATACTTTTATGACTACTTGAAATTACATCTAGAACGTGATCAAGAACCTCATCATCTGATAATTTTTGCTGTTCTCTTGTATTCTGAGTTTTTTCTGCATTTGAAGAAGCTTTTTTCTTTGTACCATCAGCATTATATTCTTCTTTTTTTAGCAAATTACCATATTCATCATATCTTGTATAGAAAAAAGAACCATCAGAATTATATTCAATTTTAGATTTAATTTTATCTGTACCTATAAAGAAATCTCTAACTTCATTTGTATGACCATTTTTATCTTTAAATATAATTCTTTTTGCAAAACCTGAATTTTCATCATATAAAGTTTCTTTTATAGCACCAGTATTTCTATCAAAATCCACTGACTTAATGACACTGCCATTTTCTGGATTATATTCCATGTATTGATATAAAAACTTATCAGAACTATAAGACTTTGAATGAGTTTGATATCCTAATCTGTTATAAAAGTTTTCTATATATGAACCATCTTTTCTATATTCTTTTGAATACTCATAAGCTTTACCATCTCTTTGGAATCTAATTTCTTCAACTAAAGATCCATTTTCATAATGTTCTGCATATTGAGGAACATTTGGACTTCTTCTATAGTTATACTTCACACAACTTTCTTCATCATAAACAGTTTGGTTATCAATCAAATCAGTTCCAGGGATATAAGAAGTTTCACGTAACAATACACCATTTTTATCCATTTCTAAAAGAACACGACTGGAAATAGTTTTTCCATCACTTTCAAATGTATATGTATCTTCTTTGCATCCATCTTTTGAAATTCTTACAAAAGACTTTCTTACGCCTGATGCATCATACGAAATTTCAGAATATCCGCCTGTTTTGGCATCATAATGATATTCTCTTACAACATTACCAGTTTTTTCGGAATATTCTATAAGGAAATCACATTCTCCATTATTTCTATACTTTTCTTTTTTAAGTATTCTACCTGTAATTAAATTTTCCGTAATATAACTGTCTGTATTCTTGTCATAAGTTCGATTTAGGACCATATCTCCTTCTGTAACATATGAATTTGATTTTAAATCAAATACTTGTACAAACCTTTTACCATCAACTTCTCTGGAAATAATTCTACGACCTTTTTTTAAATCAGTTACAACAACCTTTCTACCAGAAGAATTTGTTTCTTCAAAGTATATTTGCTTTCCATCAGCATTGTATTTTTCTATACAAAATGCATTATTTGTTCTAGTCGTAACAGATTTAATACCAGCATTTGTTCTCGTAATAACTTCTTTTCCTAATAGAGGATAAAATTCCTCTTGTTTTTTCAAAACACCATCTCTACCTATAACAGTATGCCTAAAACTTCCATCTTCTTTATTATAGTTAATACTTTCCTTATCTCCTAAAAATTCAGAACAAGAGTGTTCAAAAACAGATCCATTCATCTTATTTTCGCCACAAAAAGAAATAACTTGGCTTCTGCCTATTGCTTCAGAAATAGAATTATTAATTATCGGAATTTCTACAGATTGTTTATTTTTATTTTCAACCTTTTTATTATCTGTAATTGCTGCCTTATATCCGTTGTTAATCGGCGTAGTATACTGAATTTTCATACCCTAGTCCTTAACTTGCTATAAATATAGAAATAAAAAAACAAGACAAAAATGCCAAATCAACAATTATATATTAAGAATTATTACATACTTTTATGAGAATATTATAAAGACTGATCCGAATATCATAATTAATGTTGCAATTAATTTTCTTACAATATTTTTTTCTTTACAAAATTTATAACCTAAAAATACAGTTATTATTGATGATAACTGAAATAAAGCAAGAGCATAACCAACATTCATTCTTTCAAAAACAAAGTTTGTTGAAAATTGCATAAGACCTAAACAGAAAGCTATTAATAAAAGAATAAAAAATACATTATATGACTTCAACTGTAAGTTTTTCTTTGCCATTAAAACAAAAATACCCGTCCAAAATAGCCCCATAAAACACCAAAAAATAAAACACATTTCTACAGAAGAAATTAATATGATCCTTTTTAGGATTGCAGCCTCTATTCCAGTCAAAATTAATGAAAGAAATCTTAACTGAATATCCTTTCTTTTTATTAAATTAATTGAAAAACCCTTTTCATCTGCTTCAAAAATATATTTACTTCCTATAATTATAAGTGCCATGCCTGTTATTGCCCCCAAAGATGGTATTTCTTTCAGAAAAATAAAAGCTGCAACTAAACCTATAACACTCTTATAGGCATTTATTGGCCCTAACACAGATAATTCTCCAATGTTTACAGCTTTTATAGTACAAACAGTTCCTAAAGCACACATAAAACCTGCTAATAGAACCAAACTAATAAAATTTGAATTAATATATTCTAATTTCACATATGAAAAGATAAAAGGAAAGCAAAAAATACTTAAAATCAAATATGTATAAAAATTTATAGTAAAAGAAGAAAGTTGATTTGTAAGTTTTTTCTGGAATAAATTCGCAATCGGATTAGAAACTATTCTTATTATTAAAAAGAAAACAGTAATTATATTTATCATAATTAATGACTTTTTTCCAATATAGCTTCTATCTGATCACATTTTTGAACATTCAAACAAAATTGTTTTGAAACTTCATTAAAATTTTTATACAAATCAAAATAATAATCAGGAACTTTTATATTTCTTGTATATTTATATTTTTCATAATCAAAATCAAGTCTAATATCTTTTATACCAAGTTCACTTACAAGTTTTACAAAATTTGTTATTTCTTCATTATTATCGTTAACACCATCAACAATTATATATTTCATAGTAATATTTGATTTTGCATTTTCTGATGCTTTTATATAATCCTTTATATTTTGGACAACTTTATCAAAACAATCTACTTGTTTAATTTTCTTATATGTTTCAGGATTTGCGCTATCTAAAGAAATAACTAATTTACATTTATCATGTATAAATGCTTCTTCGATAGATTTACAATATTTTATTCCTGAGGTAAGAATTTCAACTTTACTGTATATATAATGTAAAAGCAAAGATAAAAGTTCTTCAAATTCAGGTGAGATAGTAATTTCTCCACCACTCATGTATATATGTGCATTTCTGGATAATATTCCTTTATCAATTAATGACTTAACCAAAGGTAAAACTCTATATTTATAGCCTCTTTCAATATAACCATATGTACAATATGTACATTTTGCATTACAAGACATATGATTATGAAAATACATTTTTTCAATTTTATTTTCAAATTTTGGAACTTTATTGATTTTAATCTTAGAATCCTTTTCACAACAACCTTCACAACAAGATGGATATTCTTTATCCGAAAACGGAGAATTTATTTGTTTTACAAATTCTTTTCTTTTTCTATATACAAAGTCCCAATCTACATTTTCCCCTTGGTAATTTTTATAAAAGACAGGTCCGGGAATATTTGTACAACAAGCTCTGATTTCATCATAAAAGAAATGTATAGAATGTTTCATACAATCACAATCTAAATATTTCTTTTTTTTCAAAAAATCTAAAAACATTTTCAAACTCTACATTAAAACTTTTATTTTTTGCCTATCTTTAAGATACTCAATATGTTCTTTCTTTATAACCTCACCTGGAAGCAAAATAGGAATTCCTGGAGGATAATCGGCAATTAATTCCATAGAAACTCTTGCAAGTGAATATTTCAAATCAACCTCTCTTGATGGTTTTCCCCATAAAAGCGCCGGCGTATATCTAACTCTAGGTTCTATATTTATTACTGGATTTTCAATTTCTTCATTTGGTGTAATTTTTATATTTTTAGCACATAAATCAAATAAAGCTTTTTCCAGCTTTTTCAGTTTTGACTTTGTAGTGCCAAGACCAGTTAAAAACATTACAGATTTATCATTTGCGAGTTCATCCTCTATATTATATTCATTAAATAATATATCTGAAAGCTCAAATCCAGACATATTAGTAACTTTAACCAAAATTTTTGTTACATCATTATTATATGAATATACCTCTAAGTTCGGAATTGATTTTAAAAACCGAACAGTCCTATTTACATTTTTAACCATTTCTTGAATTTTCAATTGACCTTGTTGTGAACTTAAGTAATTTATAGTAGATTCAATATTCACAAGTAATGGATAAGATGGTGAGGTCGTTGTAAATAGATTTAAAGCTTTTTGTATATTTTTTGGTTCAATATCTGAATCAACACCAATATGCAATAATGCAGCAGGATTCAAAGCTCCTGCAGTCTTATGTAAAGATTGCACAACAATATCTGCACCTTGCATTAATGCAGGAGTACCTAAAGCTTTATGATAATTCCATAATGCACCATGAGCTTCATCCACAATAAGTTTAACATTATATTTTTTACAGATACTAGAAACTCTATATATATCTGACATTACACCTTCATAAGTAGGATTTGTCATGATAAAAGCTTTAATATCTTTATTTCGAATAAACGTCTCTTCTAATAAATCTAGACTAATTGTTTCATATATACCCCATTCTTTATTATAATTAGGCATTAACCATAACGGAACAGCACCAGTCAAAACTAATCCATTATATACAGATTTATGACAATTTCTTGCAATAAGAACCTTATCACACCTATTTAACAATGCAAACATAGAAGCAACAATTCCGGAGGTTGAACCATTTGTAAGAAAGAATGTAGACTTTGCACCATAAATCCTTGCAGCTTCGACTTGTGATGTCCTAATAATCCCTATAGGATTTGATAAATTATCAAACCCTTCTATTTCTGAATAATCACAAGTAAAGAACTTGTGCCCCAACAGTTTTAATGAAGATGGAGCAACGAAATCCCCCTGTCCATGTGACGGAGTAGTAAATAATACTCTTTTCTTCTTTCTAAAATTTTCAATAAAATTTACAATTGTCATATCATTTTTATTATAAAATGAAATAATTAATAATAGCTATTATATTAAATTTTATAAATATTTGAGGTTTTATGACTTTTGATGATGCGAAAT
>DVJT01000177.1 GCA_018716565.1 Candidatus Avigastranaerophilus faecigallinarum | reverse complement strand
TATTGCCGAGATGTGAAATTTTACAATAAGTACAAAATAAAATATTTGTTCTATAAGTTAATGCAAAATCTTTCTTTTGGAAAATCAAGACACAAATATATGCTTAAAAAGCATTTTTACAGGGCAAAACTCCAAAGTTTTTAAAATCAATTTTATTTTATTTTTTTAAATAGTCATTTATTGCAATTAAACCTAGTTTATAACTGTTTATTCCAAATCCTGTTATTTGTCCAACACAAGCTGGGGCGGTTAATGATGTTTTTCTGAATTCTTCTCTTGTATGGATATTTGATATGTGTATTTCAACTGTTGGAATTGCAACTGCTAAAATAGCATCTCTTATTGCAACACTTGTATGTGTATAGGCTGCCGGATTCATAACTATACCATCAAATATATTCTTAGCTTCTTGAATTTTATTTACTAACTCGCCTTCAATATTACTTTGATAAAATTCTATTTCTATATTTAGTTTTTTAGCTTCTTCTTTTATGAATACTTCTATATCTTTCAATGTTTGAGTACCGTATTTATCGGGTTCTCTTGTTCCTAATAAATTTAAATTTGGTCCATTTAAAAATAATATTTTCATTGATTTTCCTCGTATTTTTTTATTATTTTTTTTGTTAATTCTCTTACTTTTTCATCTTCTTCTAATATTTGATCAAGAGTTGGATTATCAATTGATTTATAATCATCAAAAATAGATTTTGTAATTTTGTATATGTCTAAGTATTTTATCTTTTTATCTAAAAATGCAAATACAGCTTCTTCATTTGCCGCATTCATACAAACCGGATAAGTTCCGCCTAATTTTCCTGCTTTAAAGGCAAGAGATAATGATGGAAATTTTTCATAATCAGGTTCATAAAATTCCAATTTCGCAGCTTTAATGAAATCAAAGCTTTCTGTTTCTATACCTTCAACTCTATCAGGATAAGTAAGTGCATATTGAATTGGAATATGCATACTTGGTATCCCAATTTGGGCTATTATACTTCCATCTACAAATTCTACTGCACTATGTACATAACTTTGCGGATGTATGACTACTTTTATGTCTTCATAATCAAAATTAAAAAGATGGTGGGCTTCTATTACTTCAAGTCCTTTATTCATTAATGTTGCAGAGTCAACTGTTATTTTTTTACCCATATTCCATCTTGGGTGTGCTAATGCTTTATCTAAATTAGCAGTTTGTAATTCTTCTTTGTCGGATGTTCTGAATGGACCGCCGGATGCTGTTATAATTAATTTTTTTACGTTCTTTCCGCCGTTTATACATTGGAATATTGCCGAATGTTCACTATCTACAGGTAATATTTGAACATTATTTTCTTTTGCTAATTTCATTACTATATCACCAGCCATAACCAATGTTTCTTTGTTTGCAAGTGCTATATTTTTCTTTTTCTTTATTGCTTCTATTGTAGGCTTTAATCCGATTTTCCCTGATACTGCAACTAATAAAGTATCTATCTCATTTAGAGTTGCCAGTTCAATTAGACCTTCAGTTCCATATAGTATTTTTATATTTGGAAATTCTTTCTCTAATTCAATTTTGGCTGTCTCGTTTTTTATTGATACGTACTTTGGTGTGTATTTTTTGATTTGTTCTTTTAATAATTGAATATTATTTCCTGCAGAGAGAGCTATTATTTCAAATTTCTCAGAAAGTTTCTCTGTAACTTCTAAAGCTTGGGTTCCAATTGAACCTGTTGAACCTAAAATTGCAATTCTTTTTCTCATTTTATGCTCTGCCATATATGTCTTCTAATCGTTCTATGTCATTTTCGTCTAAAATATCACCTTGCTGAATTTCCAATACTTTTAATTGTTCTGTTCCAAAGTTTTGCAATGAATGTATTTCTTCAATTGCTATATCAATACTTTCACCTGCTTGAAGCTTTACAAATTCTTTCCCTTTAAGTATTGTTGCTTCACCTTCAAGAATAATCCAGTGTTCGCTTCTGTGATGGTGAAGTTGTACACTTAATTTTGCATTAGGGTTAACAGTTATACATTTTGTTAAAAAACCATTACCGTGCTCTAATACTGTATAATATCCCCAAGGTCTATAGACTGTTTTATGTATTTCTTTTTTTGATGAATTTGCTCCGTTTAATTTTTTATATATATTTTTTATTCCATTAGTATCAGATTTATTACTAACCAAAATAGCATCTTCTGTTTCTATAACAAACGTATCTTTTAATCCAAGTGTTGCGACAAGTTTTGATGTTGAATATACCATTGAACTTTTTGAATCAATGTCTATGACATTTCCTGTAAAGTAGTTTCCATTTTTATCCTTTTGTGAAATTTCATATATTGCATTCCAACTTCCAATATCCTTCCATTCTGTATTTAATGGTATGGTAACAATGTTTTTGCTTTTTTCCATTAGTGCATAGTCAATTGATATATCTTTAAGTTTTTCGTAATCATTCAATGATATTGATGGAATCGTATTTTCAATATTTTTATTTATTATATTTTTGTGTATTTCAGGAGCGTGTTTCTTTAACTCTGAAAAAAATGTTTCTGCATTGAACATATAAATTCCAGAATTAACATAAATTTTACCCTTTAAATCATCTTGTTTTTCTTTACCTTTAGGTTTTTCTATAAATTTAATAACTTTTAATGCTGACGGTTCAATATCTGATATTTGTGAATTTCTTCTGGTTTTTACATATCCAAAGTTTTCATTTATATCTGTAGTCTCTGTACTAAAAGAGACAATGTATCCTGCTTTTGCAAGATTTATTCCTTTTTCTATTAGTATTGAAAATTGCTCTCTGTTTGTTATTAATTGATCGGATGGAACTGTAAGTATTATCGGCGATTCTGATATATAATTTAATTTATCTTTGATATATTTAACAGCAATTGACATTGCTGGAGCTGTATTCCTGAATATTGGTTCAGTAAGCAATTTATACTCATTTTTCCTGCAAAATTTTTCTTGAAGTACTTTTAGTTGTTCTTTTATAGCTGATGCATATTTTATATTTATTGTTGTAATAATATTTTTATCATCAACTAAATTTGCTATGTTTAAAAATGTTTTTTGAAAAAGGGTATATTCTTCATCAAGTTTAAACATTTGTTTGGGAAACATTTCTCTTGATACGGGCCATAATCTGCTTCCTGAGCCGCCTGCCAAAATTATACAATATAAAGATGCTACCATAACTCTCCTCTATATAGTTATTTATTATACAATAAATACTTAAAATGTTGAAATTATTAATCTCTTTTCTTATTTCTATTCTAATCGTATAATCAAGTGTATGAAGAATTATAAAACTATAGTTTCATTAATGTCTGGTACTTCTGTAGATTCAGTTGATGCTTGTCTCTTGAAAATTTTTGATGATTTATCTTTTGAAATTATTGATAGTTATTCTCTAGATTATCCTGTTGAAATAAAAAAGACAATTCTTTCTTTAGCAAATGATATTGGAAGCATAAAAGATGTCTGTTTTATGAATTTTGTTATAGGTGAATTGTTTGCTAAGGCTGTAAATAATTTATTAAAGAAAGCAGGTATTAACTCTTCTGATGTTGATTTCATTTCATCCCATGGGCAGACTATATATCATATTCCATTTGAACAAAAGATTAGTGATGTTTCTACAAAAAGTACTTTACAGATTGGTGATATTTCTGTAATTTCACATAAAACAGGTATAATGACCGTTGGTGATTTCAGAACAAAAGATATAGCAGCAGGTGGTCAGGGCGCTCCATTGGTTCCATTTGCTGACAAAATTTTGTTTGGTATTGATAAAAACAGATTAATTCAAAATATTGGCGGAATTTCAAATGTAACAGTTCTATCAAAAAATTGTGATATTTTTGCTTTTGACAATGGTCCAGGTAATATGTTAATAGACTATTTTATGAAAAAATTATATGATTTGCCTTTTGATAAAGATGGTGAAACTGCTTTAAAAGGTAAAGTTGATGAATTTTGGCTAGATGAACTATTATCAGAAAAGTATTATTCTATAAAACCGCCTAAAACTACAGGGCGTGAACTATTTAATAATGAATATGCTGAAAAAATATATAAATCTGCTCCAAAGAAAAAAGAAGATATTATTGCAACACTTACTGCTTTAACAGCAAAAGTTATTACTGATTCATATATTAATTTTGTTTTGACTAAAACTAATATTGATGAAGTCGTGATTGGTGGAGGCGGTGCTTATAACAAAACATTAATTTTATATATGAAAAAATATATCCCTGATTTGATAATTAAGACACATGAAGACTTTGGAATTCCTAATAAATTAAAAGAAGCGGTTGCTTTTGCTTATTTGGGATATTTTACCTTGCAAAAACAACCGAATAATGTTCCATCTTGTACCGGAGCTGATACAAATGTTATTATGGGAAAAATTGCATATTAGAATTTATTATTTTTAAGTATAAATTCTATCTATTGCATTATATTATCTAGCCCATATATAAATTCGTTATTGTCATAGATATATTTAACGGCAAGCAATACTCCTGCCATATAACATGAACGCTCCATTGTATGATGAGCCAGTTTTAGTATTTGACCGGATGAACCAAATATTACTTCTTGAGAAGCAATATATCCGGGCATTCTTACTGAGTGAATATGAATATTTGCTTCAGAGGTTCCACCTCTTGAACCTTTTATTAATTCTGTTTCAGGACAATTGCCAAATGTAAAATCTGAATTTACTTCAGCCATAAGTTGAGCTGTTTTTATTGCTGTGCCTGATGGAGCATCTTTCTTTTGATTGTGATGTAATTCAATGATTTCAGCGTTATTAAAATATCTTGCTGCCTGCTTTGCAAACATCATAAGTAATACAGCACCTGTTGAAAAATTTGGTGCAATTAAACATCCCGTTTTATTTTCTTTTGTTAATTTTTCTATTTCTTTTAATTGATTTTCTTTTAACCCAGTTGTTCCAATTACTGATTTTACTTGATGTTTTATATATGTACATACGTGTTCATATATCCCTGATGGTTGAGTAAAATCAACAATTACATCGGGTTTCTTTGTTACTATGGCTTTTTCAATGTCTGTTTCTATTAAAATATTGCAAGCTTTTCCTGCAGCTGTAATTCCTGCATCTGTTCCTTCTCCTATTATATCTACAGCCATTACAAGTGTTGTTGTATTATCATTTATTACTGCTTTAACAACTTCTTTGCCCATTTTTCCGAGCGCACCGACTACACCTACTTTAATCATTTTATTTCCTCTCTTTTTATATTTGTTATAATAACACGCTTTTTTTATTTGTAAAAATAACTCCTTGTTTAATA
Source organism: Candidatus Avigastranaerophilus faecigallinarum (assembly GCA_018716565.1). GTDB lineage: Bacteria > Cyanobacteriota > Vampirovibrionia > Gastranaerophilales > Gastranaerophilaceae > Avigastranaerophilus > Avigastranaerophilus faecigallinarum. The sequence goes on along the minus strand of DVJT01000177.1, from coordinate 22,291 downwards.
TCGGAAAATATGTTAGGATTATAAAAAATATGAGGTGGTAAATGACAAAAAATAACAAACTTAAAAATTCTGAAATGTTTGAAAAAATAACTACTGTAGGTATAAATTTATCTGTTATTTCCAGTATAGTTAAATTTCTCGATGTTTCTATGAATGATTCAACAAATTTTTCAAATGCCGATATTCATAATTTGGTAGTAACTTTACAGAAAATGTTAAATTTAGTTATGTCTGATTATTATGAAATAGAGCAGTATATAGAAGCGTAAAAATGTTGACCTTTTGATATGGATTTATTAATATTTATCTATATTGTTAGTTAGGAGATAATATGCCACAGCCATTTTCGCAAGGTGCAATGAAAAAAAGAACTTCTGTTTTAGTCTTTCTTAAAGGAACTACTGCTCCTTTAGTTTTATATGTTGATAGTCCTTTAGATGTTTATGAGGAATTAGCTCAAATATTAAAGCAAAATTCTCCTACTCCAAGATTAATTGAAAAAAATACAAACGGCCCTATCAGGAAAGTTTGTATTCTTTCTACGCAAATTTGTGCTGTTGCTCTTCAAGATGAACAGTATTTATAATTATTTCATGTCCAGTAGAATTCTTGTTGTTTCTTTTATTAAGCCTGCTGCCCATTTTAATATTAGAATACCTCCGAGTATTCCTATTATTGAGTCGAGACTCGTAATTTGAAAATATTTTCCTGCAAGCAGTGCTATAATCGCTAAAACTGATGTTAAAGCATCTGCCAATATATGTAAGTATGCTGCTTTATAATTGTAGTCTTCATCTGTATGATTATGTTCTTTATTTTCTTCTTCTGTTTCTTCTTGGCAATGACTATGTTTGCTTTCCATTATAAAAATACATACTGTATTTACTATTAAACCTATAATTGCAACTAAGATTGCATCATCAAAATGAATTTTTAACGGATGTATAAATCTGTCTATAGCTTCAACTATTATCCAAAAGCCTGTTAAACCTAAGAAAATTGAACTTGTGTATCCAGCAAGGGTACCTATTTTATCTGTTCCATTTTTAAATTTATCTGAATTTGCAAGTTTTCTTGTTAATACATATGCTAAAAATGTTAATGATAGTGCAAGTGCATGTGTTCCCATGTGGTAGCCGTCTGCCAGTAATGCCATTGAGTTTGTAATATATCCATATAAAATTTCGGCAAACATTGCTATAATCGTGAATATAATTACAATCAACGTTCTGTTTTCGTTTTCTTTACAGATTTCTTCTTTGTGTTCGTGCATATATACCTCTATTTAACTATAATCTTTCACTTAAATATTGATTGTAGTTCTCTAAAAATTCTTTTATAATCTTTAATTTTTTTTCTTCTATTTTGTTAAAGTAGTTTAAATCTCCTGAACAAAAAGAACTGTGTATTTTTTCGTGTTCATTAAATGCAATTTTACCTTGCTGAGTTAAATTGTAGTATATTTCTTTCTTGTTCGATTTATCGGTATATGTTTCTATAAAGCCTTTATTAATCAACTTTTTTATTATTTTACTTATACCGCCTCGCGTTATATTCAAAAGTTCTGATAATTTAGTTACATTTGCTCGCTCTATTGTGCCAATGTAATTGATGCAGTGCATTTCAGAAAAACTTAAATCCTTTACCAATTCGCCTGATTTTTCTTTCAAATGTTTATCTATTTGTTCTTGTTTTCTTGCTATATCTTTTATTAAGTCCAGAAGTTCTTCATTCATAATAATATTGTTTCCTTGTCAACAAAATTATTATAACTCTGTTTTGTTTCCTTGTCAACAAAAAATAAGAAATGTTAAGTAGTTTTCATATCAATAAGAATTTTTACTGTATTTTTTATCAGTTTGAAAGCCCAAATTATAATCAAAATTGCGCCAATTATTCCTGTTAGTGCATCTAAGTGAATACAATTAAACATTTTTCCAAAGAAAAGTGCGAAAATTGTTAGAATTGAAATTAAAACATCTGAAAGTATATGTAGGTATGCTGCAAGATAATTATAATCTTTATTTTTGTACTTTTTATGTTTATGTCGTTGGAATTTACCTTCCATAATTGCAACACAAATAAAATTAATTATTAGCGCGAAAATTGCGGCATAGATTGCTTCTGTAAATTTAATTTGTTCTGGATGAAAAAATCTTTCTGCAGATTCTATAAATATATGAATACCTGCAAATGTTAACATTAAAGCGCTCGTGTATCCACCCAAAACACCTATTTTATCTGTACCATTCTCAAACAACGGAGAATCTTTTAATTTTCTGGATATAACATAAACAATGTATGTAAGCCCAAGTGTTACAACGTGCATTCCCATGTGATAACCTTCTGCTAATAATGACATTGATTGAGTTAAATAACCAAAAACAATTTCGCCTATCATTGCAAAAATAGTTAATAATACTATAATTAGAATATTTTTTTCTTTTCTTAATCTTATAAGATATTCAAGTCTTTTTTCGTGCATTTTATTTGCTTTCAACTAATTTTTTAAATGCATTGAAGTCTTCTATTGTATCTATACCTATTGCATTGTATTCAACAACTGAAGTTTTTATTTTCATACCGTTATACAATGCTCTTAATTGTTCAAGACTTTCTGCTTGTTCTATTTCAGGTTGTGGAAATTTTGTCATTTTAAACAATGCTTCACGTTTATATCCATAAATGCCTATATGTTTATAAAATTTTGCTATTCCCATATTTCTTTCGTATGGAATTTTTGAGCGTGAAAAATACATTGCATATCCGTTTATATCCTTTACGCATTTAACCATATTGGGATCATCTACATCTTCATTTTTGATTTCTGAGATAAGAGTAGATATATCTGCATTATTATCTTCTTTCAATAGTTTTATAACTTCTTCAACACAAGAAGTATTTATCATTGGTTCATCACCTTGCAAATTTATTATGTATGAAAATTCTGGATATTTTTCGGCGACTTCGACTATTCTGTCACTTCCGCATTTATGATGTTCTGATGTCATTTCTACATTTGCACCAAATGATTTTGCACAATCATATATTTCTTTATTATCAGTAGCAATAATTACAATATCTGCTGATTTTACTTGAATTGCTTTCTCCCATACCCATTGTATTATCGGCTTATCACATACCTCCAATAAAGGCTTTCCTTGTAATCTTTTTGAACCGTATCTTGCAGGTATTATTATTGCTGTTTTTGACATATTAGTCCTCCCTTTGAACAACGAAAGCAATCCATTCTTTTTGTCTCATTTCTTCTATTATTTTTAAATTATTATTCTTTATTTCTTCTAATACAACATCTTCTTTCCCTTCAAGAATGCCACTTAAAACTATTTTTGCGCCTTTTTTCATGATTCTTTTTAAATCAGGCATAATTGCTGCCAGTACATTATGTAGAATATTTGCAAATACAAAGTCATATTTTTCAGAATTTAAAATATCTGATGTTGCATTCTTAAATTTTATGGAAAGTTCTTGATTAACTTTTGCATTTATTTGAGCTGTTTCAACAGCTGTTTCATCTGTATCTACAGCATCTGCTTCTTGTGCACCAAGTTTCATTGCACATATTGCCAGAATTCCTGAACCGCAACCTATGTCTGCAATTATGGAGTTTTTTGCCATATATTTTTCACAAGCTTTTACACATAATTGCGTTGTAGAATGAGTTCCTGTTCCAAAAGCATTACCTGGATCTATATTTACAATGATTTCATTTTCTTTTGCGTCATATTTTTCCCAAGTTGGACAGATTACTATTCTTTCTGATATTTTAGACGGCTTCCAATGTTCTTTCCATTTTTTAGACCAATCTATTATTTCTTGTTTCTTTATTGAAACATTCCAGCTTCCTATATCACAATTGAAAATGTGTTTATCAATCAAATCTTGTCTTTGTGCGTGGAAAAATGCTTGTACGTTATCAAAATCCAGTATATCAGCAACAATATATGCTTTTAATGTATTTTCAGTTGTTGATACAAGCTCTAAATTCTTATATTTTTCTTCTGCAGTTACTATACCTTCGCAATCAAATTCTGTTTGTACTATATCGCAAACTATATCTGCACAAATCGGATTTATTTCAATACATACTTCCCAATATGTTTTATCAACTATTGACAAAATACACCCATTCTTCTGAATTTATTGTATCTTTCATCTCTCAATGTTTCAGGTTCAATACCCTTTAACTCATTGATTTCTTTTATAATAGCATTTTTTAATTCTTTACCCATTGCTTCATAATCATTATGAGCACCGCCTAAAGGCTCTTTAACTATTCCATCAATTATTTCAAGTTTCAGTAAATCTTCACTTGTGATTTTTAAAGCTTCAGCAGCTACATCAGCCTTAGATGCATCTCTCCATAATATTGATGCGCAGCCTTCAGGTGAAATAACTGTATAATAAGAGTGTTCAAGCATTAATACTCTATCAGCCACTGCCAGACCTAAGGCACCGCCACTACAGCCTTCACCTGTTATAACTGCAATTATTGGAACATTTAGTTTCGCCATTTCTCTTAAGTTTACAGCTATAGCTGTTCCTTGCGCTGTTTCTTCCGCTTTCATTCCCGGATATGCCCCTGGGGTGTCAATTAATGTTACTATTGGTAAATTAAATTTATTTGCGTGATAGAACAATCTTAATGCTTTTCTGTAGCCTTGTGGTTGTGGCATACCAAAGTTATATATAAGATTTTCTTTTGTTGTTTTACCTTTTTGAGTTCCGATTATAACTACACTTTGACCGTCTATTTTTGCAATACCGCCTATTATTGCTCTATCATCAGTACCTTCTCTATCTCCGTGTAATTCTATAAAATCTGTTGTCATCAACTTTATGTAGTCCAAGAAGGTTGGTCTATCGGCATGTCTTGCTATTTGCAATCTTTGTGCCGGTGTTAGCTTTGAATATAATTCTTTTTTATATTCTAACGCTTGTTTTTCAAATGTTTCTATTTGATCTGATACATCCATACCTGATGACTCACTTATTTTCTTTAGTTCTTGTATTTTTTCTTCTATTTCGTATAAAGGTTTCTCAAATTCTAAAATGGCCATACCCTTCTCCTACTTCGTATGCAAGTTGATTAATTTTGCTAATGTTGATTTTAAATCTGCCCTTGATGAAATCATATCTATTTGACCATATTTCATTAAGTAATTAGCAGTTTGGAAATCTGCCGGAAGACTTTGTCTTATTGTTTGTTCTATAACACGTCTTCCTGCAAAACCTATTCTTGCATCTTGCTCAGCTATAATAATATCACCAAGTGTTGCAAAACTTGCTGTAACTCCGCCAAAAGTAGGTTCTGTTAGTACTGTAATATATAATAAACCTGCTTCATTTAATCTTGCAACTGCACAACTGGTCTTAGCCATTTGCATTAAGCTTAGTATACTTTCTTGCATTCTGGCTCCGCCTGATGCTGTTATTGCTATCATCGGGATTTTTCTTTTTAATGCTTCTTCCATGGCAAGTGTTACTTTTTCACCTACTACACTTCCCATTGAGCCACCCATAAATTCAAAATCCATAACTGCTGCAGCAACTTCATGCCCGCCTATTTTCCCGACGCCTGATATTACTGCTTCATTCATATTTGTTTTGGCTTTTGCCTGTGTAATTCTTTTTTTATAAGCTTCTGTATCTGAAAACTCTAATGGATCTGCTGTTGTTATATTGCCGAATAATTCTTCAAATGTACCTTCATCAAATATTTGATTTATACGTGTTCTTGCATTTATTCTGAAGTGATAACCGCATTTTGGACAAACATCCAAGTTTTCTTCTACTTCTTTTCTTAGTAATTGCGCATTACAATTATAACATTTGACCCAAAGTTTACCTATGCTGTCATCTATTTGTGCATCCTGGTTCCTTCTTGCTATTTGCATTTCTTTTCGTTGTTCGAACCAATCCTTTACTGTCATAAAAGACTTCCTCCGCTAATCTACTGGCTCTTTTAAGCTATATCGTTTTTCTCTTATATTATACAACAAATATTCAAATGCGTTATATTATACTCCTGTTTATAAGTTATTTTTTTACATTTTTTCAGGAGCATCAACTGCAATTAATTTCATTGCGGATTTTAAAATTATTGTTACAGCTTTTACAATCGAAAGTCTTGCTAGCATCAATTTCTCATCATCTACAAGCACTTTCGTATACGAATAAAACTGATGGAAACTAGCTGCAAGTTCTTGTAAATATTTTGTTAGAAGATATGGTGTTCTGTTTCTTGCTGCTGTTTGTACTACTGTTTTATATTCTTCCAGTTTCAAAATTAATTTTTTTGTTGTTTCAATTACTTTTTCATCTTCACTTTGCCATAAAATTTCAAAATCTTTTGAGTTTAAGTCATTGATTTTGTTTTCTAAATCAGTAATCGTTGCATTTTCTTTTGTTTTGTTAATTATATCGAATTTTTCCTGAACAGCGTGTCTTAATATTGAGCAAGCTCTTGCGTGTGCATATTGAACATAAAATACAGGATTTTCATCTGTTTTTGATTTTGCAAGTTCTACATCAAAATCAAGGGTAGTATCTATACTTCTCATAATCATCCAGTATCTTGTTGCATCAACTCCTACTTCGTCTATTAATTCATCGAGAGTTATCATTTTAGTTCTTTTTCCCATTCTAACTTGTTCACCATTCATAACTAAGTTAACAAGCTGACCTAAAAGAACTTCCAATGAGTTTGGATTGTATCCTAATACTTCTATAGATGCACGCATTCTTGGAATATAACCGTGGTGATCTGCTCCCCATATATTTAAAAGAGTATCAAATCCTCTTTGTAATTTGTTGTAATGATATGCTATGTCAGCTGTTAAGTATGTATATGATCCATCTGATTTCTTTATTACTCTGTCTTGATCATCACCATATTTTGATGAAGCAAACCATAGTGCTCCGTCTTTTTCATATAACACACCTAAATCATTCAGTTTCTTTATGCATTCTTCTACTTTTCCTGATTCATGAAGTGTTAATTCACTGAAATAATTGTCAAAATGTGTGTGGAAATTTTCAAGTAATGCTTTTTGCATACTTAACATTTTCAATCTTGCATATTTGCAAATATACTTTAACAATTCAGGATTGAATTCACCATTATATTTGTTTTTGATTTCTTCTGTTTTTTCTTTTTCTTCTTTTAAAAATTCTTTAGCTACAGGTATAAGATATTCACCTGTATAGAAATTTTTGGCTTCTTCTTCATCTGTCGGAAAGTCTATATCTATATTTAATTCTTTTAGAATTCTAATATACAAGGATTTTCCAAGCTTTTGGATTTGACTTCCTGCATCATTTATATAAAACTCCTGATATACATCATATCCTGAGTATTTCATTACATTTGCCAATGCACTTCCCATTGCAGCCCATCTTCCGTGCCCTATATGAAATGGTCCTGTCGGATTTGCACTTACATATTCTAATATGACCTTTGAATTGTTTCCGATATTATTTTTTGCAAAATCAAGTTTCTTTTCCAAAACTTCAGCAAGAATGTTGTTCAACATATCACTACGCAATTTAAAATTTATAAAACCTGCTGTCACATTTATATCAAAGTTTGTTTTGTCTATATTTTCGGAAATTAACTCTGCTATTTTCACAGGCGGAAGTTTTGCATATCTGGCAAGAGATGATACATTTACTGCAAAATCACCAAACTGAATATTTTTTGGAACCTCTGACTGTAATGAGAATTCATCATCTTGTGTCATTTGACCAAGACTTTTATTCTTAACCAAATCTCTAATCGAAGTTTTTACTTTTTCCAAAAAATATTCTTTTAACATAATTCTGCTTTCTTAATGTCTATACATTAATAAACTATAGCAAAAAAATGTTAAAAGAGTGTTTTTCTGTAAAATATTATTCTTCTTTTAGTTTCTCAAATTTCTTCTTAATGCAAGCTTCATAAATATCTATCTTACTATTAAATTTATCAAAATTTCTTAATAGTATCTTAAGTCTTTTTACAGTACTATCCTCTAATAATGTAAGTTTTGTTTCCATATTTCCTCGAAATAAACATTAAAAGCATGAACAAATATTATGTATATGTCTTTTAATATGTTATTCCACTTTTTGTTATTATATAAACTGTTAAAATTTACATTATTAATTTGTTTTGATAATTTAGTTATTAATATTTTCAGCTATCACGAGGCAACTAATAATTTTTCATCAACAATAACTTTATATAAGTCTATATTTGAACTTATATTGTCTATGTCATCAATAAGTTTTTTTATCTCAATGTTGATATCTTGAGTTGTTAATGATTCACAGCTAAGCATATTTTCTTCTCCAAAAACTAACTCTTTAGTTATCGACATTTTTATATTTAAACTTTAGTTTTTTTATTCCATTATTTACAAAAATTAAAATTGAAAATTTATATTTATTTAATTTATAACAATTCTATTATGTAAAAAGTTCATACATTATTATTGAAGCACTAACTGATAAATTTAATGATTCTACATTGTTATTCATTTTAAGTATTATATTTTTATCCGCAATATTGATAAGTTCATTAGATAATCCATTAGCTTCAGAACCAAACATAATAATATATTTTTTTATATTTTTGCACTCTTCAATAGAATTTGTATTTTTTTCATATAAGGCTGTTGCAATTTTATTGAAATCTTTAAAATTGTTTTTGATTTCTTCTGTATTTTTTATTATTATGATTGGAATTTTAAAAAAATTGCCTGCTGCTGAACGTATTACCTTTGATGAGTACATATCAACACAATCTTTGTATAATATTATTCCATCTATTCCGAATGCGGAGGCACTTCTTATTATTGTTCCTAAATTGCCGGGATCACTTATTGAATCTAAAAGTATCAATTTATTTTTTTTTATAAAATCGTTGATGTTGTATTCTTTTTTCTTTGCGACTGCAAGAATTTCGCATGTTGAACTTGTTGTAGAAATTTTTTTCATTATTGATTCATCAATAATTTTTACAGTGTATTTCTCTGTGTCAAAAGCTTTTATTGCGTATATTTCTTTTATATCAATATTATTTTCTATCAATTCTTCAACTGCTTTAAAACCTTCAACAATAAAAAGACCTAATTCATCTCTATATTTTTTTTGATGAAGTTTTAAAATTTCTTTTATTCGGTTATTTGAAATACTATTTATAGAATGCATGCATTCGCCTGCCATTTCATATAATAATATTTTTCATAATCATTCAGTGCTGAAAAATCAACTAGTTTAATCTCAAATGGAAAATGTGAAAAAGAATTCATTGTAATTTTATCTTCTTCATATTTTGCATATACTGTGTTCTCTAGTCTTATACCGCCCCAACCTTCTTTATATACTCCTGGCTCTATTGAAAATACTGTATTTTCTATTATCTTGGTTTTTGCGGCATCAGAAGATGAAACTCGTGGGGGGATTTCATGTACGCCAATTCCGACACCATGCCCTGTCCCGTGTGCAAATGCAAAGTCTTCTGATATTGATTTTTCTATTGTTTCTCTTGCGATTTTATCTATATTAAAATATGCAGACTTTTTATTGTATTTGTTATAACACGCGTTTAAAAAAGCTTTAAGTACTGCTGTATATGCTGCTTTTTGTTCTGAAGTTGGTGTTCCTTTTATAAAAGTTCTTGTTGTATCTGTTGCAAGACCACCTTCATAGTACCCACCGTAGTCTATTAGTAATAAGTCACCATCGTTAACCATTTTTTCTTTAGAAGGTGTTGAATAGTGGATTATAGATGTGTTTGACCCTGCTGCTACTATTGGTTTAAAACTTAGCGATAATGCTCCATTCTCTTTCATTGATTTAATAAGTGCTTCATAATAGTCATATTCAGAATATATGGTTTCTGAATTTAACATTTCATATATAATTTTTAATGCTTTATCTGCTCTTTCAAAACAATGTTTTAAATGGGCAATTTCATTATCATTTTTTACCGTTTTATATAATTTAAAATAGCTTGGTAATATTTTGTTTGATTGGTTTATTAATTTGTAATCATAAACTGTTAATTGTTCTTCATCTATAAATAATTCAGCTTTATTTATACTTTTAAGTATCGTTTCGTATTCAGGTAATGTTCTTACTTCAAAATATTCTCCTATATAAGGAAGGGTGCAGTCTGTGAAGATAATTGCTTTGTTTTCGTTTATTATAGCTTTTGCAGGAAATATTGCACTGTATTCAAAATCATATGAACGTAGATTTGTTATGTATGCAATATCTTCAAGTGATGTCACTAAAATATTAAAATTGCTACCTATATATTCTTTTATTTTTGTATATTTTTCATCAGGAGTTATACCTGCGATTTCTGTATCAATTTTGAAAATATTGTAGTTTGTCTCTTTTACTGAGTCTTTCATATATTCCATTACAGGATCATTATTTAACAGTTTGATTGTTGAATTTTTTTGTTGCAATTTTTTTGTTAAATTATCATAGAATTTTTTTGATGTTTTTGTAGAAATAACACCTAATTTAAAATATGCAGGGACTATTTCTGTTAATGCTGTTAAAAATGACTTTGTAAGTGGAATTTTAACTACTTCAATATATTCATGGTTTACTTGATTGTCTGCTTGTTCATGATACCTTGTATCAACAAATAAATATATCTTATCTTGAGTGAATAAAACATCACCTGTTGAACCTGTAAATTCGGTTAGGTGGTATCTTGAATTTAATTCTAACAAATTATACTCAACAAGAAATTCATTTGTTGAGTTAATAATTAAACCGTCAATATCATTCTTAGACAGGAAGCTTTTTAAATAATCTATTAATTTTATATCCATTAGTCTTTTTTATCTGTTAAGTATATTAAATGATATCCGAATTGTGTTTTAATTGGATTTGAAACATCACCGACATTCATAGAAAAAGCAGCATCTTCAAATTCTTTTACCATTTGTCCTTTTGTAAAATAGCCTAAGTCACCACCATTTTGACCTGACGGACATAATGAAACTTCTTTTGCAGCTTGTGCAAAATCTTTACCATTAGTAATTTCTTCTTTTAGCTTTAATGCTTCAGCTTCTGTTTTAACCAATAAGTGGCTTGCTTTTACATATGTTGTCATATTTTCTCCTATCTGATTTTATAATGACATCCCAAGTATACTTTTCATTAAGTATAGCATGTCATTTTATTTTCAGCAAAAAATATTCTTATACTATTTTGTTTAATGTATAATTCTCTCTATGAAGAAATTATATATTGAAACTTTAGGTTGTCAGATGAATAAATCAGATAGTGAAAGAATAGCAGGTATTCTTTCTCATTTTGGTTATGTTGAAACAGAAGTCGAAAAAGATGCTGATTTATTAATTATAAATACTTGCAGTATTCGTCAATTATCTGCAGATAAAGCATATAGTAAATTAGGAGTTTGGGGAAAATGGAAAAAATCTCGTCCTGAATTAAAAATTGCTATTTGTGGTTGTGTTGCCCAACAAGATAAAGAAAAAGTTAGAGTTAGGGCGCCTTATGTTGACTTGGTTTTTGGAACACATAATATTTACCAATTACCGGAATTAATAAAGAAAATTGAAAATAATGAAAAAGTTTGCGCTATTACAAATAATCCTGTTGTTTGTAATCAAAATGATTTTAAAATATTAAGAAAACAAGATTCAGTTAATGCCTGGATACCAATAATTGAAGGCTGCAATAATTTCTGTACATATTGTGTAGTCCCTTTTACAAGAGGCAGAGAAAGAAGCAGACATCCTGAAGAAATAATACAAGAGGCTAAAAATATAATAAAAGAAGGTTTTAAAGAAATTACGCTTTTAGGACAAAATGTAGACAGTTACGGAAAAGATTTAAAGGATAAAAACATTACTCTAGCAAATCTTTTACGTGATTTAAATAAATTAGATGGTGAATTTCGCATTCGTTTTGTTACATCATATCCTTCTGATATTACTGATGACTTGATTAATGCTGTTGATGAATGTGATAAAGTATGCAAGTATTTTCATATTCCTATGCAATCAGGAAATTCTCATATACTTGCGGAAATGAATAGGCATTATTCAAAAGAGCAATATTATGAAATAGTTTCTAAAATAAGAAATAGATTCCCTGATGTTGCTATTACTAGTGATTTTATTGCCGGTTTCCCAGGTGAAACAGAAGAAGAGTTTCAAGATACTTTAGATGCTATTGATGAATTAGAACTTGATTATTCAAATACTGCGGCATATTCTCCGAGAGTATTTACTAAAGCCGGAAAAATGGTTGATAAGTTTATTCCTGAAGATGTTAAATATGAAAGATTGGAAAGACTTAATGAAAAAAATCGTGAGGTTTGTTTGAAGTCAAATGAAAAGTTCGTTGGGAAAGTACTTAATGTCTTGGTTGAAGGTAAAACAGAAAAAGACGGAGTTATTGTTTTAAACTCAAGAGCGGGTAATAACAAAATTGTACATTTTGTTGATGATAAAAAAAATATTGGTGATTTTGTTAATGTTAAAATTACAAAAGCTCAGACTTGGTGTTTATATGGTGAGTCTGTTTAATTAATTTTTTATATTAGCACTATATATTCTACTTGTGTTTAGTTTATTATTTCGGGCATGTTGTGTTAATCTTTAGTTATGAAAAATTTCAGAAAAATAATTCTTATTTTAGTATTTGTTCTATTTATCATGGTCTCTTGTTTTAGAGTTGACAATGGTGGTCAGAATATTAGTTCAAAAATTAATAATAGTAATGAAAGCATTAAAGAAACAAAAATCTATAAGCCATATAATACAGTATTTTATAATGGTATAGATTATAAGATGTCCAGATCTCCTGCTGGCAAATATGGTGGACAAATAGTTTCTTCAACAATAGGTGAAGGACCTAAAACCTTTAATCCTTGGGTATCAAAAGATGCTACTTCTTCACAAATCGGAGATTTATTGTATGACTCTTTGTTTACAACGGATCCTGATACCGGTGATGTTATTCCAAATTTGGCAAAGGAAATGACAGTTTCAGACGATTTAAAAACATATACTATTAAATTGCGTAGAGGCGTAAAATGGACTGATGGAACAGAAATAACCGCGGATGATGTTGTATTTACCTGGAATGAAATTATTTTAGGTGGTTTTGGAAATACTTCACTAAGAGATTCTGTGTTTATTGATGGAGAATATCCGAAGGTAAGGAAAATTGATAAATATACTGTTGAATTTAAAATCAAAAAACCTTTTGCTCCATTTCAAAGATTTGTTGGTACTTCTGTTGCCCCTGCTCATGTATTTAAAGATGTTGTAAAAAAAGGTAAAAGATATTTTGATTCATTTTTAGGGACGACTACTAATCCTAAAGATATTGTTTCTTCCGGAGCTTTCATGTTGGAAGAGTATGTTCCTGCACAAAGAGTTGTTTTTAGAAGAAATCCTAATTATTATTCTATGGATGAAAATCATAATAAGCTTCCATATATTGATAAATATGTGATTTTAATTGTAGGTGATCTTAATAATGAGTTATTAAAATTTGAATCAGGCGAGCTTGATGTTATTTCTGTCAGAGGGAAAGATTTGCCTCGATTTAAAGAAAAAGAAAAAAAGTCAGATTTTAAAATATATAATCTTGGTCCTAATACGGGAACTATGTTTATTGCGTTTAATTTAAATACGAGAATAAATAAAGACGGAAAACCTTATGTAGATCCGATAAAGCAAAAATGGTTTAACGATTTAAATTTTAGAACTGCAATAGATTATGCAATTGATAGAAATGCAATGGTATATAATGTCGCAAATGGAGTTGCCCAGCCATTATTTACAGCGGAATCTTTATCTTCAATTTTCTTAAATGAAAATATTGCATCTGGTCATGAAAGAGATATTGAATACGCTAAATTACTTTTAAAAGAATCAGGTTTCTATTGGGATAACAAAGGCTATTTACATGATAAAGATGGTAATGAAGTTGAATTTAATTTATATACAAATGCAGGACAGACTGAACGTGAAGCCTGCGGAGTTATGGTAAAAGAAGATTTAAGAGATTTAGGAATAAAAGTCAACTTTAAACCTATTGAATTTAACTCACTTGTAAGCAAGATAATGTCCACGTCTGACTGGGATGTAATTCTTATGGGATTAACAGGAAGTCCATTAGAACCCCATAGTGGTAAAAATGTTTGGTATTCAAAAGGACATCTTCATTTGTTCAATATGCGTTTTAATGGAGATAAAAATGATATTTTATTACCTTGGGAAAAAGAACTCGATGAAATTATTGAAAAAGGTGCTTTAGAACTTGATTTTTCTAAAAGAAAAGCTATATATGATAAATATCAACAAATAATATATGATCAAAGACCTATTATTTATTTGTATTCTCCGTTAACTATAACAGCTATAAGGAATAAAATAAAAAACCTTCATCCTACAGCTTTAGGCGGTGTACTTCATAATTTGGATGAAATATATATTGATAAATAAATTTTTTATATAGAGGTTGTCTAAACTTACATATAAACATTATAATGTATTGTATGCGAAAATTTTTTATATTTTTAATTATATTTTTAATGCAAAGTACTTATGTATTTTCACAAGAAACAAGTAATTATTCAAATGCTGTTTTTTTGAAATTGGATGATGATGATGTTTCTCAGCTTAAAGATGATAATATACCAAAAGGTAATATATCTTATAATCAGATAAATTATAGTGAAGCACCATTAAAAAGGAATTATGATAAATTAATTTATCAAGATGTAAATCGACCACTTCCTCAAAAGAAGAGTTATTCGAAATCTTTAGAAAAAGATATAAGTAATAATACTATCTTGGGGGCAACATATAAAACAACATCTTCATCAGGTGATTTAAGTGATTCCTTGTCTTTATATTCTAAATATAAAAAGGACAGGTTTTCTTTTACTTCATCATATAGTCAAAGTGATCTTGATATTAGAGGGAAAAAAAAGCCGGGTTCAGTTTCTTTTGCTCCTGAATATAGTATAAATCAGCATTTGTCGTTAAAAAATGTTATTACAAATAACATGACTGATAGACTTCGTAAAAATGAAATTGTCATTTCTCTAAAACCATTCAAAGATGGTCGTATGAATTTAGATTTGGGCGCTGGGCAGACATATTCATATCAAAATGAACCGACAAAATCTCAGTTAAATTTTTCAACAAACTTTAAGTTTTAGTCATTCTATAGTATTTACGCAGATAGTTATTACTTTTTTAGATTAATAAAAACAATAAAAAAGAGAGCTTAATGCTCTCTTTTTATATGGTGGGCCCGGTAGGATTCGAACCTACGACCAAGGGATTATGAGTCCCCTGCGCTACCGCTGCGCCACAAGCCCTTCTAACAAAATAAGAATATCATTAACATTTTCTTGAGTCAAGTATTATCTGTCATTTTCAGTATTATATATTTTACTGTGTCTGTATTCTGATAATAAGGCAGCACCAATTACTCCGGAAAAATCACCTAATTGTGCTTTTGCAAATTTAATATTGCATGATGGTGTAGGTAAAGATTTGATTTTAGCTATTTGTGTTGCTTTATCATAAAAATAATCAACGGCATTCATTAATCCTCCACCCAATATTATCATTTCAGGGTTGTAAAAATTTATTACCGAAGCAAGTCCTGAAGCAAGATATTCAGATGCTTCATTTATTATTTGGGTTACAAGTTCATCTTTATTTTCTAATGATTTTCTTATCATGCTAGTTTTGATTGGTTTATCATCTGTTAAGTAATTTTGGATATCTGATTTTCTGCCTTTCTTTAGGGCTCCTATGATTCTCTTTTCAATTGCAAGTCTTGAAGCATATGCTTCTAAACATCCACATCCACCGCAACCACAAGGCCGACCTCCAATATCTACTATTATGTGACCAATCTCTCCTGCTGTACCTGTTGCACCATATCTTATTTTACCATTTTGTACAATGCCTGAACCGATTCCTGTTCCTACAAAAATGCAGACAAAATCTTTTTTATCTTTGCCCGCACCAAAATACATTTCCCCTATTGTTGCTATTTCTACATCATTTCCGATTAAAACTTTTTTATTAAATTCTTGTTCTAAAATCTCTTTTAAATTAAGGTTCGCACAATCTAAATTTGGAGCATTTATAACAATTCCTTTATTCCTGTCTATTTGTCCTGCTACTCCAATCCCTATATCTTCAATATCAGTTATTTCTTTTTTACCTTCAATTAATACTTCTTTAATTGATTTTACTATCTTATGTACAATTTTATCGGGACCTTTATCTTTTTTTGTTTTCTTTTTTATTGATGAAATTATTTCTCCGTTATCTTTATTAACTAAAGCTGTAAGAATTTTTGTTCCGCCAAGGTCTATGCCGATTGAGTATTTGCTCATAAAATATTTCTCCTCCTGAATTCATTATAACATTTTTTTTTTAAATTCAGGTATATATAAAGAACAGGAAGTTTTTCTTTCTGTTTTTTATTTTCTATGAAGCATATTTTTCATATTCCTTTTTTAATTTCAAATTTTCGAAGAAGTTTGTCGCTTCATTATTGCCTTCTTCTTTTATTCTTTTATTTATTTTACTAAAATTGTTATATCTATTTTTAGTTTCTTCTATTTTATTTCTTAGATTTTCAGAATCGCTTTTATATAAATTATAAAAAGATTCATAACTTTCAGTTCTTGTTGAGTATATATTTTCTTGTTCATCATTAGCAAAATCTTCGTCTTGTTTTTTATGCCAAATGTCTGCATATTCACGAGTTTCACCATTTATTTTAAATGTTGCACCGTTTTGTTTCATTAATTGGTTACCGTTCCCGTCAAAGTTATCAATTAAGGTTGTTGTATCTGTTTCTGAAAGATTAATTTCTGTTATTCCTAATTCAGATAATGACTGAGATTCTGAGTTGTATCCGTTAGTTTTCATTTTAAGACCATAGTCTTTCTCCAAAATTGCAAGGTCATTTTCGTCTAATATATTGTCATCTTTGCCATTAATTAAACCAGCCTCTGTTGCCATTGCTTTTAAAGCTTCAAAACCGTCTTTAAATCCGTCAGCTTTTCCATCACCATCTAGGTCTGTATTATTTCCAAAACATTCAGAACCATCCGTACCCGAAATACCATCATTATCCTTATCAAAGACAAGCACAGCATCAGCCGAATCATTAATTTTATCTTTTTGACCATCACCATCAATGTCATAGTCAATTATATTATTTGATGTTTTTACTCCATCCCCATTTAAATCAAATGATAGTGGTGAACATGTGCTGTAACAAGCTTTTGTCTCATTTATTTCTCCGCATTCATTTATTGAATATACTGTATTTGTTCCGTTTTCATTTTCTGTATAGTTATTTATATAACCGTTTCCACTTTCTACGATACAAAAACCTTGGTTATCTCCATATAATCTGGCTAATGAAGCCCCTCCTTGCGCCATATCATATATATGGTATTGATTATCTGATTTTCCTTGTGCAAATATATATCTTGCAGAGCCATCTTCCATCTTTTCTGATAAATTAACATTGTTTGTTTCTGCTAAATTCCATTCTTCATCAGATATTGTTACACCTTTTTCTTCTTCTAAAATAGATGCTACTTTGTCGCAGTCAGTAACTTGTTTTGTTGTTAATTGATTAATTTGATTTTCTAAACTTTTTGAATCTTGTGTTAATTTATTTAAGTCACTTAGGCAATCATCTATCTCGCTAACAATATCACTTGCAGCTGCTAGTGAAGCTGTAACCTCTGCTAAGTTAGGTTTATTTGGCATTCCATCTTTTATAAGCTGTTGAAGGTCTGTTTTGTCCATACTACCAGGATCTTCTTTATTTGCAGAAATATATTCTTCCATTGCTTTAGAAAGTGCTTTTTGTGAATCTTCATCATATTCATCTTGAATTTTTTCTTGATTTTTTATAGCTTCTTCTATAGCTTCTTGTGCTTCTTTTGATAAATTTTCAATTTGGTCTTCTAATTCGTTTATTTTTTGGTCATTTTCATCAATTTGACCTTCAATATCTTCTATCATTTCTTGAATTTCTTTAGGTAATGTGCTTTTATCAACAGATACTGTTTTCATAATTGATGATGTATTAGTTTGTTTTTTTTCTGTTTCAGTGTTATTGCCGTTTGATTTTGTTGAATAGCTTGAGTCTACTGTTATATCATTTGACTCCAATTCTTTTATAGCTTCTTCTTTTGTATAACCAAGATTCATTGCTGCTTCTATATATGCTTCAACAAAATCATCATATGTTTTATCTTCTTCGTTATTATTTCTTAAATCTATAAAATTATCATTATATGTTGCACTGTTTTGTTTACCATATGAATCAGGTTTTAAGTTGTCTACTCCATAATTATTAGCCACACGGCTAAACAGTGAGTCTAAGCTAATACTCATAATTTATTTCTTCTCTCTATTCTTATCCCTTATATATTAAAAGTTTTTATAGTTGTAAATTGCTAAACCTAATTTATAAATGTTTAAAAGATGTTACATTTATTAATATTTTTTTTTATTAACTTTGTATATAGAAGGTTTAAAACTTGCCATAAATCGGGTATAATATCATAGTGATAGTTTATGGAGGCAGAATAAATGCGCATTACAGTAAAAGGGCGTAACATTGAAATCACAGATCCTATTCGTGCTTATGCTGAAGAAAAAATTGGGAAGGTTATGAATCATTATGATCAAATTCAATCGATTGATGTTGTTCTTAATGTCATAAAAAATCCTTCGGTAGCACAAAGTCACACTGCAGAAGTTTTATGTAAATTTGTGTCAGGTTCTGTTCAAGCAGAAGAAAGTGCAGAATCAATGTATGCTAGCATTGATTTAGTTGCTGATAAAATTAGCAGGCAAGTGAAAAAATTTAAAGAAAAACAAATTACATCTTCTAAAAATGCTTCGATTAGAACTGACGTAGTACAGGAGGATGAAGAAAAAGTTACTGAATAAAAACTTTAATTATAAAAATAAAGAGTCCTAATTTGGACTCTTTATTTTTATGAGCTTTTTTCTTGTATAGTTTATTAATCCGCCTTCATTTATTAGATTTTGTATTTCTTTAGGAAATTTATTGCAAGTATATTCTTTTCCGGTTGTTATATTTTTTACAACTCCTGTAGATAAGTTGTATTCAATTATATCATCTTTTGCTGTTTCATCGGATAAATAAGGGTGTTCTAAAATTGCAAGTCCTATATTTATTGCATTTCTATAAAAAATTCTTGCAAAACTTTTTGCAATGACAAGTGAAACTCCTGAAGCCTTTATAGCAATAGGAGCGTGTTCTCTGGAACTTCCGCAACCGAAATTTTCACCTGCAACAATGATGTCTGAATCTTTTACTTCTTTTGCAAATGAAATATCAATGTCTTCCATACAATGTCTTGCTAATTCTTCATGGGAAGCAGTATTCAAATATCTTGCAGGTATAATAACATCTGTATCTATGTTATCACTGTATTTCCATACTCTACCTTGTTTCATTTTTTCTTTACATCCTTGTTAATCTGTATTATACTATGATTATACATTTACATGTGGGAAATGTTAATAGCAGTTACAAAAAGGAGAGGTAAATGATGGAAACTATTGGACAAACAGCTGGTCAAATTTGGAATTATTTAAATGAAAACGGTGAAACATCTGTTGCTAAAATGAAAAAAGAATTAGATTTAAAAGGTAACTTTGCTGAATTAGGTTTGGGTTGGTTAGCTCGTGAAGGCAAAGTTGAAATGTCTAAAAAAGGTACAACTACAAACGTTAGATTAGTATAGTTTTAATTTTAAATAAAAGAACTCCGAATTATTTATCGGAGTTTTTTTTGTGAGATAATATTCTTGTTGTATAAAATATAGGTGATTATGATGCAGACTAAAATAGCGATAAAAGAAGAATTTATAAAACAAGCAGAACTTTTAGCCAGAGGTGCTGAAGTCCTTCCTGGTGGTGTTATGGAACTTGCTATGAAACTCCAAAAATCAAAAGAAGAGAATAAACCATTAAGAATTAAGCTTGGAATGGATCCATCAAGGCCTGATTTGCATCTTGGTCATACTGTTGTTATGAGAAAAATCAAGCAATTTCAAGATTTGGGACATAAAATTATTTTGATTGTTGGTGGTGGTACGGGTATGATTGGTGACCCATCAGGAAAATCTGATACAAGACCGAGTTTAACAAAAGAACAAGTTGAAAAAAATGCACAAACTTATTTTGAGCAAATTTCTAAAGTTGTGGATGTTGAAAAGGCCGAAATTAGAAATAATGCTGACTGGTTATTTGATTTGAATTTTGTTGATATGCTTAAATTGGCGTCAAAAGTTACAGTTGCTCAAATTATGACTAGAGATGATTTTGCGAAAAGATATGCTGAAAATAGACCAATTTCTGTTCACGAATTTTTCTATCCATTAATGCAAGCGTATGATTCTGTTGTTGTTGATGCAGATATTGAGTTGGGGGGGACTGATCAAAGATTTAATAATTTGCTTGGTCGTGAAATTCAAAGTGCATATGGTAAAGAAAATCCTCAAATGGTTATGCTATTGCCTTTATTGGAAGGGACAGACGGTATTGTTAAGATGTCTAAGTCCTTCCCTGAGCATTGTATTAGTTTAACTGATTCACCTAAAGATATGTACGGTAAGTTAATGTCAATTTCTGATAATCTTATTGTTAAATATTTTGCGCTTCTTACTGAAATTTCTAATGAAGAATTGAAAGAAATAGAAGAAAAGTTGAAATCTGTAAATCCTAGAGATATAAAAATGAAGCTCGCTTATACAATTACTGAAATGTATAATGGTACAGAAGCAGCAGTTGAAGCTCAAGAAAATTTTGTTAAGGTTGTACAAAATAAAGAAATTCCTGATGATATTCCTGAAGTTAAAATTGATAGTGATATTACTTTAATTGATTTTATTTCTAATTTTGAAAAATCATTAAGTAGAGGAGAAATTAAACGTCTTGCTTCATCAGGTGCTTTAAAAATTAATTCTGAAAAACAGACAAATCCTAACTTTATAATATCAAAATCTATGTTGCCAGTTACTGTTCAATACGGAAAAAGGAAATACATAAAAGGTGTTTAAATGCGTTTAATCAAAAAAGTATTTTCACAAATAAAAGAAGATATTCAAACTATTTATGAAAAGGATCCGGCAGCAGAAAATATTCTTGAGGTTTTGCTGTGTTATCCCGGTTTACATGCATTAATATTACATAGAATTGCCCATAAACTTAATTATTGGAAAATACCTTTGATTCCAAGAATGATTTCAAACATATCCAGATTTTTTACCGGAATTGAAATTCATCCTCAGGCAAGAATAGGTCGTAGGTTTTTTATTGACCATGGAATGGGCGTCGTAATTGGTGCTACAACAATAATTGGTGATGATGTATTATTGTATCAGGGAGTAACTCTTGGTGGTACTGGAAATGAGCATGGTAAACGTCATCCTACATTGGGAAATAATATTGTAGTTGGTTCCGGAGCTAAAGTTTTAGGAAACATTGAAATAGGTTCTAATTCAAGAATTGGTGCTGGTAGTGTTGTAGTTGATTCAGTCCCTGAAAATTCTACTGTTGTTGGTGTCCCTGGGCGAATAGTGAGACAAAAATTATTAATCCAAGGACAGTTAATGCATAACAGAATTCCTGACCCTATAACTTGTCAATTAAACAGATTAAAATATGAAGTCCAAGATTTAAAAGAACAAATAGAAGAATTGAAAAAAGGCAGATAACTCATCTGCCTTTTCTTATTAATATTAGTGTGTATATTAGTGCTTCTTTCCATCTCCAAATAAAGCATCAAAGCCTTTTGTAACGATTCCGAAAGTTCCATATATTCCTTTTGTAAATATATTTGCTTTACCTTCTTGTTCTTCAATATTACACATTGCTTCTAATAAATCTTCTTGTGTTGTTGAATCACAATTATCACCCCATAGTAATTTTTGTTTTTCAACTCCAACTGCATCTCTTGAATTTTCTCTGATGAAATCTTCCAAATCACCACCAAGTTCAGTTTCAATTAGTTGTCTTGCTATCGAACGTAATTGAGTATCTTCTCCATTTTCATCAATTAATTGTTCATATCTTGTTTGTGATGTCATTTCATTTAATAATTCCTCATATGCTGCTAAAGCTTTATCTTCTTGACCATTTGCTAAGTATGAGCATATGTTCGAAATTTTTGTTTCTATTGCTGCATC
>DVJT01000176.1 GCA_018716565.1 Candidatus Avigastranaerophilus faecigallinarum | reverse complement strand
TAAGAGGGCTAATTATGCGTTTTTTTAATAATTTATTAAAAATATTAGTAAAAAAGAAAAAGCTTTCAGAAAGTGTATTTTATAAAAATTCAACAACAAAATGTTCTATGAATTCAAGCTGCACACTTAATCTTTCAAGTGAAACAGAAAAGAAGAAAACAGAAATTAACAACAAATTAAAACCCATTATAAAAAAATATATAAATCATCCTGAGAAGTTATTACAATATATGCAATTAGAAGGAATGAAAGTATATAAGTTTAATAATGCAGGAAAAATCCTGGCAAAACTGGGAGAAGAAGAAGGATTTTTGACTCCTTTTAAAGGTTTTAAAGCCTTTATTATAAATTTAATAATTGGATTTTCATTTGAAGGCAAATTAAGAATCAGTTTTTCAACAAAAGAAATGTTTATCTTCAATATTGACAATACCGAGATATACACAATTGCAAGAGCCTTGCATAAATACTACGGATATAAAGAAAAATTACCAGGATTTGATTATAAATCACAAGAAATTTTCAAGAAAGCATACAACAGTAGAAGAAAAGCCATATCACCATTAGATAAATGTACAATTAAAGAAATGTATGCTTGCAAAGAAGCCTTGGCTAGAGATTTAGAATCAATTAATTTCACAATAGATTTATCTGTAGAACACGAACGTTCAAAAAAAGCATTAGATAAACTTGTAAATGAAAACTCAACCAACATATAGATAAATCAAACATAATAAGAAATACAACAGTATACTTTAAGAACTGAAACAATTTATTATAAAGAGTACTTATAAAGCATATTTATAGTAAAATTTTATTATTATGTTCGATAACTTATCCGAAAAATTACAAGAAATAATAAAAAAAGCATCCGGAAATGCTTCTTTAACAGAAGAGAATATGGCTGATGCATTAAGAGAAGTTAGACGTGCACTACTTGAAGCTGATGTAAGTTTAAAAGTAGTTAAAATATTTATGTCTAACTTAAAAGAAAAAGCATTAGGAGAGGATGTCCTAAAAGGAGTTAATCCGTCACAGCAATTAATAAAAATTGTACACGACGAACTTGTTAATATTTTAGGCAATGAAAATAAACCATTAATTTTAGATGGTCACCCTTCATTAATCATGATGCTAGGATTACAAGGTTCAGGTAAGACTACATCAGCTGCAAAACTAGCTATTAAACTAAAAAAAGAAGGTAAAAACCCATTATTAGTTGCAGCAGACGTATATCGCCCAGCAGCTATTACGCAATTGAAAACATTAGGAGAACAAACTCAAACTCAAGTATTCACAATAGATGAATCAAAAGATGTTCAAAAAATTGTGACAGAAGCCATTGAATATGCTAAAGCCAACGGATTTAACGTTGTAATAATTGATACAGCAGGTCGATTGCAAATAGATAACGAGATGATGGCAGAATTAATGCTTATAGATAGAGCATTTCATCCGCAAGAAAAACTTTTAGTAATAGACTCTATGCTAGGTCAACAAGCAGTAAGCGTAGCAGAAAATTTTAATACTCAACTCGATATTACAGGTATTATATTAACAAAACTTGATGGCGATTCAAGAGGAGGAGCTGCATTAAGTGTAGTTCAAGCAGCGGGTAAACCTATAAAACTAACAGGAACAGGCGAAAAACTTGATGCACTTAATGATTTTCACCCGTCCAGAATGGCAGACAGAATTCTTGGCATGGGAGATATTGTTTCTCTTGTAGAAAAAGCTCAAGAAGTATTTGATGAGAAACAAGCACAAGAATTCGAAAAGAAAATGGCAAAAGCCGAATTCACATATAATGATTTTCTTAATATGCAAAAACAAATGAAAATGTTTGGTTCTATTGATAATATTTTAGGAATGCTTCCAATTCCTGGATTAAATAAAGACGCAAAAGAAACAATTGCTTCTGAAGGTGAAAAACAACTCAAAAAAATTGAATCATTCATATCAAGTATGACACCAAGTGAAAGAGCAAATCCTCAGTTAATAAATACATCAAGAAAAAGAAGAATTTCAACGGGATGCGGACTCCCTCTTCATGAAGTTAATCAAATCATCTCACAATTTGATCAAATGCGTCAAATGATGAAAGGTATGAATGATATAAAACAGAAAGTAAAAAAAGGAAAATTAAAAATACCAAAGAATTTTGGCGGAAGATTTCCATTTTAACGGGTAATTTAGGGTGAATTTATGTTAAAAAAAGCAATGATTATGGCTGCGGGTGTAGGTTCAAGACTTGAACCATTATCAAGTGTTATTCCAAAACCATTAGTACCATTGGCAAATACACCAACAATGGATATTTTGGTAATGCACCTTAAATCATTCGGAATAAAAGATGTTATTGCTAACACTTACTATAAGGCAGATTACATTCAAAATCATTATAAAGAAAATAATTTCGGTATGAATTTTCAATTCATAAAAGAAACGGAACTTTCAGGTACCGCAGGAGGTGTAAAAAAATGCCAATTTTTCTTTAATGAAGGAGAAGACTTTATTATAATGTCAGGTGACGGTTTAACAGACGTTGATATAGAAAAAGCATATTACTCACATAAAAAATCAAACTCTATTGCAACAATAATAACAAAAGAAGTAGAACACAAAGATGTTTCAAAATACGGAATTATTGTTACAGATAAAAACGGGTATGTAGAAAGTTTTCAAGAAAAACCATCTATTAATGAAGCGAAGTCAAATCTTGCAAATACAGGTATATATATTTTTAACTATACTATTTTTAATTTTATACCACAAAACACATTCTATGATTTTGCAAAAAATGTTTTTCCTGCAATTTTGAGCTCAGGCATAAAAATAAATACATATACGCACACTGGATACTGGTCAGATATCGGTTCACTTGAACAATACAAAGAATCCAACCGTGATATAGTAAATAGAAGAATTTCATCTTTTTATCCGCAAATTATTGAAAGCATAAACGGGAAATATGTATGCGGAAAAGACACAAAGATAGGAGAAAATACAAGTTTCATTGGAGAAAATATAGTAGGAAGTAATTGTACAATAGGTAGGAACTGCAAGATAATAAATTCTATTTTATGGGATAACATTTTTATTCAAAACAATCTTACCATTGAAAATTCAATAATTTTACCAAACACAACACTAAATGAATCAATACAAGACAAAATACTATCAAGCAATGAGTCCGCAAATAGTGCAAAAATATCAGTTTAGGAGAGAGAAAAAATGATTATAATAATGGAGCCATCAGCGACAAAAGAACAAATTCAAACAGTCGTAAACGCATTACATAATAAAGGTTTTAAAACAGTATTAAATCACGGTGATGTAATGACTGTTATTGCCGCAATAGGAGATAAAAGACTAATAGATCCTCATTCTTTTCAATCATACGAAGGTGTTAGAAGTGTAAAATTAATTCAAGAACCATATAAACTGGCATCTAGAGAATATAAACAAGAAGATACGGTAATAGAATTTTCAAACGGTGTAAGAATAGGCGGATTAGAAAAACCCGTATTAATCGTAGGTCCTTGCAGTGTAGAAAAAGATTTAGACGGACTTTTAAGAGTTGCAGATGCTGCAAAAGAAATGGGTTGTCACTTTTTAAGAGGAGGCGCATTTAAACCAAGAACATCACCATACGATTTTCAAGGTCTGGAAGAAAAAGCACTGGAATATTTAGCAATAGCAAGAGAAAAAACAGGTTTGCTTGTAGTTACAGAATTAATGGACACAATGGATATTGATTTAGTATGTCAATATGCTGATGTAATCCAAATTGGGGCAAGGAATATGCAAAACTTTAAGTTACTAAAAGCAGTTGGTAAATGCAATAAGCCAGTTGTATTAAAAAGAGGACCAGCTGCAACCATAAGAGAATTTTTACTTGCAGCAGAACATATAATGTACAATGGAAATGACAAAGTTATTTTATGTGAAAGAGGAATATTAGGCGTAGATAAGAATGCAACAAGAAATACTCTTGATATAGCAGCAATTCCTGTTATAAAAAAATATTCACATTTACCTGTTATAGTAGACCCAAGTCACGGAACAGGAAGAAGATATTTAATAGAACCAATGGCAAAAGCAGGATTGATAGTAGGTGCACATGGTGTTATGATGGAAGTACATCATGATCCTGA
Source organism: Candidatus Avigastranaerophilus faecigallinarum (assembly GCA_018716565.1). Classification (GTDB taxonomy): domain Bacteria; phylum Cyanobacteriota; class Vampirovibrionia; order Gastranaerophilales; family Gastranaerophilaceae; genus Avigastranaerophilus; species Avigastranaerophilus faecigallinarum. The sequence continues at coordinate 3,200 of DVJT01000176.1, read as the reverse complement.
AAATGCATCTTCAGATGGAGCTCAAAGCTTAAGTATTCCTATGTTTAAAGAAGTAGCAAAAAGATTAAATAAACTAATCGGAAGAATAGACTACGATAATAAACATCTCACAGAGAAGGTATAAATATTGTATAAATTTGATTTTGAACTGGATGATTTCCAAAAAGAAGCAGTAAAATGTATAGACGAATCAAAAAGTGTTGTAGTCTGTGCACCAACAGGAGCAGGGAAGACCTGTATAGCAGAGCATGCAATACATAAAGCACTTGAAGAAAATACAAGACTGTTTTATACAACACCATTAAAAGCACTTTCAAATCAAAAATTTTATGATTTCGGAAGGAAATACGGTGAAGGAAATGTTGGTTTATTAACAGGAGACACATCAATAAATAGGGATGCTCCAATTGTCGTAATGACAACAGAAGTATTCCGAAATATGCTATATAATACTAACTTTGGAAAAGTTAAAGATAATCTTAAAGATGTAAAATATGTGGTTCTAGATGAAGTTCATTATATGAACGATGAACAAAGAGGAACAGTATGGGAAGAAAGTATAATATATTGTCCTCCAAGCGTTCAAATAATAGCACTAAGTGCAACCGTTGCAAATTCAAAACAATTATGTGATTGGATTAATACGGTTCACTCTGGAACCGAACACGTTTATACAGATTTCAGACCGGTACCGTTAAGGTATTATTATTTTGACTCATCAAAACCAACCGAAATTTTACCATTATTAACGCCGGAAGGAAGATTAAATAAAAAAATAAAACCTGAAAAGAAAATGAGTTTTCACTCTCGTCAGGCCAAAAGACAAAACACAGTAAAAGATATTATAAATGTCTTACACAAAAAAGAAATGCTTCCTGCTATATTTTTTACATTTTCACGTAAAAAATGTGACGAAAATATGGAAAAATGTTCAAATTTAAATTTAATAACAAATGAAGAAGCAAAACTTATACGAGAAGAGATTAATGAATTTTTAAAAGATCACACATATTTAGAAAACAACAAAAACTTAGAATACTTATATAATGGGATTGCATCACATCATGCCGGATTACTACCAGCATGGAAATTACTTGTAGAAAGACTATTCCAAAAGGGATTAATAAAAGTAGTATTTGCTACAGAAACACTTGCCGCAGGAATAAATATGCCGGCAAGGACAACTGTAATATCAGCCATAAGTAAAAGAACAGATTCCGGACACAGAATGCTGACAGCAAATGAATTTCTACAAATGTCAGGAAGAGCCGGAAGACGAGGAATGGATAAAATCGGTTATGTAGTAATAATGGGAACTCAGTTTCAATCACCAGATGAAGTAGCAAGTTTAGTAAAAAGTTCATCAAATCCATTAGAAAGCCGTTTTTCTCCGAGTTATTCAATGGTATTAAACTTGCTTCAAAATTTAGAACTTGAACAAGCGAAAGAACTAATATTAAAGAGTTTTGGTTATTTTTCATCAAATGACAGATTAAAACCAATTATAATGCAGCAATTAAGCTGTGAACAAACGCTAGCAAAACTAAAAAACGAAAAATGTCCATTTGGTCTGACAAATGAAGAATTCATTGAGTTCAATAAACTAAAAGAGAAATACATAGTCTATAGAAAACTAACAAGAACTCTTCAAAAGCAAGCCAAGCAAAAAGGCCAAAAAGATGCACCTGAAGTTCTGGAATATTTGAACAGAACCAGAGAAATGCGAGAAAAGCTGGAAAAATATAGATGTGAACTTTGCAAAGGTTACAAAAAACACGTAAGAAATTTAGAGATTATTAACAGGTTTGAAAAGAAACTAAAAGATATAAACAAAAATGTTGCAAACCAAAAAGATATATATTGGAACAAATTTCTTGCACATAAGAATATTCTTGAAAAAATGGGATATTTGGAAAACGGCTATCCGACAGACGCAGGAATAACCTGTTCAATGATAAGAGCAGAGAATGAATTATACATATCAGAAATAATTTTAAAAGGAGTTCTTGAAGGCTTAGAACCATATGAACTTGCATCAGTAATATGTGCACTTGTAACAGAAGATTTGAGAAGTGACGTATATCCAAATCAACCAATCAGCAAAAATACAAGAAAAGCACTAAACAGAATAAAAGAGATAAGAAGAAAAATAGCAGTTTTACAGCGTGATTACGAAATCACAACAGAGATGTACTTAAATTCATATTATTGCCCGTTAGTAGAACAATGGGTACAAGATACACCTTGGGAAGACATAGCAAAACAAGTTGATTCTTCGGAAGGTGACATTGTAAGAATATTAAAAAGAGTAGTTGATGTTTTAAGACAACTTACAATTCTGCCAAATATTTCCGAAGAAGTCAAAAACAATGCTAAAACAGCTATTCAATGTATATTAAAAGAACCTGTAGATGCAGATTAAAATTAACCGTAGATAGCTTTTATACCTTGCAGATTATAAATAAGGCTATCTAATGCTTCTTTATTACCTTTTTTTATTTCAATAAATTTAAGCACCATTTCTCTACTTGCATCTGCATCAAGAATATCAATAAGTCCGTTTAATTCTTCATTAGTAAGTTTCAAACGTTCCTGAAGCTGAGCGATATAAGCAATATCCTTCTCAGCTTTTTTAGTAATAAACATATTACCTCTACCGGATAGAAGCCAATTAATATTCACGCAGAATTTATCAATCAGAGCATTTAAAAATTTAGGCCCTGGCTGAGCTTCGTCACGTTCATAGCTTCCAATTGTTCTGACAGGAATAGATAATTCATTTGCCATTTCTAAAGAAGTGAGGTGCAATATTGTTTTAAGTTCTTTAATTCGTTTTCCAATAGTCATACTTTTACCATTTAAACTTTTGTTACATTATCACGAAGAAAATATTGCATTATTTTACATTATAATGTACTATAATACTATAAATTATAAAATAACGTAATTTCCAACTAAAACTATTATACTACAGAATACATTTTTTTGCACTATTTTTTTAGTATATTACATGTTTAGGAAGTTACAAAAGCAGGAATAAGGAGTGGGAATTTTATGAAAAAGAGACACTTGCGTCTTGTCGTTTCACACTGTGAAAAAACAAGCGAAAATTCATTAATAACAAGCAATTTGAGAAAATTAAAAGACTTCTGGGAAGATGCATTTTTATCAAAAAATGAAAAAATTTATATTATAAAAGA
>DVJT01000175.1 GCA_018716565.1 Candidatus Avigastranaerophilus faecigallinarum | reverse complement strand
GATTGTATCTGAAGGAATGGAAGTAAAAGCAGGTGATGTAATCGCCGATGGTGCTTCAACTCACTTTGGTGAACTTTCTTTAGGTAAAAACGTTTTAGTTGCTTATATGCCTTGGGAAGGATATAACTTCGAAGATGCTATCTTACTTTCAGAAAGATGCGTACACGATGATATCTTTACTTCATTACACATTGAAAAATTAGAAATTGAAGCACGTCAAACAAAGCTTGGACCTGAAGAAATAACAAGAGAAGTTCCGAATGTTTCTGAAGAGTCTTTAAGACATTTGGATGAACGTGGTATTGTTCGTATTGGTGCAAGAGTATATGCAGATGATATTCTTGTTGGTAAAGTAACACCAAAAGGTGAATCAGAACATCCGCCGGAAGAAAAACTTTTAAGAGCTATCTTTGCTGAAAAAGCCAGAGATGTTAAAGATAATTCATTAAGAGTACCTCACGGTGAAGGTGGTCGTGTAGTCGATGTAAAAGTATTCGACAGAGAAAAAGGTGATGAACTTTTACCTGGTGCTAATACATTAATTAAAGTTTATATCGCTCAAAAACGTAAGGTATCAGTTGGTGATAAACTTGCAGGACGTCACGGTAACAAAGGTATCGTATCAAGAATACTTCCAAAAGAAGATATGCCGTTCTTGCCTGACGGAACTCCTGTAGATATCGTATTAAATCCACTTGGTGTACCTTCTCGTATGAACGTTGGACAAACATATGAATGTTTACTTGGTTTGGCTTCATATTTAACAGGTGATTATTATGAAGCTCCATCATTCGACGAAATGTATGGTGAAAACAAATCAGAAATTTCAACTAAATATGAATTGTTGAGAGGTATAAAAGAATCCGGCTGTGATTGGGTAGGTGAAGACGGTAAAGTTACATTATATGACGGAAGAACCGGTGAACCATTCGATAGACCAGTTTCAGTTGGTATAACATACTTCTTGAAGTTAGTTCACTTAGTAGATGATAAGATACACGCAAGAAGTACAGGACCATACTCACTAGTAACACAACAACCTTTAGGTGGTAAAGCTCAATTCGGCGGACAAAGATTCGGTGAAATGGAAGTTTGGGCTTTAGAAGCATACGGTGCGGCTTATACATTACAAGAAATGTTAACAATCAAATCAGATGATGTTAACGGTCGTTCAAGAGCTTACGAAGCAATCGTTAAAGGTGATAATATTCCTAGACCTGGTATTCCGGAATCATTCAAAGTACTTGTAAGAGAATTACAAAGTATCGGTTTGGATATATCAGTAGCTAAGAAGAGCGGTGAAGAAGTTGATTTAATGTCAGATACAGATGATTTAAGAAAGGCAGCTCCAAAGAGAATACTTTCTGATATCGATTCTGAATTGTTAAATATTAACTTTTTAGAAACACCAAGCTCATTCAAAGAATAAAGTGTAAAACTTCCCGTAAATTTTACGGGAAGTTAGAACACAAACATTAAAGTTAAAGGAGATAAAAAATTGTCTACAAGCATAGATTATTTTGATTATATACGAATCAGTATTGCGTCACCTGAACGCGTATTGAAATGGTCGTATGGTGAAGTAACAAAACCTGAAACGATTAACTATCGTACGTTAAAACCTGAAAGAGACGGTTTATTCTGTGAAAGAATCTTTGGACCTACGAAGGATTGGGAATGTTACTGCGGTAAATATAAAAGAGTCAGACACAAAGGTATCATCTGTGAAAGATGCGGTGTTGAAGTTACAGACTCAAAAGTAAGACGTCACAGAATGGGACACATAAAACTTGCTGCTCCTGTTAGCCATATTTGGTTCTTAAAAGGAATTCCAAGTTATTTGGGTCTTCTTCTTGATATGACATTAAAAGACTTAGAACAAGTTATTTATTTTAATAATTATGTTGTAATTGATCCGGCTGATAGTGAATTCAAAAAGTATCAATTATTAAGTGAAGAAGAATATGAAGACTTTATGTTAGAACATGAAGATTCTGAATTAAAAGTTGGTATTGGTGCTGAAGCTATTAAAGAATTATTGGGAGAAATCTCATTAACAGAAATGGCTGAATCAATCAGAGCTGAATTGTCAGGTCTATCAGGCAGTGTACAAAGAAAAGCTAAGTTGATAAAAAGATTAAGATTAGTAGAATCATTAATCGAAAGCAACACTGAACCAACTTGGATGATAATGGATGTATTGCCTGTAACACCACCAGATTTGAGACCAATGGTTCAATTAGACGGTGGCAGATTTGCGACATCAGATTTAAACGATTTATACAGACGTGTTATAAACAGAAACAACCGTTTATTAAGATTATTAGAAATGGGTGCTCCGGAAATTATCGTTAGAAACGAAAAGAGAATGCTTCAAGAAGCAGTTGACTCATTGATTGATAACGGTAGAAGAGGAAGAACTGTAGTAGGACCAAGCAACAGACCTTTAAAATCATTAAGCAATATTATTGAAGGTAAACAAGGTCGTTTCCGTCAAAACTTATTAGGTAAACGTGTTGACTATTCAGGTCGTTCAGTAATCGTAGTTGGTCCAAAATTAAAATTAAACCAATGCGGTTTACCAAAAGAAATGGCTATTGAATTATTCAAGCCGTTTGTAGTTAATAAACTAATCGAGAGAGGTTATGTACAAAATATCAAATCAGCTAAGAAGAAAATTGAAAGATCAGAAGCTGTAGTTTGGGATATTTTGGAAGAAGTAATTGACGGACATCCGGTATTATTGAACCGTGCTCCTACACTTCACAGATTAGGTATTCAAGCATTTGAACCGGTATTAGTTGAAGGTCGTGCTATTCAGTTACATCCGTTGGTATGTACAGCATTCAATGCTGACTTCGACGGTGACCAAATGGCTGTTCACGTTCCTTTATCAATAGAAGCGCAAACAGAAGCCAGAATGTTAATGTTAGCTACAAATAACATATTGGCACCTGCTACCGGTAAACCTATTATTGCTGCTTCTCAAGATATGGTTTTAGGTATGTATTATTTGACTCTTATGAATCAAGACGATGATGATAAACAACTTAAATATTTCTACAGTTTCGAAGATGCAATTGCTGCTCACGAAACAGGTGTAATAAAATTGCACGATAGAATTGTTGTTCGTGATGAACACGGTGACAGACTTGAAACAACAGTAGGAAGAATTATCTTCAATGAAACAGTAAGAAATGCAATCTTTGCATAGTAACTTAAGTAAAGGTGAAAAAACATGGATACAATCGTACGTAAGAATACAAAAAAATCGTTTGATTTCATCAATGAGCAGGTGAATAAAAAATCGATTAATAAATTATTAGCTCAAATATACCTTGAATTTGGCGGTGCTAAGACAGCTACTTTAGCTGATAACCTTAAAAACTTAGGTTATAAATATGCAACAAAATCAGGTACTACAATTTCAATTGCAGACCTTTCTGTTCCAGCTGATAAGAAAGAACTTTTAAATGAAGCAGAAAGAGAAATTGAAAAATCTACTCACAGATATTTAAAAGGTGATATTACAGAAGTAGAAAGATATACAAAAGTTATTGACACTTGGTCTGAGACAACATCAAAATTAACTGCGAAAGTTGTTGAAAATTTTGACAGATTAAATCCGGTATATATGATGGCGTTCTCAGGAGCTAGAGGTAACTTATCTCAAGTATCACAGTTGGTTGGTATGAGAGGTTTGATGGCAGATGCTCAAGGTCAAATTATTGACTTGCCTATTAAATCTAACTTTAAAGAAGGTTTATCAGTAACTGAATATATTATTTCATCATATGGTGCAAGAAAAGGTCTTGTAGATACTGCGTTAAAAACAGCTGACTCTGGTTATTTGACAAGACGTTTAGTTGACGTAGCACAGGATGTAATTATTCGTGATCATGACTGTGGTACAACTCGCGGTATTATGATGAGTGATATTTCTGATGGAGAAAAAGTTGTTGCTCCATTAACAGAAAGATTATTGGGAAGAACAATTGCTGAAGATATCAAAGATAAAGAAGGAAATGTTGTAATACCTGCGGGTACTACAATTGATAGAGATGATATCAGAAAAATTAAACCTCTTGACTTACATCAGTTGTTAGTTCGTTCTCCATTAACTTGTGAACTTGAATATGGTATTTGCCAAAAATGTTATGGTTGGGCGATGACAACTCAAAAATTAGTTGATATTGGTGAAGCAATTGGTATTATTGCAGCTCAATCAATTGGTGAACCCGGAACACAGTTGACAATGAGAACATTCCACACTGGTGGTGTATTCAAAGGTGCCGGTGCAATGAAAGAAATCATTGCTGATGTTGATGGTGTAGTTGCAACAAAGATTTTCACAAGAGACTTAAGAACAAGACATGGTGATAACGTTGCTATTACAGTTCAAGAATCTGATATGGAAGTTAAAACAGGTTCAAAAGTTAAGAAATATCATATTCCTTCAGGTGCTATTCTTTATGTTCATGAAGGTCAGGAAATTAAGAAAGGCGATAAAATCGCTATTTATGAACCTGCTTCAGGCGGAGACGGCAGCCGTTTAACAGAAAAGGCTACAAAAGATATTACATCTGATTTATCAGGTGAAATCGTATTTGAAGATTTCGTAGCTGATGAAAAGAAAGACAGACAAGGTAATATTTCAAGAACAGCAAGTAAAAATGGAATTGTTTGGGTTTTAGGCGGTGATGTTTACAATTTACCTGGCGGTTCAACTATTCTTGTAGAAGATGGTAAGGCTGTAAAAGAAGGTGAAAAATTAGCTGAAATCCATGTTATTTCTGAACACGGCGGTGAAGTTAGACTTGGAGATAACCTTGTTGTAGAAGATGTTAAATTTGACGGTAAGAAGATTAAGAAAATTGTTCAAGGTAAAGAATTGACTATTGTAATTGCATCTATTTCTGCTTCAAATGCAACATTTGAGCAAACTAAAAAAGAACAAATTTGGACAGTTGATAAAACCGGTGAAAAATATATCGTTAAAGCTCCGATTGATACTGTTGTTGAAAGCGGTATGATAATTGCTGAGTTAATTGATGAAGAATATACTGTTCCTTCAAGCGGTGAAATCAGATATAACGGTATAGAAGTTGATGAAAATCAAATTATTACAAAACCTGGTGAATTGATATTTATTCCTGATGAAATTCATCAAGTAAATAAAGATTCAGCACTGAAAATGGTAGAATCAGGTACATTTGTTACTGCCGGTACTGAAGTTGTAAAAGACTTATATTCACACATTGATGGTATTGTTGAAATAAAAGAATTCAATGATATGATTCATGAAGTTGTAATAAGACCCGGTGAAATATATAACTTAAGTGGAATCGGCGAATTAAAAGTTGATGAAGGTGAAGTTGTAAAAGCCGGTACTGAAATTGCTCCAAAAATTAAAGTTAAAGAAGATTCAATTGTTGCAATCTTAGACAGTGAAAAAGATAATATTGAAATTGATGACTTAGAAGAAGATATAGGTGTTGTTGCTTTAGATGAAAAATCTATTTCTAACCAACCTATTCAAATCTTAGTAAGACCTGTTCAAAGATTTAATATTGATACAAAAGATGTATCTATTAAATTTGAATCAACAGATGAAGCTATTGATTTAGTTCCGGTTACTCAATTACAATATAAAGATGGTGCAAGAGTAAGAAATCTTGATGGTGGTGTCTTAACAAGAACAAGTTTAGTTCTTCAAATGGATGGATATTTAAGCCACTTGAAAGGTCAAGTTGAATTAGATGCTAACAATAATTTAAAGATTGTTGTACTTGAAAACTTAATTGTAAGAAGAGAAGTTGAAGGTGCATCTAAGACAGCTGCTTCAATGCAAACAGAATTACTTGTTACTGATGGCCAAATCATTGAGCCAAGAACTCCTGTTGCAAAAACTCAAGTTTTAGCAATCAATGATGCTGTTGCAAGTATTAAGGATAACAATCAAGATGTAAGAAGATTATTGTTAGTTTCTTCAAGTTCTGAAACAAAAATTGATTTGAAATCTAAACCAACAGTTAAGAAAGGTGATTTGGTTAAGATGGATAATGTAATTTCTGCTGGAGGAGAAATTTCAGCTGTATCAGGTTTAGTAGTTGATACAGATAAGAATTCAATTACATTAAGAGTTGGACGTCCATATTTAATCAGCCCCGGTACAATGTTACAGGTAGCTAACGGTTCACTTGTTAACCGTGGTGATATGATTGCTACATTGGTATTCGAAAGACAAAAAACAGGTGATATCGTTCAAGGTTTACCTCGTGTTGAAGAATTACTTGAAGCAAGAAAACCAAAAGATTCTGCTGTAGTTGCAGAGTATGCTGGTAAAGCTGAAATTGAAATAGAAGATGATGTTCCTCGTTTATTCTTAAATGGTGATTTAGGAAGACAAGAAGTTAAATATGCTATTGACTCAAATATCATTGTTGCAAACGGACAAGATATTAAAGTTGGTCAACCTTTAACCGGTGGTCCATTAAATCCTCATGACGTAATAAGATTAAATGGTGTAGAAGCAGCCCAACAATATCTTGTAGATGAAGTTCAAAGAGTATATCGTTCACAAGGTGTTGAAATTGCTGATAAACACGTTGAAGTTATTGTTCGTCAAATGACAAAGAAAGTAAAAATTCTTGAATCAGGAGATACAAAACTTCTTCCGGGTGAATTCTTAGAATTTAAAGTTGTAGAACAAGAAAATGAAGCAGTAAGAGCTGCCGGTGGTCAAGAAGCAACCTACGAAGCTGTTCTTCTTGGTATTACAAAGGCAAGTTTGAATACTGAAAGCTTTATTTCAGCAGCTTCATTCCAAGAAACAACTAGAATTCTTACAGAAGCAGCAGTTGAAGGAAAACGTGATTTGTTGAGAGGTTTAAAAGAAAACGTTATCATTGGTAGATTAATTCCTGCAGGTACCGGTTTCTATCACTTAACAAATGCTTCAGAAGAAAAAGACAGAGAAGCTCAAAAACGTGCAGCTGAGAAGAACAATGCCAGAAAACCTTCTGCTATTTTAGAAGAAATTGAAGGTATGTTCGGTGCTCCTGAATTAACCGACTATACTATTGAATAATTTCATAGTTAGATAAAAAATAGTAGTAACCTCAAATTTTGTGGTTACTACTATTTTTTTTGTGGAGTAATTATGAAAAAACTTTTGTGTGTATTGTTTTTGTTTTTAACTTCTTTCTGTAATGCAAATGCTAATGAAATTCAAGATGTTCAGTCTTTTTTTAATAGATATGTTGAAGCTGCAAATAGCTATAGTTGTGATTATTTTGACTATTATAGTAATGATGCCAAAATTTTTCGTGTTGTTGAAAAGCCTGACGGCAGTGAACAATCTGTAAATATTCCTTTGGAAAGATATAAAAGTGAGGCAAAAAAATCCAGTAAGCTTGCTCGATTAAGACAATATAAAAATAAATACTTTAATGTTAAGATACTTCCTCATGGGAAAGACTATAAAATTGTAGCAATGAGAATGCCATCTACAAGTGACTATAAAATCCCAGCTTATTTTATAATTGGCAAAGACTACAATGGTGATTGGAAAATAAAAGAAGAATCAATGAATACTCGTGTACAGAGATTCTTAAAAGAAAGTTAAACTGCTTCATTATTGTCATTAATTTGGACAATTGTAGGTTTAAAAGTTTTAGCTTCGTCTTTTGTCATCATTGCGTATGCACAAATAATTATTTTGTCGCCAATTTGTGCTTTTCTTGCTGCAGCACCATTTAGACAAAAGTCTTTATTTCCTCTTTTTCCTGCAATAATATATGTTTGAAATCTCTCGCCATTATTAATATTAAGGATGTCTACTTTTTGTCCTTCCGAAAGATTTGCTTTATCTAAAATATTTTCGTCTATAGTAATTGAACCTACATAATTTAAGTTCGCATCTGTTACAGTTGCTCTATGTATTTTTGCGTATAAAAACTCTAATAACATAATCTAAATTCCTATGTCTTAATTTTACCAAAAACAAATAAAAAGGATAACATTAATTATTTTTTATTATCTTTTGAAAGTTTTTTCAGATAATTTTTTACTTGTTGAATTTGTTTTGGTTTAAGGTATTTGAATTGTCCTTTTTTTAGTCCTTGTAAATCAATTGGTCCCATACTTAGTCGTTTAAGTGAGATGACAGGGTGTCCAATATAATCCAGCATTTTTCTAATTTGTCTGTTTAAGCCTTGGTATAGCACTATTTCTAAAACTGTATTTTTACCTTCAAAGTCTATAATTCTGGAGTCAGCATATGCAATTTTGTCTTTTTCTATTTCTATACCTTTTGCCATTATTTCTAAATCATTAAGATTCAACTTTCCTTGAGCTGTAACTCTATATACTTTTGGTACTTTTATGGATGGATGGGCTAAATCATTTATAAAATCTCCATCATTTGTTAAAATTAATAATCCTGTAGAATCTTTATCTAATCTGCCTACCGGTTTTAAGTTTTGAACTTCTTCAGGAAGAATATCATAAATTGTTTTTCTTCCTTTTTCGTCGTCCATTGTAGTGATATATCCTGCAGGTTTATAGTAACGAATATATGTTAAAGTTTCAGGTTTTATAATTTTATTTTCTATAGTAATTTTATCTTTTGTGCTGACCATAAAACCAAGTTCTGAAACGATTTCTCCATTTACACGAACTTTTCCTGCTTCAATATATTCATCAGCTTTTCTTCTTGAACAATATCCACAGGCGGCTATATATTTATTTAATCTTACTTTTGAATTTTTCATATTAATATGATACTAAAATAGCAATGAAAATAAAACAAATTGTAATTTTTTTATTAATAATTTGAAAGTAGTATCTAAAAAATATAAAATTATCTATGTTTAGAGGATATTTGTTTTATGAAAAATAAGAAATTATATATTGTATTTTTAGTTAGTTTAAGTATATTTTTATTTTTGGCTTTTATAGTATATAAACATAATTATATTTCAAACTATGAGTTAAAAATAATTAATTTTATTCAGAAAAATTTAGCTGCAATTCCATTAAAAGTTCCTGTTTTTATTACTGATTTAGCATATGGAATTATAAGAAATTATATAGTATGGATAGTTGCTTTGATATTTTTAATATGTAAAAAGTATAAGGATTTTATTATTTTTCTTTTAGCTCTTCCTATCACTCAATATTTATATTCTTATATAAAAATAATAATAGCAAGACCAAGACCCCCTATAGAAATGCGTTTGATTGAAGTTAAACATTATAGTTTCCCCTCGGGGCACAGTATAATGAGTATGGTTTTATATGGTTTGTTAATTTATTTTGTTTATAAATATGTTAAAAATCAAATTTTGAAAATTGCATTAATTTCTGTTTTGTCTATATTGATTATTGCTATAGGATTTTCAAGAGTTTGGCTTGGAGTTCATTTCCCTACTGATGTAATAGGCGGATTTGCTCTTGGCATTTGTTGTTTGTGCTTATTTATATATATAGATAATTTTAAATTTAAATAATTTTTACTGTAATTTATATAGTATGTAGGTTTGGGTTTAATTCAACAGAAAAAATAAAACAAAATCAAAGATTTTGGAAAAAGTAGTCAAACCCAACTTATGGGTTTTCATAACAATTTGCAGACTTTTTAATGTTCATGTTTTTTGTTTTGTTTGACTATATTAAAATCGCACATTTTCTTTTCTGTATACCATTTATAACCGTATTTTTCGCAGTTTTCTTTATTTATTTTTAATAATCCGTGTTCAGTATTTATTTCTAATCCTTCTTCACATATATTATTATCAAGACAATAATCTTTTTTATCATTTAATATAAATACAAAATAAATACACTCAATTATAAACAATATACCCAAAAACATTAATATACCTTTTATAAATTTAACTATATTTTTAGACATTTAATATTTATCTCCAAGTCCGTTTGGTCTGTATTTATTTACTAATATTCTACAACTTGTTTGTATTTTTATTTTGTAAACCCTGAATTCATCCATAATTGTTTGCATATTGATTACTATAATTTATATAAAATGATATAATAAGCAAGGGGTATTAATGAGAAAAATTGGTTTAATCTTATTATTTTTTATTTGTATTACTTTTACATATTATAATCAAGCAAATGCTGAAAATATAAAAAATTATATTTATAAATATAATAAAGAAGAAATTGAATCTTGTATGAATACAGGATTATCCCAACAGAAGTGTAAAAATGCTTTAAACTACTATTATAAGCAAAAAACTATAATCACAAAACAAGAAGAAGATACTCAAGAATGTTTAGATAATGGAATTACAATGCAAAATTGTAATTATAAAGCTATCGAGAAATACGAAGCTGTACTCACAAATATAATTAATAATTATGAAAAAATTCTTCCGAAAGAACAATATAGTTTATTATTGCTATCACAAAGCTCTTGGGAAAAATATTATAATAACAATATAGATTTTCAAAATGGAATGAAAAACTCAAAGAAAAGTACGATTTCCACTACTATATTTTCCGGTCAAATAGTTAATTGCTTAAAAAATCGTATTGAAGAATTATTGAGCGGGTATTATTCATTTATTACTCTTGAATAATACTAATATTTAGGTTTGTTTTGACTGCTTTTTCCAAAATCTTTGATTTTGTGAAAAATGTCTGGATTCCCATAACCCAATAGAAACAATATGATAATAATGAGAAATGTTTCAACAAGCTAAAAAAGTGGAATATAAACAAAATATTACTTTTATAAAAAATAGGAAAATTTAATGACAGACGAGAATAAGAATATAGAAAATAATCAAGAAGAAAAGCAAAATAAACCAGAAGGCAATAAAAGTTGGTGGAAAAATTGTTGGGTTAAAACCCAACCTACAGTCTTTTGCGTTTGTATGGAATAAGAATAGAATTTTGAGGTTTGAATGATGACTAAAATATTTAATTATATAGTTTATAGTTTGTTAATAACTGTTTTATTCAGTTTTAATTTTTCTGAAGTTTCTTATGCGAAAGAACCTATTAATAATCAAAAAAAATTTATTGGGGCATATAAAGTTGGAAATTTTAATGATTCTTCTTGGACTTCTTTATATAATGCAATTGCACTTGATAATGGAAATGCCCTTATATTTGGTGAGTACATACAAGAATTTGATGCAAAAACAAATAAATTTTACAAATATAAAACAACATACACTCCATCTGGGCATATGCCAGACATAACGATTGTAAAAAACAATAAAAAAAGTATTTTAACATTTTTATTAGATCCAGATGTTCGAAAATTAAAGACGAGCCAATTTGTAGTGAAAGAGTATAATCCTATTACAAAAGAGTATAAAGAATTAAAAAATATTGTTATTGATTCTTTCGAAGCTGGAATTAAAAATGCAATAAAATTAGATGAAAATAAAGTTTTTTTATATGTTAGCAATGGTCGATATTACATTTATGACATAGCTAATAATTCGATATCAAAACGAATGAGTTTTGAAAACAATTTGTACAAAAGTTATGGTTGGAACACAAAAATAGGTATAGAAAAGTTAGATAATGGAAACTTTCTAATCTTTGGTCTTGGATTTGGGAAAAAAGATGATAACTTAAAGAAATCCAATTATGTTTTTGAGTATAGTCCAAAGAACAATAATATTAAAATTGTTGGAGAATTAGTTGAAAATAGAAATTCAGGGGTCGTACATTCATATAGACTTGATGATGAAAATATCATTGTTTTTGGTGGTGGAGTACAAGAAAAGAACAATTCTATCCAAATAAAAACAGTAGAAAAATATAATATAAAAAATGGAACTTCTAAAATAATAGGGGAATTACCATCTGGAGTACATTCTCTATTTTCAATTGGAAAAAAATGGATTTTTGTAAAAAATCGAGGAATATTAAATGCTGAAAAAGTTTTTTATGATTTCAAAACAAACAAATTTTCAAAATTAAAATATTCAGAAATAATCAAATCAGAAAATCCTATATTATTAGAACTTAAGGATGGAAGCATTCTTTTTGTTGGTGGAATAGTATATGGAAGATATACAAAAAAGGCTTACAGATATTATTGGGAATAACTAATTAGAAATGGTTAAAAGTATGTAGGTTGGGGTTTAATCCAACAGAAAAAATAAAACAAAATCTTTGACTTTGTGAAAAATGTCTGGTTTCCCATAACCCAACAGAAAAATATGATAATAATGAAAAATGTTTCAATAAGCTAAAAAAGTGGAATATAAACAAAATATTACTTTTATAAAAAATAGGAAAATTTAATGACAGACGAGAATAAGAATATAGAAAATAATCTAGAAGAAAAGCAAAATAGAGAAGAATGCAATAAAAAATGCTTGAAAAATTGTTGGGTTATAACACAACCTAAAGGCTTTAAGAAAAAGTTATTATATATTTTTACTGCGGTTATAATAATCTTACATTGTTTGATTTTTCAGTATAATAAAATAAAATTTGATGACTATAATATTAGTAAATTTAAAGATAATTATATTGAATATATTTTCAGTACACTTTCTATTATAAATAGAGATATTAATTTGTATTTTGAAGATAGAGAGCATTTAAAAAACTTTAAAAATATAGTATTTTATAAATATAAACGAATTTTCACTAATAGTGGATATCACAATCCAATAGGAATTAAATTAAATGATAATGAAATATTTATATATGAAGAACCAAGATTGTATGCAGAAATTTACAACAATAATACAAAAAAATTCAAAACAATAAAAAATATTGGATATAATTTGGGGCATCTATATTATAAAAATAAGGAAGGAAAAATATTATTTATACATAATAATTATATTATTGAGTTTGATAATAATTTGAAAACATTCAAGAAGATTTCAGAAGGAATTCCCGAGTTAGAAATAGAACTTTCACCTCAGTTTAAAGAGTTTTCATTGTTTGAAACTTCCGAAGGCTTTATATATATAGGTATTTTCAATAAAGAAGGGCAAATATTCGGTGATGTTCATTGCTATTATAAATTTGATTCAATTATAAAATTAGATTTGAAAAACTACAAATATGAAAAAATAAAAGTCAAAAATAGTCCTATAATATTAAATTGGGTAAAAATTAACAGTGAAGAGTTGCTACTAATCTCTGAACAATATTTATATATTTATAATTTAGCAGAAAATAAATTTGAGAAAAAATATAAACATAAACTACCACCTTTTTATTTTTATATATGTAAATCAAATAATACTAAAATCTTTCTAATTCCGTATCTTAATAATATTTCATTCAGAATATTAGACATAAGAGATTTTAGTATTTCAGATTCTCATGTTGCTTTAAATTCTATTACATACTCAAGTCCAATTTGTATAGAAGAATTGTTAATATTTCCCAGCGGTATAATATGGGATAGTGAATATAATATTTTATATTATCCTAATAAATTTAGTAAGATACATAATTCCACTTATAACAAATTATTCTTAGCAATTAATAATAAAGAATTTTTAAGACTTGGATTTACAGGAGGAAATCCAGAATTTGTGACTAGAACAGGAAGTGTTATATCCATAAAAGAATTCACAAATAAATAATTTTGTTCGTAAAATAGGAGGTCTGTACTCTGTAGGTTGGGTTTGACTGCTTTTTCCAAAATCTTTGACTTTGTGAAAAATGTCTGGTTTCCCATAATCCAACAAAAATGTATAATTTCACCTATTTACTTTTGGGGATGATATTGAATAAAAATAAATTTAAATAAACATAAATTTAAATAAACATAAATTTAAATATGATTGTTAAACAGCCCTAATTTTATTAAAATAGAATAATAGATTTGGGGAATTTAAATGTCTGATAAAAGTTTTATATTAATTGATGGTCACGCACTGGCATACAGATACTTCTTTGCACTTGAAAGAACAGGAATGAAAACTTCAGATAACCAGCCGACCTGGGCTGTTTTTGGTTTTTTCAAAGCATTATTTGATTTATTACAAAATGATTCAATTAAACCTGATGCAATTGCAGTTACTTTTGATGTTTCAAGGCATACATACAGAACAGAAATGTTTGCTGATTATAAAGCAAACAGAGAAAGTATGCCTGATACTTTAAGAAGTCAAATAGCTTTAATTGTTGAAGGGCTTAATGCCTTAAATATACCAATTTATACAAAAGAAGGTTACGAAGCTGATGATGTAATTGGTACTATTTCTACTAAAGCGAAACAAAAACATCATAAGACTTATATTTTGACAGGTGATAGAGATTCTTTTCAACTTGTTGACAGAGATGGCTACATAAAAGTTATAATGCCTTCCAAAGGTGAATTAATAGAATATGATTGGTATAAAGTATATGAAAAAATGGGAGTATACCCTTATCAAATAACTGACTATAAAGGTTTAAGCGGAGATACTTCAGATAATATCCCCGGTATTAAAGGTATTGGTGAAAAAACTGCCTGTAAATTATTAAATAGGTTTGATAAACTTGAACAAATCTACGAAAATATCGATAATATAACGGAAAAAGCATTAAATAAGAAATTGGTTGAAGGTAAAGATGTTGCTGTTTTAAGCAAAGAACTTGCTACAATTCAAAAAGATTTGGATATTAACTTTGATTTTGATTGTGCTAAATTGGAAATGCCTGATTATGATGCAGTAATTGAATTTTTCAAAAAAAATCAATTTTATAGCTTTTTAAAAAATTCTGATAATTTGTTAAAACCTTTTAAAATAGCTTCTCTTTCGTCAGTTGTTACGCCAGATTGTAAAGAAACAGTTCAAGTAAACCAGCAAGGACAAATGCAGCTTGGTTTGGGGATTGGTAATCTTTTGGTAAATCAATCTCATAAGGTATATAACCATGAGAAAAACATTGTTGATACTGAAGATAAGCTTGTTACTCTTGTTGAAAAATTAAAAGAACAAACAATTTTTTCTATTGATGTTGAAACTACAGGTATTAATCCATTAGAGTGTGACTTGGTTGGAATTTCAATTGCGTTTTCTGATCAAATACAAGTAAAAAATAATAGAGTAAAGATAGATTCAAATAAAAGTGATTTGGTTCAGTCTTATTATATTCCGGTTTTTCATCTGGTAGGTCAACAGCTTGATTTGGAAGTTATTATAAATTATTTAGCTCCAATATTATCTGATAAAAATATTGCAAAAACATTGCAAAATGCAAAATTTGATTGGCACGTTTTAAAACATCACAATATGCCTTTAAATAATGTTATTTTTGACACAATGCTTGCAAGCTATATCAAAGACTCATCACGAAAACACGGATTAAAACAACAAGCCAGCGATTATCTTGATTATATTATGGTTGAGTATGATGAATTATTGAAAAACAGTTCGTCCTCTTTAACAATTGAAACCGTTCCTATTGAAGATGCCGCTTCTTATGCTTGTGATGATGCTTTTGCTACTTTACTCTTAACAAAGTATTGGCAAGAAAACTTAGATGAAAAAGAACTTGATTTGCTTTATGACATTGAAGTTCCTCTGACAATTGTACTTGCTGTTATGGAGGAAAACGGTGCAAGTATAGATGTAGAATATTTAAGTGTTATTGATAAAGAAATTAATGAAAAATTATCTGTTATTGAAGAAAAAATTTATAACGAAGTTGGTGAAAAATTTAATATAAATTCGCCAAAACAAGTTGGGGATATGCTTTTTGGAAAAATGAACCTTAAAGCAAAGGGAATGAAATCAAAAACAGGATTTTCAACAAGTGCGAAAGTATTGGAAACATTAGCGGAAGAATATCAAGTAGCAAGAGATATTTTGGAACAAAGACATCTTGCAAAATTAAAAAGCACTTATGTTGATACTCTTCCAGAACTAAGAAGTGTTAAAGACGGCAGAATTCATACAAGTTTTAACCAAACAATCACGACAACAGGAAGATTATCTTCATCTAATCCTAATTTGCAAAATATTCCGATTAGAACTGAATTGGGAAATCGAATAAGAGGTGCATTTGTTGCTGAAAATAAAGAAAACCTGATAATTTCTGCGGATTATTCTCAAATTGAACTTAGACTGCTTGCACATATTTCTCGTGATGATAATTTAATAGAAGCTTTTTGTGATGATGAAGATGTACATAGTGCTACTGCCAGTAAGGTTTTTGAAGTACCAATAGAACAAGTTACAAAAGAAATGCGTTCAAAAGCAAAGGCTGTTAATTTTGGTATAGTATACGGTCAATCAAGATATGGCTTGGCTTCAAGTCTTGGAATTACTCCTTATGAAGCACAAGACTTTATAGACAGATACTTTGCTACATATCCTGATGTAAAAAAATATATGGATGATACTATAAAGTTTGCTTATGCTCATGGGTATGTTGAAACTTTATACGGAAGAAAAAGATATTTAAGTTCAGGTCTGTTAAGTACAAACGGCAAAATACAAGAAGCTGCTCAAAGAGCTGCCATTAATGCTCCAATACAAGGAACTGCAGCTGATGTTATGAAACTTGCTATGGTTCGTTTACAAAATGACTTTGAAAAAAATAACATTAAGTCTAAAATAATCATACAAGTGCATGATGAACTCGTTATAGAAACAGTTAATACTGAAATAGAAGAGGTTAAATCTTTGGTAAAAAATGCTATGGAACTTAATCAGCCGTTTTTGGTTCCTTTAAAAGTAGATATTTATGCCGGTAAGTCTTGGATGGAGATTTAATGAGGAAAATAATTTATATTTTATTTTGTTTAAGTATATTTTGTTCTCAACAAGTTTTAGCAGAGGACGTTGTCCCTTCTGCAACTGCAATAAGAACTATTCCTACAAGTTTGGATTTTGCTAAAACATACAGAACATCTTCTGAAAATTTATTATATTTGTTATTATCTGCAATAAATGCACATAATTATTCTATTGAAGAAATTCAATTTAAAACAGGAAGTGTATTGTTTAAAGCATATACAAAAGAGTTTATAGCTTCTGTTTCTGCGCAGGATGGTTATAATTCTTTTATAAAAATAATTCCAGCAGATAATGATTATAATTTTTCTCCGTCTTTAATACAGAAACTCCATGCTTATATTGAGAATAATGACTCGATTTCATTCCAAAAGATTTTATAAGTTATAAAAATATATTCAATAAAAAAGAGCCAAATTTGGCTCTTTTTATTTATTTTTATTGTGTCTCACCTATTTTATGAACTCTAATTGTATTGATTTTTCCTGTCATTAATTTGGGAACAGAATTTACAATTACAATATCATCTCCTTTTCTAAAACCAACCCTCTCGGTTAAAAGATCATCAATTTTATTAAAAAGAGCTTCATCCAGTACACTGTTACAGTTCTTGTCTACATATGTATATATGCCCCAATATAAACTTAATTTTCTCGCCGTTACTTCTGAATTTGTGAATACAATTATGGGGACTGAAGGTTTTAGCTTTGATATAATAGGTGGTGTATAGCCTGTTTCAGTGAAGATTAATATTGCGCTTGCACCTAATTTTTTTGCTATATTAACCGCACTACTTGATATTGCTTGTGAAATTGGATTCAATTCTGCAATTAAGTCTATATCGTAGTCTGTTTTAATAAATTGGCTGTTTTCAACTTTATTTGATATGCAAGACATCATTTCAACTGCTTCAACAGGATATTTCCCTGCTGCAGTTTCGCCTGATAACATAATTGCATCAGTTCCGTCATATATGGCATTTGCTATATCATTTGCTTCTGCTCTTGTTGGAATTGGTTCTTCCATCATAGATTCAAGCATTTGTGTTGCTACAATGCAAGGCTTCTTTTGAATATTTGTTAGTCTTATAATCTCTTTTTGCGCAATTGGAACTTCTTGCGGCGACATCTCTATTCCTAAATCACCTCTTGCAACCATAATTCCGTCTGCTTCTTTTACAATTTCTTCAAGGTTTTCAACAGCTTGAGGTTTCTCTATTTTAGCGATAATAGGAATTTCTTTATCTCCATAAGCTTTAGTATAATATCTTGCACATTTTATATCTTCTGCTTTTCTTACAAAAGAAAGTGCTATGTAATCGGCATTTTGTTCTAATGCAAATTTTATATATTGTTTATCCTTTTGGGTTACAGCTTCTAAACTTGCTTGTACCCCTGGTATATTTATACCTTTTCTTGGTTTTATTAAAGTACCATGCTCAACTTTGGTATAAACTTTTGTATCTATTACTTTTTCTACTCTTAGACCAACTCTACCATCATCTAATAAGATTTTTTCACCGATAGTTACATCATTAGCTATTCCTTTATAATCAACAGGAATTATTCCGTCCTTTATTTCATCGGTATGTTCAAGTATTATTTCTTGACCTTTTTTTATTTCTATTGGTTTCGGAATTTGTCCTACACGAATCTTTGGACCTTGTAAATCTATCAATATTGGTATGTTTTGGTTTAGTTCTTCACTTACTTGTCTTATTATTTTTATTTTTTCAGCGTGTTCTTCTTTTTCCCCATGCGAGGTGTTAATTCTGAACATTGAAACTCCAGCGAGTACAAGCTTTTTTATTGTTTCATAATCATTACTTGATGGTCCAAGGGTTGCTACTATTTTTGTTTTGTTTCTTATTTGATTCATATTTTAATCTTTCTTTATTGTCTCGGAATATGTATAGCTATATTATCAAGTCCTAAAATACTTTCAAATATACCTTCAGAATATGTTGGATGTGCAAAAATTACATCTTGCAATTTAGATGGTGATATATTATTTGTCATTGCTATTGCTATTTGCTCTATCATAGCACTTGCTTCTTCTGAAATAATGTGAGCACCAAGTATTTCATTATCATTTGCTAAAATTTTTACAAATCCTTCTATTTTATCATCGGCATAGGCTTTTCCTAATGCTGAAATCGGGAAAAATGATTTTTTATATTCTATATTGTTTTTTTGTAATTCTTGTTCTGTTTTACCGATAGAAGCAATTTCCGGTGTGCCATATATTACTGAGGGTACAAGGTTTTTATTAAATTTGGGGCATTCTCCTTTTATAATATATTCTATTACTTCTTCAGCCTGTTTCATTGCGCTGTGTGCAAGCATTGATAGACCGTTTACATCACCTATTGCAAAG
>DVJT01000174.1 GCA_018716565.1 Candidatus Avigastranaerophilus faecigallinarum | reverse complement strand
CAAATTTTTGATGCAAATGAATAATTTTTAGTTTTTTATTTAATTCCTCTGCTTTTTGAAGAGCAAAATTAAGAGCAAAATTATCTTTTAACCTTAATTCTCTTGTCATCAAATAAACAATATCACCGTTTTTTATATGATTTTTGTTGTATTGAAAAATACGTTCTTCTTTAACATGTTCTTCTATATCAAATGTTTCAGGTATGTAGTTTAATAATGTATTTCTTTTAACGCTTGGCATAATCTGAAGATTAGCATTTTCAATATTAATTTTTATTCGCTTTAAGAATTGTTTTTAAGACTAATTTTTCCGGCTTATTTATTTCATACATTAATAATTAATATTTTGTTAATAACTATAAAAAAAAATAAAATTACCAAATTCAAGATAATTAAACCTATAAACAGAATACATATTTTATTTTAGTTTTTGATTGTTATTTTTTTGTTAAAAATAAAGAATTTTTGCAAAACAGATATAATAATATAAATGTAGCAAGTAAGAAATCGAAAGGAGATAGATTATGAGATTCTTAGTTAAAAAGACACCGGACAATTTTATAAGAACAGTGAATGATGAAATTAGTTCTTTGTTGAACAGACACTTTGACAGCTATTTCCCTGAAGCTGCCTATTGGGAAGAAATGGATAAATTATCGATGCCAATAGAAATGGAAGACAAAGGTAAAAATTATGTTGTAAAAGCAGAATTACCAGGTATCAAAAAAGAAGATTTAGATATTGATATCGATAAAAATTACATTTCAATTAATGCTCATAAAAAAGAAGAAAAAAATGAAGAAGAGAAGTCTTATAAAAAATCCGAATTCAGATATGGTGAATTTTCAAGAACTGTATATTTCAATGAAGAAATTGATACTGAAAAAACTGAAGCTAAATTAGAAAACGGTATTTTGGAAATCGTTCTTCCTAAACGTGCATTAGAAAAAGAATCAAGAAAAAAACTAACAATTAAATAATAACTAATACTTAACAAATAACCCGCTTTTATTAAATAAAAGCGGGTTATTTTCTGAAAATAACTTTAAATTTAATATTTTTATGGACAATAAGATTACAAAATGATATTATATATATATTTTATCATCAACAACACTCCTTTATAGATTTCTATAAAGGCTTTTTTTATGTAGTTTCATCAATAAAAGAATTATTTATTGTTTCTATACCATTTGAACCTATAGATTGCTCAGCATATTTATCCGCCAACATTGAAACATTTGTTGTAAATTGATCATAATCAAAGTCTTCAGGATTATATAAAATTGTTCCGATTTTTTCAGCAAGCATTCTGTCCAATTGCATGCCTGTAGCTCCGGTTCCTTTATTCCAGCCATAGGCACAATATTCAGCAGTATTCATTTCTTGACCATCTGCGGTTAGTGCATATCTAATAAAGTGCAAAGAATCCTCTTCTAATTTAAAATCTGCTGAATTATTTGCAAGAAGCTCATTTAACTTATTTAACTGAACTTCTTCGTTATATTCATCATCAACACCTTTATCACCAATTTTTGAACCATTTGTTGATAACAACCATTGTTTAAATGTTTCACGAATTTCTATTTTTTGGCTATCCGAAGCACCTTTATATACTTCATAAATATCATCTAGAAGTTCATTTCCTCTTGCTTCAATTTCTGCAAGTTTACTTGGGTCATCTGTTATAGATTCTCCAATTTTTTGATGTTCTGTCGAAAGTACTTCTTTATAATCATCATAATTTTCATATATAGAAGTTAGAACCACCATTGTTGCAATAGCTGCTTTATCCGGATTCGCATACAGATTATCTTTCGCAACACCATTTGCTTCTATACCATATCTTGTAAGTATATCTTTTTGCTCATCTGTTAACTTATCACCATTTAAAAAATCATATATTTTCATTTGGGTTAATCCTGAAGATGCAGAAGCACCACCACGCCATACATCAATTTGTTTTGCAATACCCCTGATAAATTTACCAATTCCTGTATTCTCGGATTCATAACCTTTTTCTTCTCCCATACCTGTTTCTTGACTTGCAAGAGCTAATGCTACGCAAGCAAGACTATCATATTGTTCTGAAGTAAGTCCCAATTCACTACATAAACTATCTTTATTTTCTTTTAATCCAGAGAGAAATTTTGCACCCTGCTCAGAACTATCAAGCAATACTTCATTAAAACTTTCACTAAAAGTAGTTCTATCTTTCTCTACTTTTTCTGTTGTATATAGAATACTTATATCTTCTAAATCAATATCATCTTTTTCATATTTTGTCTTAATTTCGTTGGGATTATAGCTACTACCAATTGAACAATCATTAATTTCCACAATTAGATTTCCTTCTTTACTACTTTTTATTCTTAATCGACATTAATGAAAAAAACTTTAATAAGAATTAAAAAAATTAAGAACTTCAAAAATAATTGACTTAAGCAAAAATAATCTTTATCATTTATATATATAAAGTTGTGGTATTATGAGTTTTTCATTTATTCATATTTCTGATATTCACCTAGGACGACCTTTTTCAGGCTTGTCGAAATTTGCATATGACGAAAAAATTAACAACCTATATAAAACGGCTGTAGAAAAAGCTTTTTACAATGCAATAGAATACGCAATAATAAAGAATGTCGATTTCGTCTTCATTGCAGGTGATACTTTTGATTCAGACGAACAAGATTTTTCATCAAAATTAATTCTAAAAGAAGGATTAAAAAAACTTGCTGATGCGGATATTAATGTGTTTTTAATCTGCGGCAATCACGATTGTGTTAATTCTTATAACAAAAATACTTTTAATTATGATATTGACTCTAAAATAAAAATTATTGGTCTAAACACTCCAAAATATTTAGATATCGATTT
>DVJT01000173.1 GCA_018716565.1 Candidatus Avigastranaerophilus faecigallinarum | reverse complement strand
GGTGGGACTCGAACCTACAACCCTTCGGTTAACAGCCGAATGCTCTGCCATTGAGCTACTGAGGAATATCTATATCTCTATATTATCAAAAAAAAAATCATTGTAAAGAACTTTTTTATTAATTTGTTTTTTTTTCAAAATATTTGTTTTTAAAAATACAAAAGTTAATAGACTAAAGAAAAAGTTTTGTTCTTTTACTCAACTCAATTACTCAAAATAGAAAGCTGATGAAGGGAATCGAACCCTTGACCTATTGATTACGAATCAATTGCTCTACCGACTGAGCTACATCAGCATATTAACATTCTACAACAAAATAAAATTATAAAAAGAGGATAGTTTCTATTCTATCCTCTTTTCTATTATTTTGAAAATCTTTCAAGTAAGTTTGTTGATGTATTTAATGTTTTTATCGTATCTGATTTTAAGTTTATATCTGGTTTTTTATTTGATTCTGCTTTATCTTTAGGTAGTCTGTCTTTTAATGGTTTTTTACCTGTAAGTAATCGCATAAATTTAAAGTATTTGCCAACAATGCCTGTTCTGTTCTCGTTTTTTTCATCAAGGGCTTGTAATTCCTCATATGATTTCTTTCCAACCGGCATACCGATTGATGTTCTTGTTAATAGTTCTGTTGTAAGTGTATTAGGTATAGCAACCGCAGTCATACCTTTTAATGAACTGTTATATGTTGATCTAAATGTTGAATTGAACCAGTTAATTAACATTGTTTGGTAGAATAGTGCGCTTAGTCTTTGGATAATACGTTCATTTGCTTTTTCTTTTGCGCCTTCTTTATCTTCACCATCTGATTTTAACATTACCATATTATAGTTATCTGCAACTAAGAATGCAGAAGTTACGGCAGATGATGCCAGTTTT
This sequence comes from Candidatus Avigastranaerophilus faecigallinarum, assembly GCA_018716565.1. GTDB lineage: Bacteria > Cyanobacteriota > Vampirovibrionia > Gastranaerophilales > Gastranaerophilaceae > Avigastranaerophilus > Avigastranaerophilus faecigallinarum. The sequence goes on along the minus strand of DVJT01000173.1, from coordinate 34,288 downwards.
GTCATCATTGCAAGTTCTGTGTTTTTATTATTAGATTGTGTAACTCCATTGAATGATTTCTCAACTGCTGTGTTTACATAAACCATTAGTTTATGTTTTGCTTTATTTGCTATTTCTTGTAACTTCATTATTTCATCTTGCGAAGCACCTTTTTCAATTGCTTCTTTTAATGCAGCTTCTGCTTTTCTGTATGGCATTGTATGTCTATTTAATTGTTCCATTGCATTAGCAAATATAACTTGAGATATTTTACCTTCTTTTGATGCTTTTTCTCCAAAAATTTCGGTTACTGCTTTATGTATGCCTTGTTCAACTTTTGAAAGTTCAGCTTTGCCTAAAGCAGCTTGAGCAGCTTTCTTCTCTACCGGTGAAACAATCATTTTGAGTAACGTACTTGTAATTTTATATGGTAATTTTGCTGCTGACATTATGAATTTGAATGGTTGGGTAAATATATCAACAAATGGTTTTATTTTTGTTTCGACTTGTATAGGCATTTCTTTTGCATTTGTTGATATTGATTCTGTTATGGATTTTGTAAGATCTTCCATTTGTTCTGACGTTAAGTTTATTTTTTTGTTCTTTATTATTTCAGCTGCCTTTTTAGCTACATTAGAATATTTTTTTTCTGCAATAGCTGTTCTTTCAAGACCAACTGCCGTTTTAATTGAGTCACTTATTTGTGCAATTTCTTTTTCTGACAATGTTGCATCCGAGGATTTAATTTTATCTATAGCTGATTTTATTATGTTTGGAATTTGAGAGGAAGATAATGCAGCTTTGTACATCTTGATTGTACCTTCTGCTGTTTGTCTGCCATATTTACCTTTTATAAATTCGTGTCCTTCTGCAATTTCTTTACAACCCGCCTCCTTAAGACTTTGCGCCATTTTCTCAAAATCATTTTGTGAAATTTCAAAATCTTTATAAGCTAATGGATTATATATTTTTTTAGTTATTTTATCTCCAAGATCTTTTATGCCTTTGACTAGTTTTGTATTCTTTGTATAAGAACTGTTTTTTATAAAACTTAGAGCAAATCCTGCTGTGACAAGAATCGCAACACCTTTTTTAAAAGTATTGAAGTTAATTAATGCTTTTTTGGGCTCTTTACTTTTTTCTTCTTTATTTGTTTGACTGGTGTTGTTCTGTGAAGCTGATTTGAAACTTGTAAAGACTTGTGGCTCATTTTTATCAATATCGAAAGATAAATTCTTTATTTGTGCTGGCTTATTTTCATTTGAAGCAGCAATTTTTGTTGTGGCTATTTCTGAACCATCTTTTTCTTTTAAATTCTTTTCTGCTTCTTTTCGATTGTATTCTTTTGCTTTTTCTTTTGATAAGAAAAAGATTGGTTTTCCGAGACGTTTTCTTGATGAAGTTTCTGAGAACAGTACTGTTGATGCAGATGTTAAAGGTGTAAACCAAGGAATTGTATTTACTTGTTTTGTAAATGCGCCAAATGTCAATAATTGTATATATGCAGTTGTTAATACTCTTGAAATTTCTTGTTTTGCTCTTTCGTGGGCCTCTTTATTTGAATCTTCCTTTTTATCACCGCATAATACAGAAAGATTATATGCATCATTTGCTAAAAAAGCTACAGGTATTAGACCTGTAACTATTCTGTTTAAAGGTCTTTCATATGCTGTATTAAAGTTACCTGTATGTTTGTCGAAGAATTTATTACTTACCTTATATAAGCTTTCTTTTATATATTCAGTAGCTTCCTTTTTTAATGCTGAATTGTCATCAGCATTATTTAATATTTTTAGTAGGTCATCAGAATTAATACCCTTTTCTTTTGCAAATTTTTTGACAACATCTTCTGTTTTTTCAAAGATACCTTTTAACATATCAGTTTTCGAATCAAGTTCGTTTAATTTTCTCGGTATTCTTAATAATGGTTTGTTGTATAGTTTTCTAGCACTATCTTTTAATGATGGTATATCTTGTGCTTTTTTTAATACCCAGCTTACCGCATATAATGGTAAGTTTACAAATGGGAATAATACATTTTCTAATAGAGCTTGTGGGACTTTTTTTTCTCGTATAGAACGAGCTCCTTGTTCTAATGAAAATCTGGAGCTCCTTTTTAATATTTCTGATGATGTAACTAATTTCCCGACTTTTTGTCCTAATCGTTCTCCAATATTTCCGTAATGCTGAGAAAATACATTCATTATTTCTTTATCTGCTGCTGAAATTAATGTTGCAGGACCGCCTTTAAAGCTTATATTTGATTTGTTTGACTGATAATTTGGGGAAAGAGTTCTATTCTTATTTCTCTTTTGTTTATATTTTTGTGATATATTCCCTAATCGAGGTGTAATTGTATTCATCTTAATTCCTTTTTTATGTGGGACATTGTATCCGCATGGTTTAAAAAGTCAAAAACTTTTTTTTGCCATTATTTTGTTTAAATGTAACAAATTGTTATTCGGGGTATCTTGAGGTTGCTTTTAAAAGCATTTTGGCTAGTTTTTCACATCCTTCAAATTTTCTTGCTAATATTTTTTCACTTGCTGATTGTACATCATACTTTATAAATTTATGTTTTATCGTATATGTGGAGTTATTTTCATTAATATCCATAATTACATAGCAAGAATCAGGTTTTTCAGCAAATGGTCGTCCTATACTTCCAGCATTTACGACTGTTTGTTCCGTATTGGTTTGATATCCGCAAGGCATATGTGTGTGTCCGCAAAATATTATATCGGCATTTGTACCTTCTATCATTTCTTCAACTTCTTCTAGTTTAAGATTTGGATATATGTTCTCGTTATTTTTTCTTGGTGAGCCGTGCACCATTAGTATTTTTATTCCAAATAATTCCAGTTCTTCTTGAACAGGAAGATTTTTTAGAAACGTCTTGTCTTCATCACTCAATAATTTACTGTCTGCAAGATATGCACTAGCCATAACTGCATTGGTATTTAGAATTTCATTGTACGTATCAAACGAAAATACAGACAACATCTTGTCTGTATTACCTTGAATTATATGAAAATCTTTTGACTGCATAAGGGCATGTATCTTGTTTAGTGTTGCTTTAGGCTCAGGACCCGCCATTACCAAATCACCTAAACATAATATTTTAGAACAATTTTCTTTTTTTATATCCTGCAGAACACTTTCTAAAGCATCAATATTGCCGTGTATATCTGATATTATTGCAATTTTCATTTTATATCCCTAACTTTATTTATGCTAAGATAATCATAACAGGAATAGTAAAATCATGATACAGAGAAGAATTTCAAAACAAATACAAATTGGTAATGTTAAAATAGGCGGAGATGCTCCTATATCAGTACAATCAATGACTAATACAGATACAAGAGATGTTGAATCCACCTTAAAACAAATTTACAATTTAAGTGAACAAGGCTGCGAATTGGTTCGCCTTGCAATTCTTAACCGTGATGCAGCTGAAGCTGTTAAGGAAATAAAAAAGAAATCACCTTTACCTTTAATTGCAGATATACATTTTGATTATCGACTTGCAATACGTTGTATAGAAAATGGTATTGATGCTTTAAGAATTAATCCAGGAAATATAGGTAAAGAAGAACATACAAAGAAAGTTGTTGAACTTGCAAAAATAAATGATGTTCCTATAAGAATTGGTATTAATGGTGGTTCATTAGAAAAAGAATTTGAACAAATGGACATACCTCTTGCTGAAAAGATGGTTATGAGTGCTATGAGGCACATCAAAATTTTGGAAGATAATAATTTTGACAAAATAAAAATTTCTTTAAAATCCAGTGATGTATTAACAACTATTGAAGCATATAGATTAATAGCAAATAAAGTTGATTATCCGCTTCATCTTGGAGTTACTGAAGCAGGGACTTATACTGGTGGTATAATTAAATCAGCTGTTGGATTGGGTACTCTACTTGCTGAAGGTATTGGTGATACTATAAGGGTTTCGCTTACTGATTCTCCTATAGAAGAAGTTAAAGCAGGATTTTTAATATTAAAATCTTTAGGATTAAGAAAAAGAGGAATAAATTTTGTTTCTTGTCCTACTTGCGGTAGAACTCAAATTGATTTAATTTCATTAGCAAAAGAAGTTGAAAAAAAATTGGAAAATTTTGATAAACCTCTTACTATTGCAGTTATGGGATGCGCTGTAAATGGTCCTGGTGAAGCTAAACATGCTGATTATGGTATAGCTGGCGGCATAAAAGAAGGTTATATTTTCAAAAAAGGTGAAATTATTATGCGTTTACCTGAAGAAAAGCTTGTTGATGAATTTATAAATCTCATACAAATGGAGAATCTTTAAATATTGCATTCTCTAAAAAAATAGGCTATCATGTTAGTATAATGAAGGGGATTTATTAATGAGAAAGATAGCTTTTATTCTTACTGTATTTTTAACAAGTTCTTTGGCATCAAATGCATTTATTGATAATACATATATGACAACAGAGCAGTTTATGGTAAATACCGGTTATTCTTCGGAAATGGCTAAAATGATGAAGGTAACAAATCAAGATCCTTATAGAGAGCCTTATACAGAACAAAATTCAAATAAAGATGTATTGAAAAGGATTTATAATTATATAGCTCCAGGTGTTTATACAGATTTGGACTTTTATAATCATAGTATTAATTATGAAGCTCCTAATTGGAAAGATTACTAAATTGAAACAAGTTTTTAAAAAAGAGGTCATATAGACCTCTTTTTTATATGTAATATGCTATTATTTGAGATAATTTAATAATTTCATTTGGATATATACAGATTAATATTGTTATGATACTGCATATATAAAGAATAATTTTCCCAATGGTTATATTTTTTATTATTTTGGTATCTTGTGAATTTTTTTCATAAATTACTTTTATGATTTTAAAATATAAAAATAAGCTTATTACTGTTGCGCAAAGGGTTAAAAATAATATTATCAAGTAGGTGAAGTCTTCTCTTGATAGAGCTGAAAATAAATATAGTTTTGATAGAAATCCACTTGTTGGTGGTAATCCTGCTAAAGATATCAAGCAAATTGTATAGGCTATTGAAAAATATGGATTTTTATAAAATATTCCTTTATAATCTATAATTTCATCACTTTGATAATTTGTTGTATAAATTATAGCAGCATTCCATATTCCAATATTCATAAAAATATATGTAAATATATAGAATATTAAGCAAGAAAATCCATATACACTTACGCAACTTGCAGCTAATAATAAAAAACCGGATTGTAAAATAGAACTATATGCGTAGAGCCTTTTTATATTTGTTTGGTTAATTCCGCCTATTGCCGAATATATTATTGAACATAGCGCAATAATAGCTGTTAATATCTGTATTATTGGGCTATATGAAAATATAAACACAAATAATCTTGAAATTAGTCCAATGGCTGCAATTTTGGGAATTAGTGATAAATAAGTTCCTACACCATATGTGGAACCTTCATATATATCAATTATCCAGTTATTGAATGGAATACATCCAAGTTTAAAAGTTAGTGCACTTATTATTAAAATACAAGAAATGATGAACATTATGTTTATTCCTGATGTTGATATTACATCAGAAATATCTGAAAAATTAATGTTTCCTGTTATTCCGTATAAATATGAAATTCCAAGAAGAAATATGGCAGAAGAACTTGCTCCGGTTATTAAATATTTTAATGCAGCTTCTTTTGATTTGTGATTCCTTCTGAACGATGTTAAAAAGTAGCAACAAACGCTTAATAGTTCAATAGATATAAATGCACTTATAAAATCATTTGACGAAATTATAGAAAATGCACTTAATATTCCTGTTAAAAATATAGAGAAGAACTCATATGATTTTTGTCTTTTTTCTCTTATGAAACTATGAGATGAAAGAATTATTAATAATCCTGATATCAGTATCATTATTTTGAATGCTGTTGTGTAGATATTTGATATATATACATCATTAAAAGCTTTATATGTCGGATTGATTTGTATGAAAAATATTGATAATCCAGATAGAGCTATAGCTGAAATGGTTGTTATTTTAGATATTTTATATGTATTCTTTTTTATAAAAAGTGAAAAAATAATATTTAAAATGATAAATATAAATAATATTAATTCCGGTAAATAAGCGTTTTGTATGTCTTTTACTATTTCCATTAAAAAACTCCTTGCGGATTATATGTAATATTTGTATATTCTCTTATTATGTCTGTCAATAAGAATGGGAATATGCCGAAAATTATTATGCATATTGTCAGCAAACATAAAATTGTTAGTTGTTTTGTGTTTATATCAGATATTTTTCTGTTTTTAATTTTTATAGTGTTAAAAAATACTCCGTGGAAGATTTTTAGTATGTATATACTTGAAAATATTAAGACGCTTAGCGCTGTTAAAGATAATGCTTTTGCGTTAAATATTCCTTCTGTTTGCAGTAAAAAAGCACCAGTAAAACTTAAAAATTCAGCTATAAAACCACATAATAATGGTGTACCGATTGAAGCTAATAATATTGGTATAGAGATAAACATAAGTCTTGGCATTTTTTCACCGAGGCCTGTTATTCTGGTTATATTTTTTGTTCCGCATTTAATGTATATTAAGCCAGCTATTGTGAATAACCCCGCACTTATAAATGCATGTGAAAATAGTTGAAATATTCCCCCTGTTATTCCTATTGAATTTAGTGAAGATATGCCAAGTAAAAATATTCCCATATTCGCAATTCCTGAAAAAGCAATAATTCTTTTTATATCTTTTTGCATAATTGCGCAGAAGCTGGCATATATTATGTTTATTAATGCAAATAGCATTATATATATTGCAAAAACTTGAAACTCGTAATTAAATATTTGCAGGTTAAATCTTAAAATACCGTATGCTCCAAGTTTTAGAAGTATAGATGACAATATAATACTAACAGGGGTTGGTGCTTGTGAATGCACATCGCTTAACCAGCCGTGTAATGGTATTATAGGAAGTTTAACTCCAAACCCTATTAATAAAAGGAAAAATATTAAATCTCTTAGAACTTCAGGTGCTGATATTATATCTATATCATTTATATCGCTGCTTAGAGTACCTGTAAGTTTAAAATTTAAATAGTATAAGATTAAAAATCCTAATAGTATAAAAATACTTCCGAAGAATGTATATAATAGAAATTTCATTGAGGTCTTTTGTTTATTCCCGCTTCCCCATTTTTGTATAAGAAGATACATCGGAATTAATTCAAGTTCCCAAAATAAGAAGAATAAAAAGATATCTTTTGCACTAAATACTCCGAGTATTGCTGTTAACAATATGAATATGAGAGAGTAATATAATCTGTATGATTTTTTTATCATACTTTTACTTAAATAGATTGCTATTAGAAATATAAATGAAGTAAGAATAACAAATAGCATAGTTAAAGAATCAAATGCAAAATTTGCATTAATTCCTAATACATCAATCCATTGGTAGTCTGTTTCAATTATAAAGTCTGGATTTGAGAAATTAAAGAAAATACTGCATAGTACGGTTAATGCAAAATGAATAGTTATGAATCCTTTTGATACTCTTCTGATTATTTTTTCATCATCAGCTATAAACGGACTATATAAAATTAAGCTCATTATTAATGGTGTAAAGACTATTAAAGGAATAAAATTATCTATCATATTAACTCCTCAATGCCATAAAATATAAATATAAAATAATTAACAGTATTATTCCGATTGAAAAAATCGAATATGAAACATAAGTTTGAATATTACCGTTTTGAAGTTTGGAAATTATATTAGAGATAAATTTTGTTATTTTTACAGTTACATTAATAATTCCTTCTATAACATAATTATCAATTATATTTACTGCAAAGTATATTAAATTAAACAATCTGCCTATGAAATTATATAAGTTAGGGATAAAAAGCTCATTTTGAGATAATTTATATAGCATAGGCGGAATCATAATTTTATTGCATTTATTACTGAAATATGCGGAAAATATAGCTGTTATTCCAACTCCGAATGCGAGTAGACATATCATATTTATTTGCGAAACTTTGAATAAAAATCCTGGAAATATTACAAATATAACCTTTGTCATTAAAGCAAACGACATTGATTTTTCATTTATTATTTTATATTCTTCTCTTTTGTTTCCTTCAAAGATATTGAAATAAGTTCTAAAAATATAGAAAGTACTCATAAAAGATGTTAATAGAATTAAAAATAATATTGATTTATTGTTTTCTGCTATATTTAATAGCATTTCTTTAGAGGTGAAACCGCCAAAGAAAAGTCCAGAAAGTGACAATGCTCCAATTATCCAATAAATTGCAAGGTAAAAATCGATTTTTCTTAATCCTGATATATCTTTTGTTTCTATTGAATTTGAAATTTGTGAAATATTTCCTGCACATAAGAATAGTAAAGCTTTTGTAAAAGAATGTATAACTAAATATATTATTGCAACCGGGATAGATTGTAAGCCAATTGCTGTAAACATTAGTCCTAATTGAGAAGATGTTGAATATGCAAGCATTTTTTTTATATTATTTTGCGAAATTGCTATAAATGCACATAAAACAGCAGTTATAAGTCCAATTGATAATATTATTTTTAATAATTCGTCAGATAATAAAGGGTATATTCTAATTATTAAAAATACACCGGCACAAACCATTGTAGCAGAATGAATCAATGCACTTACAGGCGTAGGCGCTTTCATTGCATCTATCAGCCATTGTTGAAATGGGAATTGAGCTGACTTTACAAATGCTCCGATTAAAAATAAGGATAGAACTAAATTGTATACATTTGGGTATGTCAAACTTTGAAGTTGGTTATGAAAATAGTCTAAATCACTAAATGCTAAGAATTCATTTGGTTGTTGATTCATATATGTTATCGAAAAATATGCAAAAAATATGATTCCTGCTAAAAGTGCAGTATCGCCAAAGCTATTAATGATAAAGACTTTTTTTGCAGATTGTGATACATCTTCTTTTCTATGAAAAAATCCGATTAAAAGATAACTTGCAACACCTACCAGTTCCCAAAAGATATATAATTGTATTAAGTTTGGAGAAAGAATTAATCCGGTCATTGCAAAGTTGAAAAAATTCAGATATATAAAATACTTGTTAAATTCTTCTTTATTTTTCATATATCCATATGAATAAATTTGAATTAATAAACTGATTAACATTAGAATAACAAGGAATATAGCAGAAGTTGAATCAAGTAAAACTCCAAGATAAATATTAAGATTATCAATATTAAGCCAAGAAAATGAATCTTCTATAATTATGGGCTGCGGACTTTTTATGTCATTAAAAAGAGCAATTGAGAATACCAAGCCTGTTAAAGTTGAAATTGATGTCAAAAAGGCTGTCATTTTTTTATTTTCAGTTAATCTTATAAAGGCACCTGAAATGATTATTAGACAAATCCATATTGGAAGAAACATTATTAGGAATATATTATTAGCAAAAAAATCCATTAACCTTTTAGCTCCTCAATCTCTTCTGATGTAATTTTTTCTTTATTTTTATATATTTGATATATTAATACTAGTCCTATTGCTGTTTGTACTGCTGAAATTGCAGTTATAAATAAAGCAAATATCATACCGGATAAGAAAAGATAGTTTTTGTATGCTGTAAATGCTATGAAATTTAAGTTTATTGCTGACATTACTATCTCTATACATATTAGAACTTTTATAATATTTTTGGAAATTATTATTCCAATAAAACCTATTGCAAAAAGAATTAAAGATAAAACTAAATAATGATACAATGTGATTTCAAACATTATTTTGATTCTCCTTTAAAAGTTAATAATACTAAAATACCTATGAGAACGATTAAAAGATAAAGACCTAAAAGTTCAAATGAGTATAAATTGTGTGTTAAGAGTTCAGATGATAATTGTTTAGTATTATCAAGACTTGTTAATATATGCGAGGAGTTAATGTATGTTTTAAAAACGGAATCATACATCATTGTCTCTTTTAGAAAAATTAATATGGATGAAAGAATCATTATAACACCTAAAAAAGCCAAAATAATCGTTGGTGAAAACTTTATTTTATGAGTTTCTTCTTCATTATTATTAGTAAGCATAACTGCTATAGCAAAAAGAATACATAGGGCTATTCCATATATTGAAATTTGAATTACTCCGTTAAAAAGAGCATTTAAGAAGAAAAATAGAAGTCCGAAACAAATAAATGTTACTAATGCAAAAAATACACTTTGCATTATTTTTTTTGTAAAAATTACAGCAATACTTGAAAATATAATAATTGCGGAAATTATATAAAATATAATTGCATTTAATTGTTCCATTAATTTATTCCCTCATTGAATATTAATTCATTTTTATTGTTTGTTGCTAATTCGTATTCTTTTGTTATTGTTAATGCACCTTTTGGGCAAAATTCAACACAATTAGCACAGAATATACATTGACTATAGTCTATTTTAAATGTTTCGTTTATTTCTATGGTCCCTTTTGCCGGGCATACTTTTTGACAAATTTTGCATTTGATACATTTTGTTTTATCGTATTTAATTTTACCTCTAAAATTGTTATTAAGAACTTTTTTCTTTTCGGGGTATTCAAGTGTTACTTTCTCTTTAAAACCGTTTTTTAATACGGTTAAAAGTCCTTTAATCAGTTCTTTTATAGGGTAAATGAAACTTTTTATCATAAACTCCCCCTAAAATATTGAACTATACATAAAACAAACAGATTAAAAATAGCTAAGGGTATAAAAATATACCAACAAAGTTCAAGTGCTTTTTCTGTCTTAAATCTTGGGTAGGCTGCTCGTATCCACATTATTATTAATATTAAAAAGAATGTTTTTAATATTAACCAGAAAAATTGTTCTATATTTCTTATAATTTCTCCGGTGATTAATGTTAAATCAAACAAATCAGCTATATAAAATCCAAAAGGCGAATTGTATCCGCCTAAAAATAAAGTAGCAGTGTATGCACTAAAAATAAAGGTTAAGGCGTATTCTCCAAGAAAAAACATTGCAAATTTCATGCCTGAATATTCGCTGTTATAACCTGCAACAAGTTCACTTTCCGCTTCGGGAAAATCAAAAGGAATTCTGTTTAATGTTATTAATGAACAAATGAAAAATATTATAAATCCTAATATTGAAGGAAAAATATTCCATTGCGAGAATGAATGTTGAGCTTTTACTATCTCACTTAAATTCATAGAACCTGTTAAAATGACTATTCCTGCAATCGTAAGAAATATTGGAATTTCAGAACTTATTGCCTGTATACAAGAACGCATGCCTCCAATTAAAGAATATTTATTTCCGCTTGAATATCCTGCAAATAAAATGCCGGCTATAGGGAGTGATAATATTGCCATAAATAATAAAATACTAATATCTGATTTGTAAGAATTAATGTCTGATGAAAAAGGAATTAGCGAATATACTGTTAAAATGGGTGCAAAAACTATAATTGGTGCAACAAAATAAATAAATTTATCTGCATTTTTTGGCATTATATTTTCTTTGAATAATATTTTTATTCCATCTGCTACTGTTTGCAGACATCCATAAAGTCCGACTCTATTTGGACCTTTTCTTCTTGTGAAAAAAGCGAGGTACTTTCTTTCAAATAGAACTAAAAATAATACAGCTAAAATCATTAATAAACTTATAAAAACAAAACAAATGATTTGCCATAATATAAAAATTAACCATTCAGGAATGTTTAATTTTAAAAGATATTCGACAAAAATAAGATGAAATATACTCATTATCTGTCTACCTCCGGCATGATTATATCTAAACTGCCAAAGATTGCCATTAAATCAGGAAGCATAAATCCTTTTGCAATTGTATTGATTGCTTGCGTTGAATAAAATGACGGAGTTCTCCACTTAATTCGGTTTGGAAATTCAGTTCCGTTTGCTTCTATATAACATTGTAGAAGTCCTCTTGTTGATTCTACTTCTCCTAAGGCAGTTCCGTTTGGTTTTATTGTTAACGGATTTATTTTCGTATTTATTTCGTTGTCTTCTATATTTGATAAAAGCCAATCTGTACATTGATTTATTATTTTATTACTTTCTTTCATTTCCTTTATTCTCATAAGGTATCGTGAATGAGAATCGGAAATTGTTTCTATTGGAACAGAAAATTCTAAATTATTATATATAAGATAAGGAGAATCTTTTCTTAAATCTTTTTGGATCCCGCAGGCTCTTAAATTTGCACCTGTTATTGAATATTCTATTGCATCTTCTTTCGATAATATTCCTATGTTTTTTGTTCTTGTAAGAAAAATAGGATTGTTTGTTATTAAGTCTTCGTATTCTTGAACTGCTTTTAAAAATTCATTGGAAAATTTTTTAATTCTTATTAAAAGTTCTTTCTCTATATCCCTTTTAACACCGCCAAAAGTATAGTAGTTATACATCATTCTTGAGCCTGTTAAATCTTCAAAAATATTTAATATTTTTTCTCTTTCAATGAACGTGTAAAATAATGGTGATGTGGCTCCTAAATCAAGCAGATAGCAGCCTAGCCACAGAAGGTGAGATGAAATTCTGTTCATTTCCATTGTAAGTGTTCTTATATATTTTGCTTTTATCGGAATATCTGTATTGATTAAATTTTCAATTGCTGAAATGTAAGCATATGAGCAGAAAAATCCTGAAAGATAATCAACTCTGTCAACAATAGGTAAATATTGCATATATGTTCTTGTTTCAGCCATTTTTTCCATACCTCGGTGCAGGTAGCCGATTATGGGTTCTATTTTTATAATTTGTTCACCACATAACGTTACAAGCATTCTTAACACTCCATGTGTTGATGGGTGTTGCGGCCCTATATTTATTTGCATTGTATGTTCAGAAGTTTTTGTCATTATTCCATTTGAGTCTTTCATCATTTGCAATGTAGTCTTTTCTTAAAGGATTCCCTTTAAATGAATCTGGCAGCAGAATTCGTTTTAGATTTGGGTGATTATTAAATTTAATTCCAAATAGGTCATAAATTTCTCTCTCGTCCCAAGTTGCATTTTTATATATATCGGAAATGCTTACAGTCTCTGCTTCTTCGTAGCCCAGATAATAACTTATTGCACATTTTGTATTATATGTATCTGAGTTTAAAATGTAGCTAACCGTAAAATTTTTAGAATTATCTTTTGCTATAATGCAATCTAGCCTTGAAAATATTGTCTCCGGCGAATTTTTCAAGTACCTTAATGCTTCTTTTATATTATCTTTTTTTATATAAAATTCTTGAATATTTGGTAGAATTATAGTTTTATTTAATATATCAAATTTTGTTTCAAATTCTTTAAACACAATCTATATCCCCATTTTAAAAATATTAACATCTTCTTGTATTAAAATATCAAGGTCATCTTGAATCTTTAACTTAGACTTATGTTTTGCTATAAGTTCTTTTCTTGTAGTCAAGGATTCCTTTTTTATTTCTGATTGAAGCTTTCTTATCGCATCAATAAGTGCTTCAGGTTTTGGAGGACACATAGGTAGATATATATCAACGGGAATAATCTTATCTGCGCCGTAAACAACAGAGTAAGAATCATTTTTAAACATTCCCCCAGAGCAAGCACAAGCACCCATCGCAATAACATACTTCTGTTCCGGCATTTGTTCGTATAACTTTAATAGTATTGGCGCCATTTTATGAGTTATGGTTCCTGCTATAATTAATAAATCTGCTTGCCTTGGAGAAGCTCTGAAAACTTCAGAGCCAAATCTTGCTATATCATAATCTGACGCTGATACTGACATCATTTCTATGCCACAGCAAGATGTAGCAAAAGTTAATGGCCATAATGAGTTTGACCTTGCCCAGTTTGATATTGCATCTAGCGTTGATAAAATAATATTCATTATTTAAACCTTAACATTCTAGTTCTTATTGCATAAACTAAGCCTAATAACAGTAATCCTAAAAATATAACTGTTTCAATTAAAGCAAATACCCCGAGAAAACTATAGCTTAATGAAAAAGGAAATATAAATATTGTTTCGACATCGAAAATTAAAAATAATATTGCATAAATAAGAAATTGTATTTTAAATTTACAATTAAATTTTTCTTTTATATTTAATCCGCATTCATAAATACTTTCTTTATTCTTATTATTTGCTTTAGGCGCGGCAATAATTGAACATATCAACATAAAAATAGCAAATAATAGTGCAAAAAAAATAAATGTAAATAAAATCCCGATTTCTTGCATTTATTACTATCCTTGTTGCTAACCTTGAAATATTTATAACATATAGTTATTATTAAGATAAATAGCTAGATTGGATATTATTAAGTTTGATTATGAAAAGTTTACGAAATAAACTAATATATACTTTATTGATAATTTTTTTATCTTTAAATTGTGCATTGGCAGATAATTTTTCTCAAGCGGAAAAATTGTTAAGGAAAGCTCAAACAACATCTAATCAAGAAGAAGGCTATGAATATATTCATAAAGCAAGAATTTTATATGAAGAAGAATATGAAAAAAATCCGATAAATACAAAAGCATTATTGGGACTATCTAAAGTAAATCAACTTCTTCAAGATAGAGCAGAGGCAAAATTATATGTTTTAAAAGCTTATAATATGAATCCTGCTGATCCTAAGTTGCAAAGAGCAATGGGAGATTTCTTTTACAGTTTTCAAGAGTATTCAACAGCTATAGAATATTATAAATTAGCATTGGCTTCAGGTTTATTAAGAGATTTTGATACTAATCTTCAGAGCGCAAAATGCTATGAAAAATTAGGCGATTTGAAAAATGCTGAATTGTATTATCAGATTTGTTTTCATTTGAATGCTAAATCAAAAGAAGTAATGAATAAATTAAATGAATATACATCTGCAAAACATCCTGATCATTCACAAGAATTGGAAGAAGCTAAATATAAATATCTATTTAAAGATAAAAAAATTCCACAAGAACAGCAGATAGAAGAAGAAGCTTCAGATATTATTGAAAATATAAACAGTTTCTATTGATGTTTAATGACTGCAGAAGAATTAATATTAGATTGATTTTTTAAATATTCCATAATTGCACCGCCTATTTCTTCTGTAGGATCAAAATAAGGAGAGTTTGGTGTTAAAGTTTGCCTTATCATCATTTTGTTCAAAGGACCAAATGCATCCGGAACAAGTGTTTTTCTGTAAATTCCTGCTAACATAACTTGTACATTCGGAGATGTTACATCATTAAACCTTGCAATTGTCGGATACATTTTATCTATTCCCTTTACGCCTTTATCAAGCATTTTATCAAGTACTTGAAGTCCATCTAATACTTGTTCTTCACTCCAGGCGGATTTTAAAAATGTATCAATATATGGTAGAGCCTCTTCTTTTGCATTAACAAGCTCTTCTGTTCTTTTTTCGTTGAAAGTACAGTAATTTCTTTGATGATTTGGAAAAGAAACTCCTTGTCCAAGTTGTGAAACATTATTCTGAATATTTATGTTTGCTATTTTCATAATTTTTCCTTAGTTATATACGTATGGCGGACCATTTTTTGTTTCCATTAATATATTATCTGCCAATTGTTTTAATTCTTCTTTTGTTTTAGAGCCATCATTTGCGTGTTTTGCAAAATTTTCAAGAAGAGGATTGATAGCACTTTCCTTTTTTGCTTTAAAGTTTGCAATTTCAACGTCTACAAGTCTTTTTCTTAAATCGAGTTCAGTTTTGGCGTTTTCCTTCATAACTGTTACTTCTTTTATTGCATCCATTCCTTGTTTGAAAAGATATCCAATTGCACTTGAAATTGTAAATGCGCTAAATATTAGTTTTGTAAATTTATTTTGGGGATTCAATATCCAGTTGTATAAGTGACCTCTATTTTCATCTATATAGCAATAATATTGGACTTTTTGAGGAATACCTCCAAGTGCTGTCGGTGCATCTGCAAATATGGTCTTCTTTGATTCTTCAACTGCAAGAATTATTGATTGTACTTCATTGTCAGAAAGGTTATATTTTTTCGCAACTTCTTTTATGTAATCAGGTTTTGCACAAATCGATTTAAAAAACTCTATAATTTTGGGCAAGTCTTTTTTTTCTGCCTTATTACTGAGTTCATTAATTGCATCTATAGTTTTTTCTGTATAATTGTTTGCGTATTTATTTGTATATTCAAGAGTTTTCTTTAAATTTGAAATGCTTAATTTCCCAAGAATAACAGCACCTGCAATTACACCTCCGATTAGAGCGGCATATTTTAGATTTTTGTTAATTCTTGTATTGTCTTTATGTAAGGTTTCTTTTTCTTTATTTTCACCTTTAAAGGATAAAAATCCGGAGAAAACTTCTGGGGTAGATGCTTGTTCTTTTCTGTTATTTAGAATTTCGTCAAAAAATTTTACATTATTTTGCATTATATCGTTTACAACTTTGAGTTTTCCTGAAAATGCATTCGTCTCAACTTCAATTAAATTTTCTTGAAGGTTTTTCTCAATATCTGCAGACTGTTTCTTTGTCCAAACTTCTTTTGCTCCTTCTACAAAATTTTTACAAGCAATAGTAATTCCACTCATAAGAAAAACAACTGCCGCTCCGAACAGATTTTTGAAATTTGGATCTCGTATAGCCCGGTATATAGCAAATTGAGGCTCTTCTTTTATATTCATATTTATAGCTAAATCAGGTAAATGTTCAAAGTTAGCTGTTGTTAATAAAGCTTTTGATGACTTTTTCAAAATGGCACTTATTGCAAAACATCCGCCAACAATTAAACTTGTGCCTATTAATAGTGGTTTGATTGCTTTTTTTGTATCAAAGGAACTTTCATTTTCTCTCTTTTTTGTATTTAAATTTGAAGAATAATAATTTGTTGAATCACTTATTAATAAAGAATCCTTTATGTCATTAAAAGAATAGACTGTGTCTTGATTATTTTTGACATGACTATTTATTAAAACTCCTTGCAAAGTTTTATTCATTGTTTTATCCGGTTTTTCTTCCTTTTTCCTCTTTCTTTTTATATCTGATTGTTTATTCTTTATTGGTTCAATTATCATTTTTATTCCGTTTCTTAATCTTATTTATTATATTAACCAAGTATTTTTTCATTTCTCTTGCTTTGAATACTTCTAAAGCATCATCATTCTTATAATTTTCATCTTCTAGATCTGTTGTAAATAATAAGAAAATTTTTTTAATTTGTTTTTTTATGTTTTCAATAATTTTTCTGTCAATGAAGTTTTTAATATCACCTAATAATGCACTTAGCTTTTCACTAGCTTGTTGAATCATTTCACCTATCTTTTTTTGAAATTCGGCTATATTTTCAATTAATTTAGGTATTTGTGATATTAGGTTCAATATAGGGTTAATTATTGAATTATTGATTACTTGTAAAATATTTTGGATAATAACAGGAGAACTGTTTTGTAAATTCTGAATGGCATTTTTGATTTTATCCGCAATATTTTGTATGTTTTTCCCAAGTTGTTGCGCAAACTCAATTTGACGTTCGAAAGCAGTTTTTGCATTTTCAACTCTTGCCTCTTGTGCACGCATAGCAAGTCCTGCTGCGTAACATTTCATAAATGACCATTCACCTGAGTTTATTGGTTTTAAAACTACAGCTTCTTTTACTCTTCCACCACCAGCCATTCCGCCACCACTACAAATAGGGCATGCGGAAGGAGGAAGTCCATGAGGACATAATCCTGCTCTATTATTAGATTGTAATGAAATTGGTGTCGGCAAAATAAAAACTCCTTATACGTTTAACGTAAGGAGCTCTTCTTCACTATATAGATTGGAAACACGCAACCTATATATGAATATTGAGCATTCCGACTATACGGCCGCGGTCCGGTTCAAGAATTTCACTCGATTTCCTCGTTATTAACTAATTTTAATTTTATCACGTACAAAATATATCGCTAATTTAGTTAAGCTGTTGCTTAATTAATTTTAATATTTTGTATATAGATTTTCTTCTATACATTAAATCTAAAATGGACTATATCTCCATCTTGAATAATGTAATCTTTACCTTCAAGTCTAGTAACACCCTTTTCTCTAGCTACTACATAAGAACCTGCATCTACAAAGTCTTTATAACTGGTTACTTCTGCTCTTATGAATCCTTTTTCAAAGTCAGTATGGATAACTCCAGCAGCTTTTGGGGCTTTAGAACCTTTTTTTACAGTCCAAGCTCTTACTTCTTTTTCGCCAGCTGTTATAAAGGTTGTCAAATCAAGCAGTTTATATACGGATTGAACCATTCTTTCAATACCAGAGCTTGTTACACCTAAATCTGATAAATATGCTTTTGCTTCTTCCGGTGATAGATCTACAAGTTCTGCTTCTATTTTAGCTGAAATTACAACAACATCAGCACCATGTTTTGATGCATATTCTCTTACCTGCTCTACATAATTATTACCTGTTGCTAAATCTGTTTCACTAACATTTGCAGCATATATAACAGGTTTTATACACATTAATTGTGAATTTTTTGCAAATTCAAGTTCTTCGTCTTCAAAATATTTTTCGAGATTTATAAATGTTGCATCAGCTAATAACTCATTGATTTTTGATAGAACTTTATATTCAAGTGCTGCTTGTTTATCACCGGTTTTAACTATTTTAGTTAATCTTTCAAGCCTTTTTTCTATTGATGCCATATCAGCTAAAGCTAATTCTGTATTAATGGTTTCTATGTCATCAATAGGATTAACTTTTCCTGCAACATGAATTGTATTTATATCATCAAAACATCTTACAACTTGAATAATTGCATCAACTTCTCTTATATTATGTAAAAATTGGTTACCAAGACCTTCACCTTTACTTGCACCTTTTACAAGTCCTGCAATATCTACAAACTCAATAGCTGTAGGAATTATTGTTTGAGTTTTAACAAGTTTGCCTAAAATTTGGAGTCTTTCATCAGGAACATTAACAACGCCTACATTCGGTTCTATAGTACAAAACGGAAAGTTAGCACTCTGTGCATTATTTGAAGAAGTTAATGCGTTAAATAATGTTGATTTCCCTACGTTTGGTAATCCTACAATTCCTGCTCGTAACATAAATATTTCCTTTCAAACTGTCTTTAGCGTAATATAAAAATATACGCTAATCAACAATTTAAAATTAACCTTTAATTTTTACTTCATCTGTGATTTTAATTTGAAATTGTGTACCGGCAGGTAATGATAAAGAACCGCCCTTTGTAAATATTGTGATAATTGGTGCAGTTACTAAATTTAAGGTATAAACAATACCACCGCCAGCTAAAGGAATTATAGAAAATAGGTTAACAACAGGGATTGGCATCATAGCCATAGCGCAAGTGTGGGCTGCCGAAAAAACTTTTTTACCTGGTGTCATTACTTTTGAAAAATTCTTCCAGTATGAACGTTTACCCTTTATATTGCTTAAAAAGATTCTTTTAGAATTTGCCATACTTACTTTTGTATCTATTTTAGACATTATTCCGTTAAAGTATATTTCATCAATTTTAAGTTCAACAAGACCACCATTTCCTGTAATTTGTGGTCTGTGAGAGTCTGTTACTATTCCTTTAAATATTGTGCCGGATGGAATTAAAGTTCCTTCTTTTGTATATATATTATTATTTGAACTAAATGTTACTTGACTTCCTTTGTGCATCCAATCGGATATTTTGTTTGTTGAAGTCAGATTTATTTTTGTTCCTCTTTTAAGTGTGTATATCTTCCCTGTATAATTGTATTTATTTTGTGTTGAAATTTCTGTTTTTACAGGATTTGTAGTTGGTACAGCATTTGGTAGCGCAGGTAATTCATTTGTTTCAACATTAAAATCTTTTCTTATACTTGCGTCAATCGATGAATCAAATTCGACAGCAACAGCTGTTAAATTTATAATTCCTAATATTAAAAATATAGTTAAAAATTTCTTCATAACGATATTTTATAATTAAATAATTAAAAGTTACTCAATTAAATGAGTGATTATTTGGATTTTTTATCTTTGTTATTTATTTTTTCATTATCGTTTAAAGGTTGAGCATATTTAGGAGTTAAATCAGTCCAAAAATTATCATATTCTTCTTTTGCTACTTTTGCTACAGATCCTGATTCTTTGTATTTTTTATATAGTTTATCGCAATAGTTTCCAAATTTACCTAGAACAATACCAGAAACTAGAGAAAACATAAGGTTCTTAGCTCCGGATAACATCTTTGTTGTTCCGTAGATAAATGTTGCGAAACTGCCTGCTAATGGAATGCATGTAGTTAATGTTGCAGAAACTTTTTCCTCTTTATCATCACCTTTTGCAATTGCAATTGCACCGGCTCCTATTGGGAAGAGTAATGATAATACGTCAGTAGCTGCAGAACCAACTTCAAGTTCTGCTTGTTTTAAGAAATATTCACCCATTTCAAGTTCTGTAGCATTATCAAGACCTTTGCTTATTTTTGATGATAATTTTGAAAAATCCTTAAAATCTGTATCTGAAATGATTTTTGTATTAGTACCTTTTATTTTTTGGTTATTTAAACCTTTTAATATTGTCATTATTTCTTCAAGTGCTCCTTTTGATTTTCCGCTTGAAGATTTTGCCGACATCTTTATTGAATTTAAAATTTCAAATAAGTTTGCTTTTTCGATATCTGTATAATCTGATTTCTTTATTAATTCAATAAAGTCATCAACGCTTGATGATATTTCCTCAACAATTTTTCTTCTTGAAGCGGCTTCACTTGCACCTGAGCATTTCTTAAATGCATCAAGTTGTTGATTTAATTTTGTTATGAATTCTAAAGAAGCTGTATCTTGAAATTTTATTGAATTCGAGAACTGATTAACTTTACCTTTTATATCATCATATATTGCAGGAATATTGTTTGTAACTTTTTTTCTTGCTCGCAAGATTTCTTCTCTTAGTTCTTGTTGAGCAGCACTTGAAACGTCTTGAGTTACATAAGTTCTATAATTATTTGTATCAACTTTATTGCCTTTTGTGCCAAATAATTTTTCTTTTATTTTGTCAGAAATTCCAGACAATAATTTAGTACGTTTTTGTCCTCTTAACTTTCTTGCGCCTAAACTAAATCCATCATCATAAGCACTTTCAAGACGTTTTATCTCTTGAGAAAGTTTTTCGACCCATTCTGATAATGTTTTTGTTTCGCCCTTGATTGTTACAGGCATTATTTTTTGGGCTTCGTCTAAATTTTCTAAATTCGTAATGTTATAATGCTTCAATAGTGAAGTTAAATCTTTTACTTTAACTTCAACTTTATCATATTTTTTTCCTAAAGTTTTATCTACAACTTTTTTGAATAAATCTTTTGATTTATCAGCAAATTTAGCAGTTACTTTGTTTAATCTTAAAATTTTATCGCATGTCCAGTCTTTAATTGCTGCAAAATTAGATGTAGCTTCAAGTCCGTCTATTGCTTTTTGAGTTCCTTTCTTTGTATAAAGAACTGCTTTTTGAGTTATACCTTCTGCTTTATTGCTGCTGCTTTCAGATATTTCTCTTGCCAGTTTTTCTTTGAATTTTGTTAGTTTCTTTAATGAACTTCCGTGAAAACCTTTCGCAAAAAACATGCTTACGATTCCTGCAGTTATTATTGTTGATGCAAGAGTTGAACCAAAAATAATTTTCTTTGCTTTACTTGATTTTTCCTTAGTAAGTTCAATTGAATCTTCTTTTCTTTCGATAGAAGAATTTACAGACACTTTTGAAACAGGTTTTTGCACTACATTAGCTTGTTCCAGCGTATATTGTGGGAACAAGCTAAATATATTATTTGATGTTTGAATATTATTATTTTGTGTCATATTTTATTGTTTATTTTTAAAATTCGAAAATATATTTTTTGCACCATTATATAATGCAATAAATGGTTTTGTTATTGTTTTTGCACCTTTTTTTACAATTTCTGTTGGTTTTGCACAAGCATCTTTTATATGTATGCCGGCTTCTTTTAGTGATTGCCCTGCTAGAGATAAATTAGGATGTTTTGTTGCAAAATCTTTTATTTTATTGCTTACACCTGAATTAGTATTATTTAAAATTGTTTGGATTTTGCCTTTTCCTTTATATACAGCAATACCTGTTGCTACCATTAGGGCAATTGTACCTAATGTACCAGAAGCTTTTTTATTCCTTTTAGATTTATATTTGGGGTTGAATGAATCTTTTTGAACTTCTTGATTTGCACTTTGCTCTGTTTTTGCACGAAGAGCATCTTTTCCATATTTTGAACTGTAGTTTATTTCTCCAAATCTTATAGGATTCATAAAAAACTCCTTGTATTGCTACCTAATATTTAAAAAACAAAAAAGTTTTAAAAATTGACTTTTTTCTTTTGTTAAGTAAACGAATATAACATATTTAGACTACTCCATACGCAGTATTTTATAAGCAAAATATTCCTTTTTTTAAAATTTTATCAGATGATATATATTATAGAGGAATAGATGGTCGATGTCTGAAAAAATAACAAGTAATTCTATGGAAACTGAAGAATTTGATTTTGATTCTATGGCTCAAAATTACATGGAGTTTGCCCGTAAATATCATGAACAATATTTGATTAAAGGCAAAAAATCAGATTTAGATAATGCCGTTGATAATTATATTGATGCAATAAAATTTAATCCGAATATTGCGGAAGCCTATTATCGACTAGCAACTTTGTTATGGGACAGAGGCGAAATAAATCTTTCTTCCGCAATAGAACAATGTAAATCAGCAATTAATATTTCTCCATCAAATCCTAATGCACGTATTTATACCGCATATTTCCTTGAAATGGCAAAAAAATACGATGAAGCTGAAAAAGAGTTAAAAGAGGCTATTAAACTTTGTCCATTAAAATCTGCTCGTTCCAGATTGTCATTGGCTTCAATGTACATTGATAAAATGCATGATACTAATATTAATGCAAAAGATTTCTCTCAATCAATTTATTATATGCTGTCGGGAAGTTTAAGTATTCCTCTTGATTATCCTTCGATGAGAATGCTATATAAAAATTTATCTAAAAATTTTTCATTAATGTTTTATGATTTACTTGGTAAAGTTTTAGAAAAAACAAAAAATTATTCAATGGCTGTAAAAGCATATGATGTTGCTGCTAATTCAACAGGCCGTAATGAAGTATATTATCAAAAAATTGGTGATATTAATATAAAAGAAGAAGACATTGATACAGCAAGAAAAGCTTATATAAAAGCTTTGCAAAATAATCCATATAATAAAGAATTGCTATTAAAAGTTGCAACAATTACTCAAATTTACTTTGAAAATGATATTAATACAGCAATAGATTGTTATTCTAAACTTCTAGAAGTTGAAGAGAATAGTGCAAATATATATTATGAACTTGGGCATCTATATTTGAAAAAAAATGATGTAATAAATTCTGTTAATGCTTTTAAGCTTGCATTAGATAAGGATTTAGAAAATCCATTTTATCATAATGCCTTAGCATATGCCTTGGTTAAAGCAGAACAAT
This sequence comes from Candidatus Avigastranaerophilus faecigallinarum, assembly GCA_018716565.1. Lineage (GTDB taxonomy): Bacteria > Cyanobacteriota > Vampirovibrionia > Gastranaerophilales > Gastranaerophilaceae > Avigastranaerophilus > Avigastranaerophilus faecigallinarum. The sequence goes on along the minus strand of DVJT01000173.1, from coordinate 10,785 downwards.
ATGATGATGCTTGTGAACATTATAAATTTGCAATAGATAGAAATCCTGATCCTGAGTGGACAGCTATTGTTTGTCAGGCTTTGGCTTCATTATATCATAATATTTTTGATGATATTGATACAGCTATTGATTTATTGAAAACTGCAATAATTCTTGATGAAAATAATGATGAAATTTTTGTCGAACTTGGGGATATATATTTGCAAACAGATGATATTGACAGTGCTATAAAAGCTTATTGTGAAGCAATTAAATTAAACCCTAAAAATGCAGTTTCTTATAACAAATGTGCTATGGCTCTTTGGAAAAAAGATTATTTGGAAGAAGCAATTATTGCCTACCATAAGGCAATCGCCATAGCTCCTGACTATTATTCTGCTTATAATAATTTAGGTGTTATATATTTGGATGGAATAAGAAATCTAAGAGAAGCTAAAAAACTCTTTGAAACTGCAATTTCTCTGAAAAAAAATTACGTTATGGCTCATTTTAACTTAGGTCGAGTATTGCAGGAACAAGGAAATAATATAGAAGCTGCTAAAGCTTATCAAAAAGCTATGGAATTAAATGAAATTGAAACAGAACTTGATTCTGAAGAAATTAGAACAAGATTATTTGCCTTATTCGAAGTATAAAAATGAGGAAATATTAATATCCATAGTGTTCTTTTTTATTTAGATATTCTCTTACTGTATTTAATGCAGCTTGAATAATTCTTGTAATTCTTGAAGAAGAAAGTCCGACTTGTTCTGCAATTTCTTTTACCTGCATATTACGATAGAATCTGTATTCAATAATAATTCTTTCTTTTGGCGGTAATTTTGCAATAGCTTCCCTAATAACTCTCCCAAGTTCAGAAATTTCAGCTTTTTCATCAGGAAGAGCTGATGGGTCTTTTATAAAATCAAAAGGTGAATCATTATCAGAGGCAGCTGCAGCCAAACTATCAATAGATAATATTGTTTCGTAAATAGCTTCTCTTACTTTGCCCGGAGTAATTGTTGATTCTTCTCCGTATTCATCTTGTGATTGTTCATTTCGTGAATCTACATTTGTATGTTTTAAAGAATACCATTTATATCTGTTTCTGAGCTCATTTCTTATTGCCCATCTTACAGCAGTAGCTATATAAGCATTATTATATCTTGCCAGTTGTTCATCTGTTTTATCTTTAATTAGTACTTGTATTGCAATAATTCCAATACTGACAAGTTCGTCATAATCCACCATATGCGATGGAATACGCTTATGTTCTACCTTAGCTACCTTTTCGATTATTTCAATGTAATCTTTTATTTTTGCGTGCATCTTTTATTCTATTAATCTTTTTATTTTATATATTACTACCTTTTTTGGCATTTCGCAAATTGTATACAAAAATCAATATTTCGGCGACTGCTTTATATAATTCAGGTGGAATAGATGCATTGATTTCTACCATCCGAAATAAAGCTCTTGCAACAGGAGGATTTTCTATAACAGGTATTGAATGTTCCCTCGCTATTTCTATAATTTTTTTTGCAAATAATTCTGTACCTTTTGCAAGCATTTTGGGAGATTCCATTTGCTGCGCATCATATTTTAAAGCACAAGCAATATGTGTTGGATTTGTAACAACAAAGTCTGCATCTGGGACTGAATCCATCATCTTTTTTTGTAACATTTGTTGTCTTCGTTGTCTTAATGCAGCTTTAACGTGAGGATCTCCTTCTGAGTTTTTATATTCATCTTTTACTTCTTTAAATGACATTTTTTGGTCTTGTAAAAATTTCCATCTTACCATACCATAATCTGCTGCTGCGATTATTAAAAAGGCTAAACCAGCTTTCATAACGAAATCTATAATTAAAGAACCAAATTCATTCATTATTGCAAAACTATTATCAATTGTTGCTAATGCTAGTATTGCTTCAAGATGTGAATTATATACCATCCAACCTATAAGTCCTAAAAGTGCAACTTTTATAATGTTTTTTACTAGTTCAAATGCTGTTTTGGGTGACATTAAGTTCTTAAAATATTTTGTTGGATTTAATTTATCAAGTTTGGGTTCTAATGGTTTTGTTGTTACTAATGGACCGACTTGTATAAAATCACCAAGAATTGCAATGAAAGCTGCCATTATTAATATTGGACCTATTATTAGAACTGTTGGAATTGCAATTGCAGTAAATAGATGAGCATAGCCTATATCTTCAAGATGTTTTTCAGGAATTTTATCATACAGATATACAAATAATACAGATATCTGATCCCATATGAATGGTGATAGTTTTAATATTATAATAAACATAACAAGTAATGCTAAAGCCATTGAAAAATCTTTTGATTTTACAACCTGACCTTCTTTTCTTGCTTTTTGCAACTTTTGTTGACTGGCTTCAAATTGTTTATTTTCATCACCCATTAAATTTTACCGATATTTTAATAAGTAACCATAGAAACAACTTCTATATCTTGAGGTAAATTTTTTCTTCCGTTTAAATCAGCAAGTTCAATTACAAAAGCCGCTGCTTTTACATTTGCTCCTGCTTTTTTTAATAATTTACAAGCTGCTGATACGGTTCCGCCTGTAGCTAATAAATCATCTATAACAATTACGTTTTTACCTTCTTCTATTGCATCTTTATGGATTTCAAGTTTATCTGTTCCATATTCAAGAGAGTATTCTTCACTTATTGTTTCAGCAGGAAGTTTACCAGGCTTTCTTATTAATATACAGCCTGCATTTATGTTGTACGCAAGTGCAGAACCAAAAATGAAACCTCTTGATTCAATTACTGCAACATAATCTATACCTTTATTTATAAATTTTTCAGTTAAGAAGTTAATCATTTCTCTTAGTGCTTCTTTGTCTTTTATTGCAGTCGTAATATCCCTAAAAATAATTCCTTCTATAGGAAAATCTTTTATACTTCTTATCCTATCTTTTACCAGCTGCACACTGTTCATAATTATCTCCTTCTTAACTCCTCTATTTATATTTTACATTAAATTTATATATTGTTTATTTCTGAAAGCATATTTATTAATAATTTTGTTGGTAACCCTACAATATTATCATATTCTCCTTTTATTTCTTTTATAAAATTTTCAGGAAGTTCTTGAATACCATATGAGCCTGCTTTATCGTAAGGTTGAAAATCATATATATAATTCTTTATTTCGTTTTCAGAAAGCTTATTAAAAGTTACTTCGCTTGTTTCTGATTTAATTATTTTTTTGTTATTTTCATTATTTATCATACAAACTGCTGTAACTACATTATGTGTTTTTCCATTTAGCATTAAAAGCATTTTTAAAGCATCATCAAAATCTTTTGGTTTACCCAGTACAACATTATTGTATACAACAACTGTGTCTGCACTTATTATAATTGCCGGAACTTTAATTTTGTCAACAACTGATAATCCCTTATTTTCTGCTAAAGACTCAATTAGCTTATATGAAAAAGCTTTATTTAATATATTTTCATTGTAATTTGGTTCAATAATTTGGAAAATTAATCCTAAATTTTCTAGTAATTCTTGTCTTCTTGGTGATGTTGATGCTAATATAATTTGTTTCATTTTTTTTCCATACTATAATGATTAACTTTCATATTACATTGTAATTAAAAGTTAATCATTTTTATATATGCAAAGGATTTATTTTTAATTTATTTACAATTTATTGCTTTCTTGCTCTTGGTGGATTGAAATTCAGTTTTAGATAAACAACTGATTTTGATGTTACATTTGAACAAATATCCTTTAATTTTGAATTCATATCAAGCATATTTCTTTGCATTGCAGCATAATCATTCATTGCTGCTAACATTTTTTGGGAATCAACTAATTTTGTTGTTTCTGGATTATCCATTTTTAGTTTTGCATATTTTTTAACTAATTCCCTGTCAATTTTGTCTTTTGCTCCGACAGCCATAAACTTCATCCCCTGTGTATTAAATAATTTCCCTTTATATTCATATAAAAAGTTTTTGTTTGAGAAAATTGCGTTATTATTTTGGGGAATTTAAATTTTGTTAACAATATATTTTTTTTGTATTATGTCTTTGGAGGTAAAATGATTAATTATAGCTATTTGTTTGATTTTTTTCGGCGAATATATGCAAATATTGCTTATTCGGATAAAAATGGATGTATATTAATTCCTCCAATGCGATATATTTTGGAATTAACATATAATTGTAATTTGAAGTGTCCTTTTTGTTATATTACGGAAGATAGAAATAAGAATGAATTAACAACTCAAGAATGGTTATATATAATAAAACAAATTCCTCCATTTGCATTAATTTCTTTTGTTGCTGGTGAGGTTATTCTAAAAAAAGATTTCCTGAAAATTTATGAAAAAGCTTCTCAAAAATATAGAAAAGTTTCTTTGATTTCAAATGGTTTAGCTTTAAATGAAGAAATTATGGATTCATTTATAAAAAATAAATTATTACTTCTTTCTGTTTCATTGGATGGTTATGGGAAAAATCATGATAAAAATAGAAATTTTTCTGGTTTATGGCAAAAAGTTATGAATAATATAGAGCTCTTTAATTCTAAAAGAGGAAATAAAATGAAGCCGATGTTGGATATAAAAACTTGTATTCTGAACGATAATCTAGATGATTTGCCTAAATTATATAAAGAAGCAATAAATTTAAATGCTCAATTTTTTTCTTTAACATTTTTAAGAAAACAACCATTGAGGCAAAATTCAAAATTATGGGTTGAATTTAATGAAGATTTCTATTTGAAAGAGTATCCCGTTAATTTGTATTTTGATTTGGAGCATTTTATCGAAATATATAAAGAACTTGAAAGTTTATCAAGAAAATCTAGAACTATATTAAGGTATGCTCCGAGATTTAAAGCTGTTGGTGATTATGAAAATATAAAGAAATTCTTTAATCCTGCTAATAAAAAAATTACAGATTTGTATCATCCTTGCAAAATACCAATGACAAGTATATATATCAATCCGGAAGGAGATATTTATCCTTGTCTTTCATACAAAGTTGCAAGCCTTCGTGAAATGACTTTAAAAGAAGCTATTAATACAACTAAGTTTAAGTGTTTTAGGAAGAATTTATATAGAACTAAAGTCTTTAATTCTTGTCAAATGTGTTGTGATTTGATTCCTAAAAACCAATGATACTTGGTAGTTCTGTGAATTCAAAATTTAAAGCTTCAGCAACACCTTTATTGGTTAGTTTGCCGTTAAATGTATTAACACCTTTTGCCAATGCTTTATCCTTTTTTAGAGCTTCAACTATCCCGTCTGTAGCAACTGCTCTTATATATTTTATACTTTCATTTGTTAATGCAATTGTTGATGTTCTTGCTACACTTCCAGGAATATTTGCAACGCTGTAATGTATTATACAGTGCTTCTCATATGTCGGATTATCAAGAGTTGTAACTCTATCCATTGTCTCAACAATTCCGCCTTGATCAATTGATACGTCAACAATAACTGACCCTTTATGCATGCTTTTAACCATATCTTCTGTAATTATACAAGGAGCTTTGTATCCGGGTATTAAAACAGCACCAATTAGAACATCAGTATCTTTTACAAGTTCTTTAAGATTTGCTTCTGTTGATACATATGTTTTTATTTTTGAACCGAACATATCATCAATATGTCTTAATTTGTCTATATCTACATCCGCAATACTTACGTTTGCTCCCATTCCTATTGCAATTTTAGCTGCATTAATACCAACATTGCCAGCACCAACAATAAGAACTTTTCCAGCTGGAACACCAGCTATACCACCAAGTAGAATACCAGCTCCATTATTTCTGTTTTCAAGAAGATTTGCAGCAATTTGAACGGACATTTTTCCAGCTACTTCACTCATAGGTGTTAATAATGGTAATTTCCCATCTTTAGTTTGAATTGTCTCGTATGCAATACTTGTGAGTTTTTTATTAATAAGTTCTTTTGTAAGTGCTTTTTCTACTGCGAGATGCAAATAAGCTATTAAAATTTGATTTTTCTTAAGTAAACGATACTCCGAAGGTTGTGGCTCTTTTACTTTTACTATTATATCTGCTTTGTTGTAGATATCTTCTGCTGAATCCAGAATTATCGCACCTGCATTTTTATATTCTTCATCAGAAAATCCACTTCCTATCCCAGCTGATTTCTCAATTAAAACAGTGTGACCATCATTGCTTAAAAGTTTAACTCCTTGCGGTGCAATAGCAACTCTGTCTTCCCTAATTTTTATTTCTTTGGGTACACCAATATTCATCAGTTGTTCCTTTTTTCTTTAAGTGCTTCTTCTATTTCTGCGATTACCAATTTCGCAGCTACAGTCGGATCTGCTGCACGTGTTATGGGTCTGCCTATAATTATATAATCCGCACCTGCTTTTATTGCATCTGTTGGCGATACTATTCTTATTTGATCATTTACGATTGCCCAAGTAGGTCTTACTGCAGGGCATACAACAATAAAATCTTCACCCAATTCTTTTTTTATTTGAGCTGCATCCGTATCTGGTGCTACAACTCCTGATAATCCGGCTTCTTTTGCTATCTGGGATAATTTTAGTACGTATGATGAAATATTCATTTCTATGCCAAGTTCATTAGTAAGTGTTTTTTGTCCAAAACTTGAAAGAAGTGTAACAGCTAATATTATTGGTGGTTCAATATTATTTTTTTTGGCATAGTTATTACATTCTGCAATTGTATTGGTCAACATTTTTGAACCACCTGTTGAACTTATATTGAAAAAGTCGATTCCTTTTTTCATTAAATTAATACTGGCTTTTGCTGTAGTATTTGGTATATCCTGAAACTTACCATCAAAATATACTTTGCCTCCATGCTCTTTTATAACATTTATTGCTTCAAATCCGCAAGATACAAATAAAGGAAGACCGACTTTAAAAAATCCGACGTATTCCTTTAATAAATCAACATATTTTATTACTTCTTCAATAGTATCAACATCAAGTGCTAAGATTATTCTATCTTTTGCTTCAATAGGTTTTATTCGTTCCATATATCTCTTTCAAAAAATCGAACAATGTCTACATGTTAACACCTTTGAATCAACTAATCAAGATGTTGACTCAATTGAGCTTTACCAATCTCAACGAATTCTTCCATTGCAATAGATGCTTTTGCATAAGCTTCAAATGGTTCCATTCCATTGTTTAAAAACTGTTCATATAAAGTATCAAAAAGTTCATCCCCGCAATTTAATATTTGAGGATATTTTTCGCATAATGCAATTGTTTCATCTACGCTTCTTGTAACATCTGCCCCTTTTGGATTCTTTATTTGTGAACGTCCAAGTATTCCTGTGTCTGGTACATATCGTTTTTCTTCACTGCCTTCAGGTACTTCAACATGAGGTGTCTCTGGTGTTTTATTTTTACTATTATCAACTTTTTCTATGTTATATCCAAATTTTTGAATATTATTATTTATTTCAGCCATTTTTATCTCCGTGTTCATTCGCAATTTATTTTAAACCGTGTTATCAAAATTTTTTGCTAGTTAATTTAAAAATATATATCTTTTTTTGTAAAAAAGACCTTTTTAATAAGCTTAAACTTCTTGTCAGACTTGAAGAATAACCATAACAAATGCATGTTTACAAAACTTAATATATTATATACTTAGTAGGTAAAATTTATTCATTTCTGCATATATTATTCAAATACTTTTTTTCGCTATTGTCAAATATTATTTATTTAGTTGATTGAACAAATATTTTTTTTAATTCAAAATTGTATTATGAAAAAGATATTATTTTTTATTTTCTTATTTAACTTTATTATTAATCCTATTTCTGCAAAAGAAATTGAAAAACTTGATGTTCAGTCTAAAAGTTTTATTGATTTGGGTCGTTATGTTGAAACTTTGGAAATAAACGAAAAGTCGAATGAAGATGAAGTATCAGAAACAATTCAAGATGATAATTTTGAAGAAGAGGCAATAATTGATGTTGCAAAAAGATATGAAGCAAATTCTGTTGAACTAAATTTAGATGAAATTGATGACTCTGCTTTAGAAGATGTTAATAATGATAGAGTTTTTAAATTAAAAGTAAATGAAACTCAATATAGAATAGAGCAATCGATAAAAGCAGAAAATATGATTTGGGATGGTTCAAAGGCTTTTTCACAGGCTTTTTTGAATGATACAAGACATATGGCCCCAATACCGGGTGTTGTAAATTCATCTAAAATAACAGCTGATATAGGAAGTTCAATTTCTGCACAATTAGGACAGACTTTTTTATTTGATGTTAATGGACCATCAGTTTTATTTGTTAGAGCTAATGAATCAACGTACAATACTGGTTCAATAATATCATATAAAGGTGATTCTCTTAACTTATCGGTTGGATCCTTTTCTTCTTCATATAATCATGAAGCTTCTGGTGGTGCTATTTTATCTTCCAATTCAATATTTTTACCAAGAAATGCGGGGAGTTTTATTATAGGTGGTGCATATTATTCTAATGAAGCACAAGCTGTTAATAAAATTACTGGTGGTGGATTTATTGAATATACATATAAAAGATTGAAACTAAATGCTCAGATAGGTCAGAGTAAATTTTCCAATACCCAGAATTATGATACAAGTTTGTATTTTATTCCTGAATTTAAAATATCAGATTCTTTATATTTAAAAACCAGATTTATACGAAATGTTTCTCAAAACAATATGCAAGATGAAATTGTACTTACTTATAAGCCAATTAAGAATAAAAATAATCTGGAAATAGAACTTTATGCTACTAATCAGTACACAAATAATTCTTCTATCAATCAAAGATTGAAATTATCTACTTCTTTCAGAATATAAAAAATTTATTAAGAAACAAAACAAACAAAAAGGCTCTCAAAAATTAAGAGCCTTTTATATTTTTTCTTGATTTTTACATGGCACCTTTAACAATTTGAGCAAAACTGTCAGCTGTTAAACTTGCACCGCCAACTAATGCACCATCTATGTCTGATTGAGCCATTTGTTCCTTAATTGTAGCAGGTTTAACACTTCCACCATATAAAATTCTTATAGAATCTGATGTATTTGCATCATATAAACCTTTTACAACATTTCTAATCATAGCAATAACTCTGTTTGCTTCAGTTGAATCACAAGTTTTGCCTGTGCCAATTGCCCATATAGGTTCATATGCAATAATTGATTTTGCAACTTCTTCTGCTGTTAAACCTCTCAATGCTTTTGTAATTTGAGATGCAATATGATAATCAGTAACTCCGGCTTCTCTTTGTTCTAGAGATTCACCGCAACAAATAATTGGGATTAAACCGTTAGCTAAAATTGCTTTCGCTTTCTTATTAACCATTTCATCAGTTTCCCCAAAGTATTCTCTTCTTTCAGAGTGTCCTATTATAATATATTCGCATCCTGCGTCTTTTAACATTTCAACAGAACATTCACCAGTGAAAGCACCTTTTGTTTCATAGTAACAATTTTGTGCTGCTAATTTGACTTTTCCGCAACCACAGTCTTTTAATGCTTTATTTGCAGCATATAATGCTGTAAATGTAGGAGCAATGATAACTTCAGGAAGTGCTGCTTTATCTTCTGCTTTTAGTTCTTGCATAATTCCGTTAGTTAAATCTGTTGCTTCTTTTTGTAAATTGTGCATTTTCCAGTTACCGGCAATTACAGGTCTTCTTGACATAATTCTACCTTCTTTCCTTTGTAATTAACATGTAGATATTAGTTAAAACACATTTTTTAATCAAGTTATATACTATAACCTTGTTTTAAAATATGTTTTGTGTACGGAAATACCTTATAGCTTATATTATTTTTTCTGCAGTAATTTTCCGCTTCTTCAAATAATTCATAATAATGTTTTGGTATATCAAATCTTGTTCCTGGTGACAGAAGAGTATCATTATAGTCAATTTCCAGATGTAAAGGTTGAATGTTTCCTATTTCTTTTGCAACATTTAAAAACTTTTCTAATTCTTCTTTATTATCGTTGACATCCTTTATTATTATGTATTTTAACGAAATTTGAGCTTTAGATTTCTGTTTTAATCGTTTTATATTTTCTATAACCTGATCAAAAGCATCTATGTTTTTGATTTTTTTATAAGTTTCTTTTGTTCCTGCGTCTAAAGAAATGCATATATGGCTTTTCCAGTTATTTCCTATTTCCTCAAGTATTGGAATATATTTTATTCCATTCATTAATATAACAAAATCATCACAGTTGTGCTCATAAAATTCTTTCATTAAATCTTCAAATTCCTTTAATTCTGATATGTTACCACCTTGGAATTCAACTTTTAGATTTTCAGTGTCAATCATATTTTGTTCATATAATTGTTTGATTATTGGTAGTAGTTCATAATTTTGCGTTCTTTCAGAAAATAATTTTTTCTGGGAACAATAGATGCAATTACTGTCACATTGTTTAAAATGGTCAATTATTATGTGTGTAATTTTGTTTTTGTGTTGTTTTATGAATATAGATTTTATTTTTTTATATAGATTATTTTTTTTATATTCAATACAGCCTTTACATTCTTTTGGAATATATCCTTTTTTTAATAAATCAATATATTTTTTCTTACCTTTTATTATTTCTTCTTTGTTAAATTTTGAAAAATCATTTATTTTAATTCCTGTTCCTTCAGCACAGCTGCAGCAAAACTTGACTCCATCCGGCAAAAAATGCAGAGTTTTTTCCAATTTCTCACAATGGTATGATTCAAACATTGTTATTTCCTCTCTTTCTTCAATTTAAATAATAGCAATTAAAATAAGATTAATA
>DVJT01000172.1 GCA_018716565.1 Candidatus Avigastranaerophilus faecigallinarum | reverse complement strand
TAAAAATGGCTATTTATCAACTGTTTGTTGTGACATAGCCTATTTAAAAATAAACATTATATGATTTTAAGTAATTATCCAATAGAACTAATATACCCGGTTATGAAAATATATAAAGATCAAAAATCCGATACAGTAATTATCGGAGGTTCTGAAACAACTTCTTTATTTGATAAACAATTTAAAAATTTTTTTAATAATATAAGTATAGAAGGTATTAATTTTAGTCAATATAGTGAACTTCTTGATGCTTATATAAAACTGCACCCTGAAACAAAAAAAGTTATAATTGTTATCAGTTATGTAAACATAATAAATGATATTGGAATTACCATACCAAAATTTAATGAAACTAATATTACTTTAAAAGAATATCAACGAATTTTATTTTCAAATGATGTAACTTATAGAAGTTTATTATCAGTGAAAGATCATTTTATTTATAAATATTTCAATAATAAATTAAATATAGAAAATGAAAAATTTTTTATAGAATTTAAACCTAAACAAGCAGATAAATACGAAGCTGATTTATATGAATTAAAAGAATTAGAAAAGAAAAATTTTAATAATGTTAATAGTATTATAAAAATGCTAGATAAAAAAAATATAGATTATATATTCATAATTCCACCGTACAATGCAACATTTCTTTCTATAATGTATAATCAAGAACATTTTCAATATTATATAGATAATTTTAGAAGATTTCTAGTTTCTATAGTTCCTAATGATAAAAAAATATATGATTTTGCATTTGTAAATAAATATACTTCTTCTAATATGTATGAAAATAAAGATGCTCTCTATATTAATCTAAGTCATCCAACTATCATTTTTGGAATTAAAATATTTAAAATATTATATAACCATAAAAATGCAGATCATAGTTTATATTTCATATTAAATAAAGAAAATGTTGAATCAATTATAAAAAAAGAAAATAAACTGTTAAAAAATTATATTAAAAATAATACTAAAATTATTGAATATTATACAGAACTAAGAGATTCTCAAAGAGAAGAAGATATTTTATATTTAAAAAGAATATACGAAGATTCTATGTCAAATGATTCAAAAGAAGAATATAAATACTTAATAAATAATATAAGTAAATATAATTAGATATTTTTAAAATTACAAAAAGAAGACTTAAAAAAGTCTTCTTTTTCTATAATTTATTTTAATTATAAATAATTACATATCATCTAAAGCAGCAACACCAGGTAATACTTTTCCTTCAATAAATTCTAATGAAGCTCCACCACCTGTTGATACATGTGTAAAATCTTCTGCTTTAAAGAATTTTTTAGCAGCTGATACAGAGTCACCACCACCTATAACTGATATTGCACCATTTTTTGTAGCATCAACAATAGCTTGTAAAACAGCTTTTGTACCTTCTGCAAATTTTGGATTTTCAAATGCACCTACAGGTCCGTTCATTAAAATAGTTTTTGATGATTTTAAAACATCTGCAAATGCTTTTCTAGAATCAGGACCAGCATCAACACCTTCAAATCCATCCGGAATTTCATTTATTTTTACAAATTTATTAGTTCCATTACCTGAAAAATCATCTGTAACTAAAACATCAGTAGCCATTACTAATTTAACACCTTTTGCAGCAGCTTTTGCTTCAATTGCTTTTGCAACTTCCAATTGATCATCTTCACAAATAGAATTACCAATTTTTCCACCGTTAGCTTTTACAAATGTATAAGCCATACCACCACCGATAATTAAATTATCAACTTTATCAATTAAGTTTTCTAAAACACCAATCTTAGAAGAAACTTTAGCACCACCAACAACTGCTGTAAATGGTCTTGTAGGATTATCTAATGCTTGAGATAAACATCTTAATTCTTTTTCCATTAATAAACCTGATACTGCAGGTTTTAATACTTTTGCTAATTTTGCTGTAGAAGTATGATTTCTATGTGCTGCACCAAACGCATCATTTACATAAAAATCACCTAATTTTGCCAGTTCATTAGCAAAAGTCATATCATCATCTTTTGCTTCTTCTGCTTTATAATATCTTATATTTTCAAGTAATGCTACTTGACCATCTTTTAAATTAGCAATCATTTTTTCAGCATCAGCAACATCAGGAATAAACATAACTTCTTCGCCTAAAACTTTAGACATATATTTTGCAACAGGAGCCAATGTAAATTCAGGATTTTTTTCTCCTTTTGGTCTTCCTAAATGTGCCATTAATATAATTTTAGCGCCTTTTTCTTTTAATAAATTCAAAGTTGGCAATATAGCTTGAATTCTTGTATCATCTGTTACATTTTTGTCTGCATCCAAAGGAACGTTTATATCTACTCTCACAAGAGCTTTTTTTCCTTTAATGTCTTTTAAATCTTTAATAGATTTTTTCATCTTTGCCTCTCCTTTTATATTACCTTAGTACCTTCGTTTTCTATATCGAATGTTCTAATATCACAATTTACATTATAATCTTCAAATATTTGTCTTACTTCATTTTCAACTTTTTCAAAACCATCATTTTTTGAAATAACTAAAATAGTAGGACCTGCTCCTGATATAACACAACCTAAAACATCATCTTTATTAGCTAAAAGTTCTTGTAATTCTTTAAATCCTTTTATAAGTCTTTCTCTATATGGTTGATGTAATTTATCAGATAAACATTTTTTCATTAATTCAGCATCTTGTCTGTATACAGCATCTATTAGCATTGAACATTTTCGTATATTATATGCTGCATCTTTTATACTTATAGATTCAGGTAATATTGATCTAGCTATTTTTGTATCAAGTTCATAATCTGGAATTAAAACAGTTAATTTCCAATCTTCGGGCCATAAAATTTTTGAACATAAAACACTTCCATCATCTTCAAAAGAAGATAAACAAAAACCACCAAATAATGCAGGTGCAACATTATCCGGATGTCCCTCTACTTCTGTTGCTATTGATAATAATACAGCTTCATCCGCAGGATTTCCTAACAACTTATTTGCTGCAATTAAACCACCAACTATAACAGAAGCACTACTTCCTAAACCGCGAGTAACAGGAATATTTGTTTTTATTGTTATTTTTATATCACTTACAGTTTGACCTACAAAATTATATAAAAGTTCTATAGCTTTATAGACTATATTATTTTCATCTTTTGGAATAGATAAAATATCATAAGTTTCACTATCTTCAATTATATTAATTTCAATTCCGCTGCCAGGCATAACTGTTTCTTCTACAGTTATTTCATTATAAATAGGAAGTGCTAATCCTAGGCAATCAAAACCTGGACCTAAATTTGCCGTTGTAGCAGGAACTTTAACCGTTACTTTCATAATAAACCTTTTATCTTATTTGTATAGGCATTATCAAACAAATATAATCTTCTTCACTTTCAGGTTTAAAAACTGTTGCTGATAAGCTTCCATTTAGACCTACCTGTACATTTTTTGAATCCATTGTTTTTACTGAATCTAATACATATTTATAATTGAAAGCTATCGCAAGTTCATCACCTGAATATATACAATCGATAATATCTTCTGATGTACCTGAATTTGGTGTTTCAGCCTTTAATACTAATTTATTATTGTTAAAAGTGAATTTAACAATACTTGTTCTGTCATTTACCATTGTTGATACTCTGTCTAAAGCAGAAATTAAATCATCTCTTGAAATTACTGAATTATTTGCAGTTGATTTTGGAATTAATTGTTCATATGGAGGATATTCACCTTCAATTAATCTTGAATTAATAGCAAAACTCATTGTTTTCAATGTTAATCTTGATCTATCAACAATTAAAATAACTTTCTCTTCTGAAATAAAAGAACAAACTCTTACAAATTCATTCAAAGTTTTTGAAGGAATAACTATTTTTGTAGATTTATCATCTTTATTTTTTATATTTTCTATAATTCTTGTTAGTCTGTTACCATCGGTAGCAGCCATTTCAAGCTTATTTCCTTTTATTAAACAAAAAACACCGGATATTACATTTCTGTTTTCATAATTTGCCGCTGCATATACTGTATTTTTAATTGATTTTAAAAATGTTTCTAATTCAATTTCAATTTCAGTACCATCAATTAATTCATCTTCAAGTCTTGGAAATTCCATAGCTGAAATACCTATAATTTCAAATTTGGAATTACCGCAAGTTATATTTACTACATTTGTATCTTCATTTAATGAAAATTCTACCGGTTTATCAGGTAACTTTGCCGCAATTTCAAGTAATTTTTTAGCAGGAAGTGTTATTTTACCTTCCTTTTTTACTGCAACTGTTGTTTTTGCTTTTATTGAAATTTCCAAATCAGTTGCACTTAAATTAAGAACATTATTTTCTGCTTCAAACAATACATTTGCTAATACAGGTTGTACATTACCTCTTTGAGCTGTTACTTTTTCAACTATTTTTAATTTATTCAATAAAGAATCTTTATCAATTGTAAAAAGCATAATAATCCTCTATATAAACTGTGCACTATACTATTATATAAGAAAAATAAAAAACGCTAAACTTTTTTTAAATTTGCTTTTTCTTTTTATATGTATTTCTTTTTTTTTATTAGTATCTATTTTAATTATATAAATATAATAAAAGTAGTAATAAGCATTTTTTATATTGTATAAAAATATTTCAAAATATTATTATTATTGATTTTGAGTATTGTATAAAACTTGTAGAAACTTTTTTAAAAGATGTATATTTTTTGTTTATTAATTTATGATTTTTTTATTTTTTAAAAGTTTTTAAATTTTAATTAAAGTTATAAACAATTTTATATAATAGTTTTCTACAGGTTTTATACATTTTGTTTATTAAAATTAATGTTAATTTTTTATACAAAAATAGCATGAAAACATGCTATTTTATTAGTGTTTTTCATGCTTTAAAAATGAAAATTTAATTTTTCAATATTTTATTTTATTTTTTTAACTGTTCAAAACTTTTACCAAAATTT
>DVJT01000171.1 GCA_018716565.1 Candidatus Avigastranaerophilus faecigallinarum | reverse complement strand
TACAGAAATAAACAGAAATGAAAAATTTGTTTTAACCCAAAATAATGAAAAATATTATTATGACAAATTAGTTTTAGCGCAAGGTGCAAATCCGATAAAACCAAATATAGAAGGTATAAATAACAGAAATATATTAACACTTCGAACATTATCTGATGCAGACAATATAAAAAAATATATTTCCGAAAATAATGTAAAAAAAGCAATAGTAGTAGGTGGCGGATTTATTGGTGTAGAAATGGCAGAAAATTTGGCACACCTTGGCATAGAAACTAAATTAGTTGAATTATCAGAACAAATACTTACGCCTGTTGATTACGAAATTGCTTGTTTCGCACAAAATGAGATGAGAGCAAATGGAATAGAATTAATTTTAGCAGATGGCGTAAAAAGCTTTTCTGAAAACGAAATAGAACTAAACTCAGGAAAAAGAATTCCTTTTGATATAGTTATATTGTCAATTGGAGTAAATCCTGAAACTACACTTGCAAAAAATGCCGGACTTGAAGTAAACAGGGGTATAAAAGTCAACGAATATATGCAAACATCTGACGATGAAATATTTGCAGGCGGTGATAGTGTAGAAATAAAGAGTTTTATTAATGATGATGATGTCATAATTCCATTGGCAGGACCGGCTAACAGACAAGGAAGAATTATAGCTGATAATATTTGCGGAATAAAATCGACCTATAAGAAGTCTCAAGGTACATCTGTTTTGAAAGTATTTGATTATACAGTTGCTTGCTCAGGTTATAACGAAAAATTATTAAAAAGAATGCAAATTCCATATTGGAAAATTTTAACCTTTGGCAATTCACATGCCGGTTATTACCCAAATTCAACATCAACATTATATAAATTGCTATTTAATAATGACGGAAAAATTCTTGGAGTACAAGCAGTAGGACAAGATGGCGTTGAAAAAAGAATTGATATTATTGCTTCTATAATGCGAAACAACGGTAGTATACAAGAGTTATTAGATAGTGAATTATGCTACGCGCCGCCGTATTCTTCCGCAAAGGATCCTGTTAATATACTCGGAATGTGTGCCGATAATGTTTTAAAAGGGCTGGTAAAACCCGCATATTATGAAGATATTGAAAATTCTTATATTATAGATGTAAGAATAGCAGACAGTTACAAAACAAAAACAATTGATGGTGCTATTAATATACCATTAGCTTCATTGAGGAACAGACTTGAAGAAGTACCAAAAGATAAAAAAGTCATTTTAGTATGTGATTCAGGATATACAAGTTATTTAGCATCAAGAATACTAATACAAAATGGATTTAACAATGTATATTCTTTAATGGCAGGAATGAAGCTTTATAAAGAAATTCAAAAAGATAAAGAAGCTAAAGTGGTAAAAAAAGAACCATTATTTGCAAGTGTGAAATCATCAGAAAATATTCATAAAATAGATGCGTGCGGTTTATCTTGTCCCGGTCCGATTATGAAATTATCTGATAATATTTCGAAAATAAATAATGGAGAAATTCTTGAGATAACATCTACAGATAAAGGATTTTATTCTGATGTAGAGGCTTGGTGTGTTTCAACAAATAATACACTGCTTAACTTAGAAAATAAAGATAAAAAAATAATAGCAACAATACAAAAGGGGAAATCAGAAATAAATCAAAATAATGAAAAAAATGCACAAACAATTGTTGTTTTTTCAAATGATTTAGATAAAGCACTTGCTGCTTTCATTATTGCAAACGGAGCAAAAGCAAGCGGAAAAGATGTAACTCTATTCTTTACTTTTTGGGGATTGAATATTCTAAGAAAGAGTAATGTAAATGCGAAAAAGTCCATAATAGATAAAATGTTTGGAATCATGATGCCCAAAGGGGCAGAAAAGTTAACTCTATCAAAAATGAATATAGGTGGTCTTGGAACGTATATAATGAAAAAAGTTATGAAATATAAAAACATTTCGACTTTAAATGAACTAATAAAGCAAGCCCAAACGCAAGGAATTAAATTCATTGCCTGCAAAATGAGTATGGATGTTATGGGTATAAAAGAAGAAGAATTAATTGACAATGTTGAAATAGCAGGTGTAGCCAAATATATAGCCGAAAGTAATAATTCAAATTCTAATTTATTCATATAAAAATAAGGAAAAGGAGAAAAATTATGAAATCAGTAACAACTTTTGACTTACAGTATGCACACAGATTCTACGGATTTAAAGGGGAAGCTCAATATTTGCATGGGCACACCGGTACTTTAACAATAGAAGTTGAAGACTCTGTAAATATGGGTGTAAATATGGTTTTCCCATGTAATGAAATTCAAAAAACAGCTTGGGCAGTATTAAAAAACTTTGACCACGCAACTATCTTAAGAGAAGACGACCCATTATTACCTGCAATACTTGAAGTATACGAAAAGCAAGGCATAAAAAACGGAGCTCCGCAAAATACAATGAAAGGAGAAGCATTCAAGACAGAAT
The DNA here is from genome assembly GCA_018716565.1 of Candidatus Avigastranaerophilus faecigallinarum. GTDB lineage: Bacteria > Cyanobacteriota > Vampirovibrionia > Gastranaerophilales > Gastranaerophilaceae > Avigastranaerophilus > Avigastranaerophilus faecigallinarum. The sequence goes on along the minus strand of DVJT01000171.1, from coordinate 10,363 downwards.
TAGCTACTGCCTATCCTGATTGCAGATTAGTTGTAACAAAAGAAACTCTTACCGTTGAAGGTATGATAAAGATAGTGTACGAACTATTAAAAGATAAACTAAATATTTCTAAAATTACATTTACAAGCGGTGTTAATGTAGCTACAGAAGATTATAAAGTTAATAAAACAATGGAAAGATGTCCTTTATGTGGAATTTCATTAAACAGTGAAGGTGTTTGTCCAAAATGCGGATATAAAAAAAATAATTAATATATGAAAAAAAAGATAAAAGACTCGGAATGAAAAACCGAGTCTTTTTCATTGAAAACCTTTGGCAATTTTATATTACTTTTAATTTTATATAATTATGATTAATAATTTTTATGAATATGAAAAAAAGAATAAATATAACACTAATCTTGAAATTGATAACTGGTGCTTAAGCAGTCCTTTTGAGTCTTATAAAGCATATACAAAGAATGGTCTTTTTGAAAAAATAAATAATTTCCTACGATACGGCATCACGGATGACATTTTTATAGAGGATTATATAAGAAATTTAGATAAATTATTTGAAACACTTCCTCAAAAGCTAAGAAATCCGGTTCCTATAGAAGTATATAGAGGCATAAAATCAAATCCGGACTTAGAACAATTAATAAATGGAAAGTTAGATTCAAATATTTATATAGACAAAGGATTTGTATCAACATCTAAAAGTAAATCAATTGCAAAACAATTTATGGGAGATGATGGTGTTATTCTTCATATCATAATACCTAGAAATTCTGCAATTATAGATGATGAAAAATTACCATCATATGCAAGATCATTTATGCAAACAGAGCAAGAAGTTTTATTACCGAGAAACTCACAATTTCGTATTTCATCATACAATCCCAAAACCAGAATTCTAGAAGCAGAATATATAGGACAAAAACAACCGCTTGAAATGCCAAAAAAGGTAATCCTTGCATCACATCAAGAAATTTGTGGCGAATATAATAAAACTCTACTAAATAAAAAAATTCCAATTTATAACTTTAATAAAAAAGTTTAATAAACTAAAAACGGGCTGAGAATAAACTCTACCCGTTTTATCTTCTTATTCAAGTGGTTGAGGATAAACTCTTTCCGGTCCATTATGTTCTATTCGTCTATTGTCTTTGGGGGCAAATGTTTATGTGGTCTATGTGGTTTATCAAATTCTTGATACCTTGGTCCACCTTGTAAATGCGGAGGAATAGGGGCTCTATCAAAATGATTTATTTGTTGATGAACAGGTGCTAAACGTAATGGCAACATAGGCGGCATTGGAGGTCTATGCAATGCTGCAAATAAAACATAGGGCAAAAAATACACCCACAAAACTACCTGTTGCAACTACTATGAATTTCTTAAACTCATCAGACTTACAGAAACATTTATTTTATGCTTTAATTTCTTCTACATTTTTGTTTTCGTCTGTCATAATTATCTCCTTTACTTGGTATTTTGTAATAAAATAATTTCTATTTATACAAACGAAATAAAAAATATATGGTTCATTTTTTATTTTAACATTTTTTCAGTATAATAAACATTGCTATGTTAAAAGAGTTTAAAGGTTAAAAATTAATGGAAGCTATACTATATCCGTTTGTAGCAAAATTCAATGAATATTTATCTAATTATATCCTTGTATTTATGCTTGTTGGAATTGGGGTTTGGTATAGCATCAAAACGAAGTTTGTACAAATAAGATGTTTTAAAGAAGGTATCAAAAACCTTTTTGGAGAAATTAATATTTTTGATAAAAGCCATCCTCATAGTATGACTTCTTTTCAAGCTCTTTCTACAGCAATAGCGGCTCAGGTAGGAACAGGTAATATTGTTGGAGCTTCTGGCGCTATTTTAATAGGCGGACCTGGAGCTATTTTTTGGATGTGGGTTATAGCATTCTTTGGTATGGCAACAATATATGCGGAAGCTACTTTAGCACTAAAAACAAGAATAATAGATAAAGAAGGTAAAATAAAAGGTGGACCTGTATATTATATTAGAACTGCATTTAAAGGAAATTTTGGAAAATTTTTAGCCGGATTTTTTGCTATAGCAATTATTTTAGCACTCGGATTTATGGGATGCATGGTTCAATCAAATTCAATAGCTTGTTGTATGCAGACAGCTTTCGGAATAAAACCATTCATAATGGGTTTTGTACTAGTTTCTATTTGCGGTGTTATTTTCATTGGAGGAGTTAAAAGATTAGCATTGGTCGTGGAAAAAATTGTTCCGTTTATGGCTTTATTCTTTATAGTAGGCGGACTTATTATTTTAAGTGCGAGACTTAAATATATACCGGAAACATTTTATATGATTTTTAAATATGCATTTATGCCTCAAGCGATATTAGGAGGAAGTTTTGGATATGCATTAAAACAAGCAATAAGTCAAGGCGCTAAAAGAGGACTATTTTCAAACGAAGCCGGTATGGGTTCAACCCCTCATGCGCATGCTCTCGCAAGTGTTAAAGACCCACATACACAAGGTACAGTTGCAATGATTGGGGTTTTTGTTGATACATTTATTATATTAACTTTAAATGCACTTATTGTAATTTCAACCTTATATACTAATGATGGACCTTTATATAGTGGTTATACAGAAGCTGTAATGAATATTCTTAATAAAACAAATTTAGTGCAAACTGCATTTGGAACAATTTTCGGAAATTCAATCGGAGCAATATTTGTTGCAATATGTCTATTATTCTTTGCTTTTTCTACAATATTGAGTTGGAACTTATTTGGTAAAATAAATGTTACTTATCTGTTTGGAGAAAAACATCATAAAATAGCCGAATTAATTTACATGCTAATAGCATTATCATTTATTATGATGGGAAGTCTTATTTCAAGTGACTTTGTTTGGGAACTTACTGATATGTTTAACAATTTAATGGTAATTCCAAATGCAATAGCACTTTTTGCATTAACTAATGTTGTTGTAAAAATTGCACATATGAACAAGAAAAAATAATAAATTATCTTTCAAGATTTTTTTCAAGCCATTTTCTTATATGTGTTGAAATATTTGATGAAAAACAAAGATTTGGCTGTTGTTGAAAGAACACTAATACTTCTTTTAAACTATCAGAAATTGGTTTATCATAATTTTCATTCATCCAAAAGAACTCAACATTTATTTCAATTCTTTCACATTTTACTTTTCTGCATCTTTTAATAAATTCTTTAGCTTCTTTTATATTATCATTTATACCAGGAATAATTATATATTTTATTGTTACTTCAGCATTTGGATTTTTTCTTGAAGCGTCTATATATTTTTTTAAGTTTTTCCAAACAGCATCATAACCTTTTACTCTCTTGATTTGTTCATAAACCTTCTTTGTTCCGGCATCAACAGAAACTTTTAATTTTGCTTCACCATATTTTAAAGCTTGAGCAATATCATCAGAATACGTTATACCAGCACTTAAAAATTCAATTGAACCATTTTGTGAAAAAACGAAATCAACAAGCCATTTTAACTCACCTTTTGGATATTCAGCACATTCACCACCACCTATTATAAAATGGCAACCTGGTTTAAACATATTTTTATATTTTAACTGATTTAACAATGGTCTTACATCATAAGTTTTTCTCGTATTTAAATCTTTTTTTATCTCAGACTTTCCACCTCCTGAGATAATACAATAGATGCAATCACAACTGCATTTTGTTCTATTAGATACAGATACATCAATAAATCCAGGCGTTTCATCCCAATCATTTTCTATAAGAGTAGGACAATCTCTACAAACTTCCGGGAAATTCCCCTGTTTGCATTGTTCTATAAATTTTTTACGATTTTCAATATAATCATCAACATCTATTAATTCACCTTGATAATTTTCTTTAAAGGTAAGTTTTTTATCAAAAGATGCACAACAATATGTCAAATCATCTGCGTTTATAACTAAGTGATATAATGCCCATTCACAACACTTGAATTTCATTGTCATTAGTCTCCAAATAGAATTTTAACATACTATAAATTATTGGTCTACGTATTAATTAATGCTACAATGTTTATTATTAGAAATATAGGTAAAATTATAATATGAGAGCATGCAATAATTTAAATACTTCAATTTGTTTCAACTATAAAGAAATAGGTGTTACCTATTGCACTCTTACTAACGCTTCTAATGGTAAAGGATGGCCCAAAATATCAGATGAAGTTTTTGATGGTGAAAAAATTAATTGGAATAAATTTTTTGAAGAACGTTCTAAAGAAATAAATGCCATTAAAAATTCTTGTGAGAGAGAAGAATGCAAAAATTGTCAACAAATTAATGATATAGATTTTATTGACGATAAAAAAATTCATTACATTCTGCTTTCTCCATGGCAAATCTGTAATTCTAATTGTGTATATTGCTTAGGACACGCAGAAGTGATGTCAACAAAAGATCCTAACTATCATAAATACTATAAAGAATATGAAGAACCTTATGATATGCTTGCAATTATAAAAGATATGATAGAAAACGATGTATTAGCAGAAGATGCAGAAATAGATTTTGCAGGTGGAGAACCAACTTTATACCCTAAATTTGATGAAATAATAAATTTCTTTATAGATAATGGTTTTAAAAATATTATTATCCATACAAATAACATCCAATATTCAAAAGCAATAGAACGCGGGATAAAAGAAAATGCTATAAGTCTTATGATTTCAATTGATGCCGGTACAAAAAAATGCCATGAATTAACAAAAGGAGTTAAATCATTCGACAAAGTTTGGAATAATTTTAAAAAGTACTCAAAAAAAAGGAATAAAACATTTACAAAAAGACTCTGCACTAAATATGTTATGGTACCAAACGTCAATGATTCAAAAAAAGAATTAGAAGAATTTATTAAACAATCAAAAAAAAATGGAGCAACACAAGTTGCATTAAACGTTTATAACCAACTTTTAAATGAAATGAATTATGAAGAAAACTTATTAAATCATTTTAAAGAACTTTCTGATTTCTGGATATCAAAAGCAAAAGAGAAAGGACTTCCTTATATTCTTTTCCCAAACATTGAGTATGTATATCAAAAACTCGGAAAAAAACCTTAATTATTTATAAGTATCATGGGAAAATATTTTAATATTTTCATTAGTTTGCTCTATTTTCATTTTTAACTTTTTTCGAGCAAAATATCTTAACTTGTTTTTTATATATTGCTTAATTGTTACAGGTTCTAACTTTCTAAGATAATCAGGCAACCAGCAATGTGAAGAATTAAATATTGGATTCTTCATCATTTTGACAAAATCATTATACTTATGGTGATTTTGATAGAACACAGCATAATCTTCTCTATTCATAATATATTCTGCATAACCACCAATACAAGCAGAAAATGCAGCTCTTGCGTCAAGTCTTTCAGCTAACTTTACAAATGCAGGCATATCTTTATAATTATCAGCAGTAATAACAAACATTATTTCAAATTCTTCAATCTTACCACTTTTCTTTAGTTCACTTATATACTGAACATTTTTCATTACATCATTAAATTTATCAGTTCTAAATATTCTTTTATATGTATTTCTTGTTGCAGCATGAAGCGAAATATGAACTTTAAAAAGCCTATCAAGCAAATTATATTTTATTAAATTTTCTTCATTGCATTTGATTCCGTTAGAAATAAAATCAATTTTTATATTTGGATTATTTTGTATAATTGCTGCAACCATTTTTTGTGTATGTTTACTATCAAAAAACTCACCTCTACAATTTACAAACATATATTCAGCTTCTGAAGTTATTGGTAAAATATGAGATTCTAACCTTTCTTCCCATTTCTTACATTCTTCAGGAGGTAATGCTTTATATTCATCACGGCATATAATACATCTTTGTGCACAAGTATAATCGTATCCAACATTTATATACTTCGGATAAGGAGCAATTAAACTTTTATAAATAAGAACATCAGACTTATTTCCATTACAATTATCATAATTACAATATGTATATTTTTTTTCTAATACATCTTGCCTAAATTTCTGAGCTTTTTCACCATTCCATATTTCATCAATATCATCCTCAAAAATATTCCCAATCATATTAAAATTTGAGAAACAAGGATTGCAAAAGAAGCACTTTCCATCATTATTTAATTCCAAACAGTTCCAAGGATTTTGACAAAATTTTTGATTACTCATATTTTCCACAATTAAAAATAAACCACATAACTAGTATAACACGTAAATGATATCTTAAAAAAAGAAAATAATTGCAGATTGTTTATACTTTTTGTATTATATTTATGTAACTTTTGAGGTAAGAAATAATGACGGATAATAGATTTTGCACAAAACCATACGATTTTTTTGAAATAGGTACAGATGGCTATTGTTATTTTTGTTCAAGATTATGGAATGATAGCTATTGCATTGGCAACATTTTGGAACAAAGCTTCCAAGAAGTATGGAATGGTGAAAAAGCAACAAAATTTCGTCAGTCTATCATAGATAGGACCTACGAATATTGTGATACGCATTTGTGTATTATGCCGACAGGTAAGGTTTTTGATACTCCAATAGCAGATTATCCCGAAGAAGTTAGTCTATGTTATGACAATACCTGTGTCCAACAATGCGTATATTGCCGTGATGAGCCTCATATTATGTCAAAAGAAGATCAAGCGAAATGGGATGCATTAATAGAACCTGTTTTCATTCCAATGCTTCAAAAAGCAAAACTAGTAACAGTTAATGTTGCTGGAGAAGTTTTTATAAGTGAACACTCAAAAAGATTAATAAAAAGAATTGCAGAAGTATATCCTAATATAAGATTTGCAATTATAACAAATGGTATTCTATGTAGCGAAGAAAATCTAAAAAAACTTGGTATTGCAGACAAAATAGTCGACATAAGAATTTCAATTCCTTCTTGCATAGAAGAAACTTATAATAAAATTGTCAGAAACGGCAATTTTAAAAGTGTAATGGAAAACTTAAAATATGTTTCTAAATTAAAAAAACAAGGTTTAATAAATGTCTTTCATATTAACTGTGTCTTAACATCTTGGAATTATAAAGACTTAATTCCATTGACAAAATTTGCAATGGAACTTGGAGCTTGTGTACACGTTATGATAGCAAAAGATATGGGACAAGGAACAAAGTTTTTGAGCCAACTAGATAAATATATAATAACAAATCCAACACATCCGGAATATAATGATTTTGTTAAAATTATGAATAACCCTATAATTAAAGAAAATGATAATTTTTTAATTAATGATGGTTTCAAACACTTAAGACCAAATTCATTTGCAACTGTTATTAAAAATAAAATCAACTTTTATAAAAAATATGGTTGGTCATAATTTTTCATAATTTTATTTTTTACTTTAATATTTAATAAATAAATTCATTTAGAGTATTATATTCTCTAAACTTTTCTGCAATTTTAAAATATGTAGGTAAAACCAAATTATACTGTTTTGCAAGTTCTACTACTATAAAAAATAAGAAATTGATTTCAGAGCTTTGTCCAATTTTCAAATCATTTAATATTGAAGAATAAACATTCGCATCATCTCTTTCTTTATATTTTTCAAAATTTGCATAATATTCTGCCAAAAAATCTTCCTTAATGTTTATATTCATAACCTTAGATAAAACAATCAACTCCTGACATAATTTCTTAAAAGTTTTTTCTATTTCATTTTTGAAGTCATGTGCACATACATTATAGTAAATACAAGTTGCTTCAAATGGAGAGCGAGTAATCAACCTTTCAAAAGCTATTTCATCAAATTGTGTATTTGTCATTAAAGTTGTATTCATGCCTGATTGCATAAAGTCATCTTTTATTTGATTTAAAATTTTAGGCTCAATCTGATTATATTTATCTGCGAAATTAAATTCACAATATTCTCTCTGTTGCAGATATTCAAGACTTTTTCTGTCATACCATCTGCATTTACCAACAAAATTTGAATCTAATATCAAATTATTAGGAAATTTCTTATGTAGAGCATATCCAATACCAAATCCATTGGCTATTGATGTTACTATAGTTTTTTTATGTGAAGCCTTTAAAATCAAATCTTTTGCAGATAGAATATCTGGAGTACGTACACAAAGTATTATTACATCTGCCTTTTCATTATATTCTTTTTCTGTTTTTATTTTAATATTATATACTTTATCACCTTTAACCGAAGAAATAAGTCTAATGCCTTTTTTCTTTTTCGCATTTACTACAATATCTTCATATTTTGATATTAACGTTACATCTTTCTTCGCTGAATTCAAGAAACAAGCAAATGTAGCACCGGTAGAACCAGCACCTACTATTAGATATTTTATATTTTTATGAAAAAAAAACATTCTCTAATAAATTCCTTCGTTCATAATTGCTAAAGAAGTCTCATTCTTTTTTAATACTAAACCTAATTGATTACATCTTTTTTCAGTATAATCAAATAACTCATAATTATATTCTTCTACTTTTTGTCCTTTTTTAGTATGAATACCCCAACAAAACTCCATACTTATTTCAACTTGTCTTATACCTATATTTACCGAATCAATAAGCCATTTATCTATTTCATCTTTATTATTATTAAATCCCTGCAAGATAATATACTTTGAAATCACTCTTGAAGTATTATCAGAGTTTGTCTTACATTTACCTGCAGCTTTGACATACTTTTTCAAATTATTTAAAACTTGCTTATATTTATCTCTATTTTTTATTTTCTTATAAGTTTCCGGACAACCGCTACATATAGCTATAGACAATCCAGCTTTCCCTTTTTCTAATGCTTTTGCCAATGCATCAGAATACTTTATACCTGAAGTTTCACACCATATATTCTTTACATTATTTTTTAAAAACAATTTAACAAGCTTAGGATATTCTTTTAAAACACCCAACTCACCACCACCAAAATTGACCATTAAATTATCTTTATCTATTTCACCAAGTTTATACAACTCTTTAATTGTGTCATAAATAATAGGATTCCCTTCTTTTTCCTTATCAGAAAATTCTCCCTTCGTTTCATCTCTATATGAGCAGTAAAAACAACCACAATTACAATGATACCAATAATACAAATCTATACGAGTTATTTTATCAGTATCTTCAAATTCGTTGTTTTTATATATACAATCAAGACAACCATTAGGAATTATCCCTTTTTCTATATTATCTCTTACATCTTTTCTTGTTGATAATATTTTCTGAGCCAGTTCTTTTGGTTTTTCTTCATATTCAGATATTATTCTCCCCAATTGCAATGTTGTACAAAAACGAACATTCTTTTGATGAAAACTTAATCCACTCAATAAAAACTTACAATATTTATTTTCCATATTTATATTATTTCTTTGTTATATCAAAACTTTTATTTTTTACAATACTTTCCAGAAAATCATAAGTAATCATCTCAAAACCATTTGAAACTATTTGTTCTTTCATATATTCGTACAACTCACCTTGTTTTTCCTTAAATATTCCCGGGTTTACAACTTGAGAACAAAATTCAATTGATGGTTGAAGCGTCCTTATTCCAATTTCTTTACAAGTTTTAATCCATTTATCAATTTCTTCTTTACTATCATTAACATTTGGAACAATTATATATTTTGCAACAATCCTATCCTTATTATATTTGGCATCCTTGAGATAATGTTTCAGATTTTTTATAACAGAATTATATTCATCTTTTTTCTTTATTAGTTTAAACATTTCTCTACTACCTGCATCAACAGATATAACAATAGAAGTTCTTCTGTCTTTATTTACAGCTTTAGACAACAATTGTTCATATTTTATACCATTTGTTTGCAAACAAAATCCATAACTTGCATTTTTTTGTTTCAAAAGAAGTTTCATAATGTCAGAAAACTCTTTCAGCATAGTCAACTCACCACCGGTTACGGAGAAAAATGCATTTGGGTGTATTTTATTTTCTTTTAACATTAACTTTATAACAGGTAATAACCTAACATATGGAGAATTTTGTTTAAAAACAACCATTTTCCCCTTTGTAACAGGTAACATTGCGCAATAACAACAACTACAATTACAATGGACCCAATGAGTTATTTCTATCTCTCTAAATCTTGTATCATCATCCCAATCTTTTTCCTCAACATAAGGACATGATAAACAACCTTCATGAGGAAGAATACCTTTTTTGCAATTTTCAATAGCTTCATCTCTTACTTTTATAAAATTTTCATAAAAGTTTCCAACATAGGGAATATTAAATTTTTCATATCTTTTTGTACCACAAAGCTTATTACATAAAGAAACAGCATCATGTCTAAATGCTATTCCACCTTGAATATACTTACAACTTTTATAT
>DVJT01000170.1 GCA_018716565.1 Candidatus Avigastranaerophilus faecigallinarum | reverse complement strand
TTGCTGCAAGTCCACCAAGAGCCAATGCTAATTTCTTATTACCACCTTTTTGGGGTTCTATTTTTTTTGCTGAGCTTAAAACAAATAAATTAAAAATTTATATAAAAGAAAAAATATATTCATATTTATTAATAATTCTTTATTTATTTTTAAGTGCGTTTTCAAGTGCAATTTCCAATGTAGCAATTTTTCTTTGCAATGCTTCTTTATCATCGGTATCTATTTCATTCTGCTGTGATAATTTTTCATTTTTTCTTGCATAAAATTCTATTTGATCTTTATATCTTTGTCCCAACACAAAAGAATATACAAAACCTGAAAAAATTCCGAAAATATATATTGCTATTATTACAAAGAATGTATTTAATATTACAATTGTACCATCTAATGAAATACTCATTTGCGCAGTAGTATTTGTTTTATAGTTTATATAAGCTAAAAACAGAATTATACAAAATAAAATTGATTCTATTAATGATAAAAATATTCTTTTTTTCATTTTTGATTACTCCTCAAATATTTTAATACCTTTTCAATATCATTGTCAGGCTTTATTTCAAGATTTATTATATCATTATTATCTAAAGTCGCAAATTGAAGACTATATGATTGAAGCAACTGTTCAGTTGTCTTTATTTTAAATGGAATTTTATTATATAAAGAGTCATTAACTATCGGATGTCCAATATGGGACATATGAACTCTTATTTGGTGCGTTCTTCCTGTTTCTAACTCTAATTCCAAGAAAGAGAATCCATTAAATTGTTCAATTACTTTATAATGAGTAATTGCCGACTTTCCACCTTCTACAACTCCCATCTTTTCAGGTTTAGATGGATTTCTTGATATAGGAGCATTTATCGTCCCTGTTTTATTTTCAAAATTGCCATGCACTATAGCCAAATATTTTCTTTTTGCAGATTTTGTTCTAATTTGATCTGCTAAAAATTCATGTGCTTTATTGTTTTTTGCAATCATTATCAGCCCTGATGTATTTCTATCCAGTCTATGAACAATTCCTGGTCTCATAATACCATTAATATCTGACAAGCCTTCTGCACCATATTTATACAAAATTGCATTCACCAAAGTTCCTGAAGTTTCTTTCACTGTAGGATGAGTTATCATATTTTTCGGTTTGTTTATAACTGCTATATTTTCATCTTCATATACTATTTCAATAGGTATATTTTCAGGGTTAATAATAACATTGAAATCCTCACTTAATTCAACCCAAATTTCATCATCAGTTTTGACTTTATATGATGATTTTGCAATTTTAGAATTAACATAAACCTGCTTCTTATCAATTAAATTCTGAACTTGAGACCGAGAAGAAAACTCTTGTTGCTTAGACAAAAAAGCATCCAACCTCAAAGGTTCGCTTAAAGATTGGACACTAAATACATATTGTTTTGTCATTCTATAAACCTATCTTTTAGTTAATAAAGAAAGCATTAAACCTATAGCACCAACAACTATCATAATATCAGGAACATTAAAAACCGGAAAGTCTTGTAAAAAATCACAGTGTATATAATCAATTACATATCCTTGATTGATACGCTCAATCATATTCATTGTTATACCTGCACTTAAAGCAGCCATAGCAGAAACTGCAGCTTGCGTAATTTTACCTGAGGCTATTAATACAACAAACGTAATTAAAGCAACAGCCAAAAAAGAGGCAATAATAATCATTTCAGGCTGACTTGCAAATAAATTAAAAGCAGCACCTGTATTATGAACCTCATATAAAGTTAGAATTCCATTACCAACCTGTTTAGTAGGAGAAGCAGCTAATGCCATCATTACTACTACTTTCACACCATATGCAACAATTGCAAATAATATCCAAAGGATAAAATATTTAACTATTGTAAAAACATCAATCAAAGGTTCTTTAGTTCTTTGTTGTCTTGACATCATTTTTCTCCTTATCTAATTTTACATTTTTATTGAGAGATAAAACGTTAACTCTTTTCATAACAAAAGCCATACCTGTCATATTTAATACTAAAGAAGGCGGTTGTACCTGAGCTCTTGTTATTGCAATTGATACTGTTGCATATTCATTGTTCTTATCTTTATTCGCTTTTAAAATTCTAGATAAAGTTTCAGACTTTATACTTCTAAAAACATCTTTCGCCTGAACTTGTGGATATACTATAGGTTCATTCACAATAGAACCTACTGCAAACACTCCATCTGGAGTCTTTGTTTTCATTGTAACCTCATATTCAGACCCTTCTGGAACTTTTTGTGGAGCACATATATCAACTATCATATTTTTTGCTTCACCATATTTTAATTCCACTTTTTCAGAATTTATATCAGTTGCGATTATTTTCCATTTATTACCATCTTTTCGAAGATAATCAGTATAATAAATTTCAGAAGTAATAGAACCTGTATCCTTTAATTTTTCTATTACTTTTATTGTTTCACCTGTTGCCAGTTCATGAGCTTTTACAACAGCATAATTTCCTTCAACTTTTATACTTTCAATTTCTGTAACATAAGAAACATCTTTATAAGCACCTGATGCCATTTCCATCATTTTAAATATTGTTTCTTTATTAAATCCGTCATTATTTATATAGTCATCGGAATATAATTCTTTTAACTTTTCTATATTATTTTTTGAGGAATATCTATTATATTTCTTAAAGAAACTGTTAATTTGTGCTTCAGGAGAACGTTTAAATTTATCACGTAAACTTACTCTTTTAATTATATCTGTTTCTTCAAAGTCATCATCTTCTGCAGAAACAGCAACATTGATATTTGCATCTTTTTGTGGCATTGAAGGAACTGCCAAAGACTTACTATTAAAAGACAACATTACAGCCAAAACTACTATTATATATAAACAATTTAGCTTTTTCATTTTTATTTTTGTTCCTCTCTGTTTCTGTATATTAAACAGAATGCAAAATCAGTACCTACTAATAGTAAGTTTATAATATATAACCAAAAAACGATATCCACAGAATTC
>DVJT01000169.1 GCA_018716565.1 Candidatus Avigastranaerophilus faecigallinarum | reverse complement strand
GTTCTCGGAATTGTTGCTGGTTTGACTAATATCATTCCATATATCGGACCTTATATCGGGATTGCTCCAGCATTATTTGTTGCTTTAACGATGGCACCAAATAAGATCATTTGGGTAATTGTGGTGGTGATCGTTGTTCAACAAGTTGATGGAAATATTGTTTATCCTAATATCATCGGGAAAACGCTTCAGATTCACCCATTAACAATCATTATGTTATTACTTGCTGCGGGCCATATTGCTGGAATCGGAGGAATGATCTTATGCATTCCATTCTATGCCGTTATCAAGACTGTTTGTGAATACTTCTTTGATATTTATCGAATTGAACATCCTATAAAGGAAGAAACTAATGATTAAAATTTATAAAAAATATGGATATCCAATACTACTTGTTATTAACGCACTACTATTGTATGTCTATCTCTTTAAAGCAAAAGTAATTCCATTAGGTTGGGATACCCAATTTCACTTAAATAGAATTGAATAATTATATAGGAGTATACAAACAGGGCACGTTTTTTCTTCTACTGGAACTTATACATTTTCAAGTATAGGATTGGCAATTAATAGATTTTACCCTTATTTATTTTTGTATTTATTTGCTATTCTAAGATTTATTTTCAATCCAATTATTGCGTATAATTTAGGCTGTTTTATATTAACGCTTGCCTCACTATTTATTTCTTATTTTTCAGTAAGAAGTTTAACTAAGTCTAACAAAACGGCTTTTTTGTTTAGTATTATTTACAATAACAGTGGATATTTATTGCTCCAAATAAGCATGCGTGGAGATATAGCAGAGTATATTGCACTAATATTATTGCCGTTGATTTTTGTCGGATATAAGAAATTGTTTTCCTCCTCATATCAATGACTATGGTTACCGTTAGGAATGATATTGGTTTGCTATACCCACATCTTATCAGTTGTGCTATTTACATTCTTTTTATTATGCTTATTTGTGTTGGAATATAATAAAATTACTCTGCTTGTAATTAAACGATTATTAATAAGTATTGGGATTACAACCGTATTCTGTTTGCCATTATTAGTTACGATGCTTAGAGCAAGAAGTAGAACGTCAGTAATTATTCCGATTGTTCCAGATGTTCTAATTAATGAAGCATTAAGTCCAAGCAATTTATTACTTAATTCATTAAATAACGCTAGTCCTAATAACCTCTTGGATGTTAACTTAGGATTAGTAGTTACTATTGTAAGTGTTTTTGGAATATCAGTTTTTAGGTTAAAAAATCAAAACTTAATAAATCTTGAATGTCTTGGAATATTCTTTGTTGTTTTATCAACTAATATATTTCCATGGTTTGTTTTTCAGAATACTCCCCTGAATGTTATTCAGTTCCCATGGCGTTTTTTAGGATTAGCTACCTTTTGCTTTTCATTAGTTTTTGCAAAATTATGTAGTACGAAAACGAATTGGATTATTAGTATGGTTTGGCTTATTGCTTGTATGATTAGTTTTACGTATATGCATCAATATATTTACAATTCCCAAGCCATTCAAAAAATCGATAATATTTCGTTATATAGAAAGATTGCTACAAATGCTGTTTACACTGATTATATGCCATCAGGTGCTTTAAATGGGATGAATAAATCGAAAGTATTTCGTTCCAGATTAAATATTCATAAACATGTTGCTAATGTAAATGGAAAAAACATTCAATTGTCAGAGAAAAATATTGTACCAAAATATAATTCAATACAATATAGACTTAATGGACTAAAGAAGGGGAAAGTAAATAAGATAATATTACCTGTCTTAAATTATGGAGAAAATCACTCAGTCTCAGGGATAAAGGTGAAACCTTCAACAAATGGTGAAACAGTGATTACTTTTGTACCAAAGAGATCTACTCAAGTAATAGATATTTACGTTAAATAAAAAAGCTAAAAATTCTTAATCAAAAATTAAAACCGGATGATGGATCAAAAAAGGTCCATCATCCGGTTTTGTATAGTGGTAAGAGAACTAATAGTTGTTACTATTAATAATACCGATGTGTATATCCATAATGATTACCATATGTTGGGTGAGTATAAGTTGAATGATAACCATTATAAGTGTGGTATTGAGGAGTAGAATAATGATGCTGGATAGGAGCAGTCTGGGTTTGATTTCCGGTTGCCGGAACTGCTCGAGATTCACTATAGCTTTCATTGTTACCCGCTGTGTAGGTTGAAGATGATTTAGTCTCATTCGTACTCCGTCGGGATGAACGAGAGCTGCCGATAACTTCATCACTTCCATTACCACTACCAGGATCATTGTAACTGGCACCCCCAGGAAGGATAAAGTCTGTTTCATTGTAACCATTATAGTGTGGTTGTGACTTGTACATCTTGGTTTCGTGGTTAACAACGTTCTTAGCCTTTAAGCCAAGTTGAGCTCGTACCAGTTTTGATACCCGGTTAATTTCTTTAGGACTGGCAATCTGGAAGGAGACTCCTTCGATCGTTGCGTTTTGTCCTTGGAAATGGTAGGTCTTAACATTGTTCATTGCGCCATGGTAGTTACCATACAAGGTCGCAATATCATCAATTGGAAT
>DVJT01000168.1 GCA_018716565.1 Candidatus Avigastranaerophilus faecigallinarum | reverse complement strand
AATATTAACAAGTAATATTAATGAAATAAGACAATTAAAAACAGGTGATGAAATATTACTAACAGGAGAAATATATGTTGCCAGAGATATGGCACATAAAAAACTAAAAGAATTAATTGATAATAATAAAGAACTGCCTTTTGAAATAAAAGATAAAATAATTTTTTATGCAGGACCATGCCCTAACAGACCAAATGAGGTTATTGGTTCCATAGGTCCCACTACAGCATCCAGAATGGATAAATATGCAGAAGAATTATATAATTTAGGATTACTTGCCACAATAGGCAAAGGTGACAGAAGTAATAATGTTATTAATTCAATTAAGAAAAACAAAGGAAAATATTTTACCGTAGTAGGCGGTATTGCAGCACTTTTATCTAATAAGGTTATAAAATCAGAAATAATAGCTTTTGAAGAACTTGGTGCAGAAGCTATATACAAACTGGAAATAGAAAAATTCCCTGTAAAAGTTTTAATAGATTAGTATATAAATTTTGTAAAAAATGACTTGACTCTTAACAATGTTGTTGATAAAGTTTAAATGCAGTCGAAATTGCGATTGTTTTATGAAAACTAAAAACGGGATGTAGCGCAGCTTGGTAGCGCACTTCGCTTGGGACGAAGGGGTCGCACGTTCGAATCGTGTCATCCCGACCATTTAAAAGGAGACGTAAATGTCTCCTTTTTGTTTTATTCTCACGTGCTCGCACGTTCCACGTTTCGTAATTTTCTAAGCTTTGCTAAGAAAATTATCTCACCTGACCCATCAAACTACGGCTCATTCTTCGCCTTGTTTGTTGTGCGAATCGTGTCATCCCGACCATTTAAAAAGGAGACTTAAATGTCTCCTTTTTTATTTTTCTTTTGGGTTTAATCCCAACAATTTTTGTATATGTTATTCTCTTATATCTCTTTAATTTAAAGAGAACTTTAAAAATCTTCTTTTCTATTTTATGTTATAATAATCCTCATTATGAAGAATTTCACCCAAAAGAAGTTTTTACTTATTTTCCCTCCATTATGGACTATAAATATGCCACATCTTGCTCTGCCTACATTAATTGCTCAACTTAAAAATAATGGGTTTTCTGCAAAAGGGATGGATTTAAATATCGAATTTTTTAATTTTTTATTAGATAAAAAATATATTTCTAAATGTATAAAGAAAATAGAAGATACATATTTATTTCTAAATCAAAATAAAAGCTTTTTAGGGAAAGAAGATACTCTTGAAAATAAAATTTTAAATTATAAATATGATAAATTAAAAGAAGTTTTTGAAAATAATATAAATATTAATAAATTTGCGGAATATAGTTCAAAGCTTATATTAGAATTAGAAAAATTAAAATTAAAATATACAGATGATGATTTTGAAAAACTTTCATTGATAAAGTATTCATTAAATAAGATAATATATGTTTGTTCATTAGCATTTTTACCTACATATATAGACCGACGTTTTGAATATCAAAATGGCTTTATGAGCTTAAATTTAAATGATATTAAAAATATTATATTTGATGAATCTCAGAATATATTTTTAGATTTTTATAAATCAAAAATAAAAGAAATACAGGAACAAAATTATTCATATATCGGGATTTCTATAGGGGCAGGTTCTCAGTTAATTTCAGGGTTAACTATTGCCAATCTTTTAAGAAAAGAAACAAATGCTCATATTAATATCGGCGGTGGTTTTTTTTCCAGAGTAACAGATGGGTTATTGAAGAATCCTGATTTTTTTGATTTCTTCGCACATAGTGTTTCATATGGTGAAGGAGAACTCTCGATTGTTGAACTTGCAAAATATATTAATGATCAAATTCCAATAGAAAATGTTCATAATTTAATATATAAAAAAGATAAAAATATAATAATTAATGGGGAAAGTAAACCTGTTATTTTATCTAGAATAAGTAATCCCGATTATAGTGATTATGATTTGGGAAAATATTATTATCCGCAAAGAATTATTCCTTTGCAGACGAATAGAGGTTGTTATTGGCGCAAATGTGCTTTTTGCAGTCATTCTTATGGAAAAACATATACGGTAAAAAAAATTGATGATTTAATAAATGAAATAGCTCAGAATAAGTTAAAATATAATGTTTTTTCATACGATATCATAGATGAAGCTATACACCCAAATTTTCTTGATAGATTTTCTGATGCATTAATTGAAAATAAATTGAATATAAATTTTATAATTAATTCACGATTTGAAAAAGAAATAACATCTGAATTATTACAAAAAGCGTATAAAGCTGGTTTGCGAACTATAAGATGGGGTTTTGAAACGGGTAATAAACGAATTTTTAATTTGATGAACAAAGGTGTTGTATTTGAAAAAAGAGAACAGATATTAAAAATGGCATATGAAGCCGGTATTAGAAATGTCGTTTTTGCAATTTATGGTTTCCCAACCGAAAAATATGAAGAAGCTTTAGATACTTTAACTTTTTTAGAAAAAAATCATAAATATATACAATCAACATCATTTGGCGAATTCTGTTTGACTGTAAAATCTCCAATTATATTAAATCCTTCAGATTATGGAATTGTTGTTTCTGATAATTTTGATGATTTTTCTATAATAAGAAGATATACAGAAAAAAATGGATTATCAGAAGAAGAAAAACAAAAATTAAAAATAAAGTTTAAAGATATTTTACATAAATACTATTATAATACTCCTAAAATCTTAAATAAAAAATAAAGTAAGCAGTGTGCAATTTCTTGTACCCAACTTACTTGTGCCCGAACTTCGTTCATAATTTCTTGTAGACCTTGTAACAAAATTCACAACGAAATTAGAATATAGTATTATTCTGATATCCAATTAAGGTTTCTATAAAAAATATATGATTTTTAAATTATAGAAAAGATTAATCTAAAGGTTTAGAAAAATATATAAACCATTTGATTGATGTAGCCGAATAAGAAAATCTTTAAAATGATTTTTAAAGGGTAGTATAGTCGTTGGAGATTTAATGAAAACAGGGAAAAGATTAAATAT
>DVJT01000008.1 GCA_018716565.1 Candidatus Avigastranaerophilus faecigallinarum | reverse complement strand
AAGAAATAAATAATGATTAGTAAAATAATCACACCAATAAAAACATAAATCATGGTATACCCTCCAATTAATTGAGTTTGATGATATTATCTAATATTTTAAGTAAAAATAAAAGATTATTTAAAGACCTTTCTTGTATTAATTATGACTTTTAATTAATAAAGTTATGTAAGCATAGAAAATACTACTATAGTTTCTTTGAGAAAAATGTACATATACGGCGGTGCAGGTTAGTTTACCGATATAATTTTGCATCTTAGTTTATCTTTTTGACCACTTAATAAAAATGGCTTGTAAATTAAAATCTGCACAGTAATATTAAAATATAAATAAAAAATTAAAAGGAGAGGTTAAGGATGAAGCTAAGCGGAATATTTAGAATAAATAAAGGTCGCTTTATTCTAATTTTTTTAATGATAATACTTGCTGCTGTAATAGATACCCTTTCTCAGTATTTGATGACACCGGCATTTAATAATTTAAAGAATTTGAATTTTTTAGGCTTTGTAATCTTTATTGCTTTATCAAGGTTCTATGATATTTGCCGGTTATTATTGAGTTCGGGTTCAGACTACTTATACAGTAAACAAAGTCAAAGTTATTTACATAAAATAAGAAAAAAGATCAGCTTATATTTGTTTAAGAAGCAAATTGATGATACGGCGTCAGTTCAAAATAATTTAGCTGCTAACTTGGATCAATTAACTAGAAACTATTTAAAGCCAATTAAAGCTGCCTTCCTATATGGGTTGATGGTTATTTTTTCAATAGCAGTGTTATTTTCTTATAATTGGAGCTTAGTTTTATTAACGCTTATCCTAACTTTAGTTTCACTTTTGTTGCCAAAGGTATTTGAAAATATGAGTTCAAATGCCACGATTGAAGTCACTAAAAGCAATGAAAAACTTTTAAAAGCAATATCAAACTGGATTAATGGCTTAGATGAATTAAGAAGATATAGTAGTTTTAGAATTTATTCTGATTCCATGAATCAAGCAGCTGATGCTTATAAAAAGGCGGCTATTCGCCAAGGTGCAACTATTGCTATTGCGGACTTAGCTACCTCTATTGTTAATATAGGTGGACAGATAATCTTGATGATTCTTGCTGCATATTTATACTTTAATGGTCAAATAGTCTTTGGTGCTGTCATTACAACAATTCAATTTTGTTCGACAGTTATGAATGGTACTGCATTATTAGCTACGCAATGGAACTTAATTAAATCATCAAAGAAGTTAAATGAAAAGATAACCTCATTGGAAGGCGCGAGCGCACCTTTACAAAATGAGCATCAAGATGAAAACGTAGCTAAATTACAGATAAAGGGGCTACAGCATCAATTTAAGAATGGTGAACTTATTTCTTACCTCGATTTAACTATAAAAAGTGGTGAAAAAGTTTTAGTAACAGGCGATAGTGGTAGTGGAAAATCGACTTTATTTAAGTTGATCTTAGGTAAATTATCACCAACTAGTGGCAAAGTGATTTTTGAAGATAAGAACGGAAAAGAAATTAAACTCAATCGGGATGAACTTGGATATGTAGCACAAGATAATACTCTTTTTTCCTGATACTATTGAAAATAATATGACAATGTTCAATTCAAAGCTTGATGAGAAAGTAAAAAGAATAGTTAAACAAGTTGAATTTGAAAATGATCTTAAAAAAATCCCAGATGGTTTAAAGCATGAAATTAATTTGGATGAAGGAAATTTATCAGGAGGACAAAAGCAAAAAATCGTTTTGGCAAGAGCAATTTTAGCCGGATCAAAATGGCTCTTTATTGATGAGGGAACAAGTGCAATTGACAGTAAAGCAACAAAGAAAATTTTGAAAAATTTACTTGATCAGGAAACTACTATTGTCATGATTGCTCATAATTTTAATGATGAGCTAGAGAACATGTTCGATCGGAAAATCAGTTTGAAAAATGGAGGGGATTAGGGATGAGCTTTAAGGGATTTATAAAGACAAACTACCTTAGATTTATTTATATCAGTTTTTTATCCATTATTTCTGGATTGGGCGCAATTGGTGCAGGGTATGTCCAAATGTACTGGTTAACTTTTATCAAGAATAAAAACTGGATGGGAGTGTTATGGACAAGTCTTGCTATCGGACTCTTATATTTAGCAGCGCAAGAGTTAATTTATTACATTCAGTTTGTTACTCGTATTCAAGAAGAGGAATATAATAAAAAAATTCGTAATAATCTTGCTAGCCATTACTTTAAGGACAATAAGTATCACAAAATAGCTGCGGTTCAAAATCGAATGACTAACGATCTTGAGATGGTAAGAGAAAATTATTTTGATTGGTACCCTATTGTTCCTTTTTATGGAACCATGTTTATTGCTGCATTGGTTGCTTTACTTACAATTCACTGGCAAATTTTTATTGTAAGTATTGTAATTGATATTGCCTCTTACTATATTCCTAAACTTGTTCAGAAAAAGATGGAAAAGGCGACAACCAATGTTTCTATTCAAAATAAACATTATTTAGATACGTTAGAAAAATGGTTTTCTGGAGTTGAAGAATTACGCAGATATTTTGCTGGTACAAAACTATTTCAAGTTCAGAGTCAGGCAGCTAATAGTATTGAAAAAGCGCATGTTCATCAAACGGGTACGCAGCAAGAACTAATTGTAATAAATGGATTATGTAACTCAATAGGACAATTAATTCTTCTTTCTCTGACTGGATACATGATCACTCAAGGACAAGTACTTTTTGGTGCAATTATGTCAGTACAAAATTTTGCAGCTAATATTTCCATTGGCTTGCAACAAATGATCCAGGCATTGAGCTTTATGAAATCTTCTGAAGAACTAATGGACCAAATTAGTAGTGATTCTGCACTAATAAAAAACAATTCAAAAGTTGAGAAGGAAAAGCCAGCATTAATTTATACTGAGAATTTAGCTTTAGCTTTTCCAAATGGTGAAAAGCTAAGTTTTCCTGATATTCAAATAAAATCTGGAGAAAAGATTTTGTTAACTGGAGATTCAGGGGCTGGAAAATCTACCTTGTTTAAATTAATCTTAGGTTCAATAAAACCAACACAGGGATCTATTATTTTTAAAGATAAAAATGGAAAAGAAATTGTTCCAGATATGTCAAAAATTGGGTATATTCCACAAGACCCAAATCTCTTTCCTGGGACGATTAAAGACAACATTACTATGTTTAATTCAAAATTAGATTCTCAAGTAGAGCCTATAATCAAAGAGGTTAATTTCGCTAATGATATTTCTAAATTTAAGGAAGGATTAGAGCATCAATTAAATCTAGATAAATTAAATATTTCGGGCGGTCAGAGGCAAAAAATTGTGCTAGCTCGGGCTAAAGTACATGGAAGTGACATAATTTTGATCGATGAAGGAACTAGTGCGATAGATCAAAAAGCAACCATGAATATTTTAAAGAATTTAGTTAAGGGTAAAGAGACGATTATTTTTATAGCGCACAATTTTAATCAAGAGATGCGTGCATTATTTGATCGTGAAATTCATTTAGTTAAAGCCTGAAGATAAAGACATACTGGTAATCAAGGTTAAAATAAATATTGATTGCCAGTATTTTCTGCCTAAAGGGATGTATTTTTAATTAAAGATCATTGTCTAACTTATTTCTAGTCACGGATGTATCTAGAATATATGTATTGAAACTTTGAGTTACATCTACATCAAATTGATGAAGTAAGTCCATTGCTGCCCAATCAGTATCGTCTGCTTCAAAAAATATGCTTTCGAAAGAACTGAACATATCTAATAGCACGCTTTGAATAAACTGAGGACATGTTTTTGAATTCGTAGAACAAATATAAGCAATTTCATTATTTTCGGTAAAAATAATATTTTCAATTTGATAATCTTTATTAAGTTGATAATATCCTGTTTTAGTAGGAACTTCTTTAATAAACTGATCTTTTGAGACAGTTAGTGGTGACACAACTTTATGACTGTTTTTATAATATTGGTATAGAAAATCACAACAGTCTAAATATTTATTATTGTGCATATCGAATTTTTGAATAGCTATTTTTTCTTCAGGAAGCAATTTCATATTATCTTTTTTAACAATTAATGAAAAACACCGTCTTTTTAATTGAAAGCCATTTTTAGTTAAAAAGGCGATTAAATACTTTTCAGTTGAATCAAGCATAACTTGTAGTGGTTTCTTTTTATCTTGCATGATTAAAGAAAAAGGCGAAGAGAGTGGATACGTAAGAAGGTTAAATTTAAGATAGCAATTTTGATTATGATAGTCGTTGGTATAAGTAGAGATTGTGCCGATACTTTTGTTATTTTCAAATAATTGATAAGTATTTGAGTTGATTTTCAAAATATTATTGGTCATTTTATTCTTAATCCTTACTAAAACAAAAGAAGTATTAAAATAAATATAGCGTAAAACTCAGATTTATTAAATATTTTTA
>DVJT01000167.1 GCA_018716565.1 Candidatus Avigastranaerophilus faecigallinarum | reverse complement strand
TTTTTAAATAGTCCTTTTTTATTAAGTTTATAGGCAAAAAGTTGACCACCTCGGACTTTATCGAAGTAGCTGATATAGAGTTTATTCTTATGATAAGTCATATAAGATGTTCGAAGTGGTGCTGATAAGTTAGTACCATGTTCAAATTTTATTGGCTTTTTCTGTTTCTTAAAATTATATTTTTCAATTTCTTTCGGCGTTACCGATTGAACTTGTGCCCGTTGCTCTTGATTAATAGTGGCTACCCATAGACGCTTGTGATCTTCATCATAAGCAATCCCACCAACATGATCAATATTATTTAAGGCAACCGTTTTTATAAAACGTCCAGTCTTAAAGTCTAATACCCAAAGAACTGAATCAAATGTTTTGCTTTTACTATAAGCTGAAATAATTAAATATTTATGATCAATAATTGCTAATCCCTGCGGATCCATATCATATGCAATGCCTGGTTGTCCCCGATCAGGAGGAGTATATTTAATTGCTGCTGACTGAATCAAACCAGGAATCACATAGAAAGTTGGTTTTTGCTTAAAATTCAAGTTTTTATAAATATCGGGGTAATTTTGGGATAATAAATTTTTGAATTCTTTAGTTGTGTAAGAAGCGGGCCGAGTACTAGTGTTATCAATTACAGCGGGTTGGGGCTTTAATTGATGATGTGGGGCTTCCTTTTTAGAATTATTCCACCATATATAAATACCCATACCTATTATTAAAACTATTCCAATCACAACCCAATAATTAACTCTTTTTAGAATTTTTTTATTTTTCAAAAATTCTTCCACCTTACTTAATATAAGTTTTCTCTTTTAACTTTATCATATCAATAATTTTACTATAGTTTACTAGTATCTACTTACAACGATACTTTACAAAGATAACTCCTTTTTGAATATAATTATGGTGGAAATAAAAATTATCCTAATTCAAAATAGTTACAATTATTTAGAAATATATAAATGAAAACATCAAATTCTAATGCTGATATCGGTGATTATTTAAAAGTATTTGCTTGTACAACAGTTATGTCACAGCTGATTATGTCCCTAATCATGAAAACTTCCCAACCAAATTCTATTCAAGATATCTTTGGCATCTTTTATAATTTAGTAAAGTACACGGCCCCAGCTTTCATCTTCGGTATTTTGTATACGACTATTCGAACTAATGACGAACATGGAAAATTCTCTTATTTTCATTATTTACGTAATAGTTGGTCAAACCTATTTGTACCAACATTCTGGTAGACTTTAATTTACCTACTAGGAATGCCATGGCTCCAACAAGTAAATCATTATCATAATTTAGCTTCTTTTTGCTGGCAATTTATTAATGGTAATGCCGCACCGCATTTATGGTATAACACAATGATGCTCCAATTTATTATTCTTATGCCATTATTTTGGGCAATTAGTTATTTCGTTAAGCACAATGGTAAAAGAGGACTTATTGTAGCTATTATTACTTTTATTTTTTTACTTCGCATGGCTTTATTTTTATGATTATTATGTTTTTCATGGTATTCATGAACACGATTGGTATTTACTAGATCGTGTTTTTATTTTCTTCTTTATTTATGGGGTCTACGAAGTTTTAGCATGGCAGTTTAAACATTATTACAATAAGTTTATTACTAAAGTATGGTGGCTAATTGTACTGCTTTTTATTGGTTGTTTTGTCTGGACCAATATTGAATTACATAGATTTGGTCATCTGGTTAATTTCAATAATGCCCCCTACTATAAACCATCAATGACATTTTATTGTCTAAGGGTAATCGCACTAATTTCTGCTTTCTATTTACATCAGGTTAAGAAAAATTCTCAAAAAAGCTTAAAAAATTTTCATTTCTTGGCTGTTTACGCATATCGCGCTTATTTATCTAATGTATTCTGGAACCAACTGATTTGGCGTAGATTAAATATGCAGTATCATGCAGAAACTCATTCTATTTTGACACTTTTTGGCACTTGGATTTTATCTTTTTCATCCGCATATTTTCTTCATATTTGTTGGATAAAAATCAAGCATCTTATCTTAAAAAAATTTTTAGTCACTTAAGAATTTCAAATAAAAGTGCTACTCATTGCTCTTAAAACGGACTAAACAAGGCCATCTTATAATCTTCTTATTTCATCTAAATTATAATATATTTGTCAAAAAAGCCCGCGAAATTAATTGCGAGCTTTTGTTGATTAATGACCTCGATGTTTTTTTCGACGTTTAATTTGTTTTTGTAAAAAGCGCTCTTTTTGCATTTCACGTTTTTTATCTTTATTCATCTTTTTTCTAGTTATTTTCGATTTCTCAAATTGCTTTTTTAAAGCTTGTTGAGCTTTAGTACCAATTCCACGTTCCCGAACTTCTTTATGCGCTAATCTTTGAGCTCTTTTGGGGTTAATATGATGCATTACTTCCTGATCTAGAGTTGATTTGCTAAATCGTAAGTCAGAATAATGCTCATTCACCAAGTTAATTATTTTTGGCATCGTTGGCAATGAAGTTCCCATATTAACTTGAGCCACTTTATAC
>DVJT01000166.1 GCA_018716565.1 Candidatus Avigastranaerophilus faecigallinarum | reverse complement strand
AATCATCGGCTCTTTTTGTTTCGTATTTGAAAGAACAAACTCACCAAATAAAAAAAACGATATTCGGGTGGGTTATTTTGTTATACCCTAAATTACCCTCTGAATTTGTTTTTAAATTTGGAGGGATTTTTATCGTTGGACAGCCAAAACGAGAATTGTCGGACACAAAATGCGAATATTTCAATTTTGCGTTTAGTTAGGGGGAAATATTCTAATTTTGTGTGTCACACATTTTAAAAGTGAATGATAGAGATTTTAAAACTAACTGTCACAAATTTTTATGTAGATATTTTAAAAATTGTGTATATATGTGTTGAATTATGACAATTTATTGAGAAAAATAAAGTATATACCGCCTTTTCTTTCAGGTATTTGTAGAGGGTTGTATAATCCACGTTCAGCATTTTAGCAATCTTAACTTTTTTAATGTTTTGGGATAATAATTTTTTTATCAGTTCTTCTTTACCTGATAATTTGGTTGTTTTATTTTTACTTCCTTTTACTCTACCGATGTGCTTTCCCTCTGCTCGGAGTTTATCCAATGAATTTTTAGTGCGTTGGGAGATGAGGTTTCTCTCAATCTCTGATGATAATCCAAAAGCAAAAGCTAGTACCTTTGATTGAATATCACTTCCTAATCGGTAATTATCTTTAATAGTCCATACCTGACAGCCGATATTCATACAATAATGGAGAATAGACATTATTTGTAATAAATTTCTACCTAATCTTGAAATTTCAGAAGTAATTAAAATATCATCTGGTTTTAATTTCTTTAATAACTTACCTAATTTTCTTTCTTCTAACGGTTTTCTGGAAGAAATTGTTTCCATTATCCATTTGTTAATATGGATATTGTTTGCCATTGCAAAATTTTCTATCTCAAAATGCTGGTTTTCATTATTTTGTTTTTCTGTACTGGTGCGAATATAACCGTAAATCATCTTCAATCCTTTTAATATATTTATCAAAAGGATGAAGTTTAATATTTAGATAAGTGATTGAAAATAAAGGAACATTTGATTTCAATATACATTTAAAATGTTAAGAGTCAATTAAATTTCTTCTGTTGTTGTTCATATTCCTTAAAAACCTTGGATTGCAACAAGTTTAAAATCAAAAACAATATGACAAATAAAATATTGGATTCTGGCGTTCGGTTTTTGACAATATTTTTAAGCTGAACATTTTGATATATGTAATAACTTTTATAAAAGGAAATACTATGAACAAGACTTTATTATTGGCGGGCGTTGCTGCTTGCTTGTTTGCTGCAAATGCAAACGCTGTTGAATTTAATCAATATGTATCTGGTAAATTGACCTATTCTGATGCTTCTCACGATGCAAAATGGGATAGTGAAGATGGCGAAACTGGCAAACAGAAATTCAGTGACAATGTTTTCGGTGGCAGCTTGGCTTATGGTGTAAAAACTGGTGCAGTCAGAACTGAACTTGAATTGAACATCAAACAGGATGCTGAAAAGAAACTTACTGATGAATTTGGTTCCACTAAATTGTCAATGGAAAACAATTCCGTTATGCTGAACGCTTACTACGATATTGATACAGGTACGAAATTTACTCCGTATGTTGGTGCTGGTATTGGTATGGCTCGTCTGAAAGGCTCTCTTAAAGGCGATAATGTAAATGTAAGCAAAAGCAAAACAAATTTCGCTTGGCAGATCGGCGCTGGCGTTTCCTATGCTATGACTGACAATCTGGCTCTGGATGCTGGTTATAGATATACCGATGCTGATGAAGTTAATGTTAAAAACGATGGCAGCAACAATAAGTTTGAAGCTAAATCTCACGAGTTCCTGCTCGGTGCAAGATACAGCTTCTAAACTTACTTAAAGCAAGTAATAGTTTTTTTCATAAAGGCAAAGGCAGTACAGAAATGTGCTGCCTCTCCTTTTAATATAAATATCCATATAAAAAAGGATATTTTATGAATGAATCTGAATTATTACAACAAATAATGACTAATCAAAAAATCATCAATAACTTAAAAATGTTAACATATTTAAATAGTGGTTTCCAAAATCTCAAATTTTCCAAAATTGAAGAAAACTAATGCGTATCTTCTTTTATCCAGAGATTTAAAGCAAGCAACCTGATAACCATCATCACAAAATACGATAATTCCGTTGTTAATATAATTTCCTTTTGGATGTCGTTTCACTAACTCGTTAAAAAACATATTAGGGCTTATCATTCAACATCCTACTTTTGGTTTAATTGATTTAGTTTTAATTGATGATACTTCTTTTTTTCATCATCCATTCTGATATTTAATTGTTGGTTTTGTTTGGCTAATTCTTTTCTGAAAGTAGGGTTTTGATTATTTTTCATTGTATCTAAATTTCTTCTTTTCTGCTCTCTGTATTGTCTTAATTTGTCATCTAAATTCATTGTTAATCCTTATTTTTAATAAAATATTTGGCATCATAAATTGATGTGTTATTATTTTTGATGTCATATTTGATTGTTAAATTTTCATCATCAATAAGCTTGCAATAAGCGGTGGTCTCCTGATATTGAGATTGCAACAACCTAAAAAAATATCCGTATAATAACAAAAAATCATCTGGCATCATATTTCTTATAATTAGATGCAGATGATAATTGTTTTGTTTCTCAATATATAGGTCATAATCAAGATTAAGATATTTCATCCAGTTATTACCATACAGAAAATAACCATATTTGTTTTTGATAAAATTAAATGTATCTTTTAATCTATCTTCTGTTATTTCTGTATGGGGATTGAAAGAAAGATGATAATTTAGTTGTTTTTTGGGTAATTTAGTTAAAATTTCATCTCTTTTATTTTCAAAATTATATTTATAAATTGGATTTAGTTCCTTTAATTCATCAATAGATGCCGATGTTGTGTAAATGATTCTGTTAGGTAAGTTAATTTGTTGGTGAACTGATTTCTTTTGTTTTGATTTGTAATTTGATTTGTTGGAATTTAATCCTTGTTTTTGAATTATCTGATTAAATTTGAAGTTATCATATTTTGTTATTTCAATGTCATCACTCATTAGTAATCCTTTAATTTTGATAATAATTTTGCATAGGGGCATTTCTGCTCCTTTAATTTCATAAACAACACTCAATAGTATTACTTACATTTGTATTTATTATGATGTGATGAAGAAAACAGATTATTTTAAATTGATAATTTTATATACTATGAAACTCTAATCAAATTTTAGAAAATTGGGCTTATTATCTTTAATCTGTTGTAATGTTTTTTGAAGAAAGCTAAATTTTACCGTTTCAATAGCATCCTTCATATCTTTTACATCTATTTTTCCATAAACACTTTCACCTATATTGTGCCCTTCCCATCCACAGATGGCATTTTGAACTTCTGTTCTGATTTTGCTTTTCTCCATCATCTGTTTGAACAAATGCCTAAAAGAATGAAATGTTTTTTTAGGGTCTGTTATGCCTATGTCTCTGATATATTCACTATAAAAATTTTTAGGTTTTTGAGAATAGTTGGAATCTTCCCTGTATGTTAAATCTGTAAATAATCTTTCTGATTTTTGGGATTTCATATATTTTACAAATTCTAAAAATCCTTGTTCCAAAACAATGGAATGTATAGGAACTTTTCTTTTTGATTTTATGGTTTTCAATGACTTGGTTTCTTCCTCATCATTTAAATCATAATACCAAATATTCTTTTCTTTCTTAATATCGTTAATTCCTAATTGGCAAATTTCATTGATTCTTGCTCCTGTGG
Source organism: Candidatus Avigastranaerophilus faecigallinarum (assembly GCA_018716565.1). Taxonomy (GTDB): domain Bacteria; phylum Cyanobacteriota; class Vampirovibrionia; order Gastranaerophilales; family Gastranaerophilaceae; genus Avigastranaerophilus; species Avigastranaerophilus faecigallinarum. The sequence continues at coordinate 2,848 of DVJT01000166.1, read as the reverse complement.
TCATCGCAATCAATGGAATATAGAATCTCCAAATTTTCTTTCTGTCTCGTATTTTTTTCAAAAACACATCGGGATTAAAAAATTTTAACAAATCTTTCTTATCAAAGGGAACCTTCTCAACAACACCTATTTTTTGAATAACCTTTTTAGTTGGAATAATAATGTTGGATGAATAATCATTAGATACATATCCTTCCCTGTAACACCATTCCATAAAATTTTTAAAAACTATTAAATAATTTGTTCTTGTCCTGATAGATAATTTTTCAGGATTCTTATTGTTTTTCGGCTTTTCTTCTAATTTTGAAGATAATCCTGAACAATCGCTTGCTGTAAATTCCGCCAAATTAGTTTTTCCGATTAACTGAAAACAAGTTTCAAGCTTTTGTTGATTTCGTTTTATAGTAGCATCCTTTACGGCATAATCAGCTTTTCTTCCTCTATTATACTTTTCAATAACATCTTTCCATTCCACAACAATAGAAGGTTTGCTCAATTCTTTCATTTCTTGTTCTTGAATTATTTTCAACCATTTACTGACAAAAGGATTCATTGTCCTATATTCCATATCGTTTATAAATGACTGGATATAATTTTTAGCATAATCCTCTATCAGAGACAAACCACTCATTAGACAATCAAGATGAGGATGTCTTTCTAATAATTCATCATCATTCATCTTATACAGAGGTTTATGCTCATAAATCTGTTTTAATTTATCTGATGTTGGGCATTTTTCCTTTTGGATGGTTTCCTTCAAATAATTTTCAAAACAGCGTTCTATTATTTCCTGTCCAAATAATATTTCATCTTCCTCTGTCTCTATTTGTATAGATGTTTCTTTTTCAAAATCCCGTTTGGCTGCATCATTCAACCAATTTATATCGTCCCAAGAAAAATTCCCCTGTTTTATCTCTGCAAAATTATTATCTATTGTTTGTTTTATTCTGTTTAATTCATAGATGAAGAATTTTTCATAGTCCTCTCTGCTTAAATGCACATCTGTTGCTTGTCCTTGTAAAGCACTATCTATCTTCATCAGTTTATTCCTTACTTTGTTAAATAAAATATCTAACATTACTGATATGATTCTTACCTTTTGGCAAGCATCATAGTAGTTTTTGGTGTTAAGAGAATACCTGACTTCATTTATCTTTACAATAAAAAACAAATCTCTGGGAACTGCGATTCTAACATAATAAGTATGTTTTCTCAAAAATAACCTGTTTTGTTTTTTTACCATCTGCTGTATCACCCTTATGTCACAGCAAGTTTCAAATGTAAAAATCGTGAAATTATACCATATAAATCAATAAGTTATTTTTGTTTTTGTACGGTTTTCGAACATCCGCCCGCCTTTCTTTATGAACGGTGGGTTTTGTTTAACTAGTTAACAAAGGATGTTTAATCGTATGAAAAATAAACTCTTAATTACGACGGCATTGGTGGCGCTGACTTGCGGCCATAATGCTTTTGCGGAAAATCTTCCGGCGGATGCAACCAGTCTAACATCGGGAAGCTACGTTGTAGAGCGCTCGGATACTCAGGTTTCACACCCGGAAGACATAAATTTATCAGGAACGGCCTCATTAGATGTAAAAACTCAGGCTATTGTAGAACCGGAAGCTGAGGAAGTTGATGTTTCCAATACTTTGAAAGTTGAAGGCAATGTTTCTTTAGCAGATGATGCCTCTTTATCGATAATCAATTCAGATGCGACAAATGAGACAGAAAAGCCTTTTATGTTTGTTGACGGCAAATATACCCAAACGGGCGGAGAACTGACGCTGAAACAGGAAAATGAAGCTGAATGGCGATCAACGCTGAACGCTAAAGAAGCAGACATCAGCAACGGCTCAATAAAGTTGGATACCGGCGAAATCTTTATATATGGCAATGCTGATGACGGCAGCAAATTTAATATTTCCGGCGGTACGTTTGAAATGAATAATTCCAACATCAGCACTTATCCGGCCGCATCAGCAGAAGGTAATTCCCAGAAAGGTGCTGCAATGACCGTTTCCGGCGGTACGTTTAAGATGAATGAAAGTTCTTTGGGACGTGAAAATTCCGGCGATTTGGATATTAGCGGCGGAGAGTTTATGTTGGAAAACGGTTCCGCAATATTCCATGACGGTGAAACCGGTGATATAAATATCAGCGGCGGCACAATCTCTCTTAAAGATTCGTCAATAATAAGAGGCGGTGATTATCAAAGTGAGGACGGCAAACCGGCAAGCGGCAACATCAATATTACCGGCGGAACGATAAATGTCAGCGGCTCTTCTGCGGAATTGTCTTCAACGGGAGAAATCAAAATTGCCAACGGGACAGAGCTTAATATTGCTTCAGGTTCTACATTGTTTGCCAAAGCGTTTACAGAAGATATGAGCCAGGCTCAGAAAGCTACGCTTAATGTTTATGATAACGATACCAGAATTAATCTGGCCGGAACGTTAAGTGCCAATATTAACGGTGATGATCGCGCAAAATTCATTTTCAGAACTCAAACGCCAAAATTGACGGTAATGTTGAAGATGTCAGCTTGATTTTTGAAAACAGCCACTCTTTAAATAATGCAATCAGCGGCAATATCGGTGCCTTGGACATTTTAGCCATTAACAAAGGCACATTGACGTTTGACAAAGAGCCGACTGATACAATTACGACAGTTCAGGTCGGCAATGGCGCAACGCTGGATATCGGCGACAAAACACTGCATTCAACCGGCGATAAAGCCGATGGCGAAGGTGTCATTTTTGCCGATAATTCAACTTTGGCCTTTACCGTAACCGATAAAGATACCTACGGCAAAATCAAAGCCAATTATATCAAAATCAGCGAAAAC